>DATBAP010000055.1:0-34090 GCA_036271455.1 Rhizomicrobium sp.
TTTATTTTCCGGCACTGGTTTTAATAGCGACACTCTTCGCATTGCCATCGGTAGCCGCGCCGGCTCAGCCCGGGCCACAGCATGATGGCGCGCATGATTTCGATTTCCTGATCGGTGACTGGAAGGCTCATCTGCACCGGATGATCGATCGAAAGACCGGCGTCACCACAAGCGATCCGCGCACGGGCATCTGGGTCGATTATGACGGCGTTTGCAATGACAAGAAGCTTCTGGACACCAACGCGAATTTTGAGCAATTCGATGTCCAGGTACCCAGGACGCATCTGCGTTTCCGGGGTCAGGCGCTTCGCATGTACAATCCGGCATCGCACCAATGGAGTATTTATGGGCTCGACCTTGATAAGGGCGAACTGGGTCTTCCACCGCTCATTGGTCAGTTTACAGGCAAGCGCGGCGAATTCTTCGATTCCGAGTTGCGCAACGGCCGCATGGTTCAGGTTCGCTATGTCTGGTCCGATGTCACGCCAAAGTCGGCGCGAATGGAGCAGTCCTTCTCGCCCGATGGCGGCAAGAGCTGGGCCGTGAACTGGATCGTCGATTTGTCGCGATGATTGCTGTCAGTAATTCGGCTTACCGCAGGCCAGCTTGGGCAGGGCGAAATCCGGATTGGTGACAAAGCCCCTGTCGGCAAGGCTTTGCAGGAACGCCACCAGGTCGCCGACATCGGCATCATTTGCCGTAACGCCGCGCAGCGCCGCGTCTTTCAGCGGGCTGGTCCCTTCCAGATGGCGGCGGATCGCGTCAGCCAGGCTCTTCACCGAACCGTCATGCATATAGGGGCCGGTGAGGGCCACATTGCGCAGCGACGGCGTGCGGATCGCGCCTTCGTCGGCGGGCTTTTGCGTGATCTCGATCAGGCCGTGATCGCGCGCCGGATAGGCGCCTTTGCCGTCCGCATCGTAAAGCCCGATATTGTGGAATTTCAGGTCGGTGAAATTTGTCCCCGCATGACAGCTGTCGCAATGGAGTGACGAAAACAGCGCCATGCCGCGCCGCGCCTGATCGGACAGCGCGCCTTGGTCGCCGCGCCGCAACTGGTCATAGGGCGCGTTATAAGAAATCAACGTCCGCTCGAACGAGGCCAGCGCCTTGCCCATCGCGGCCACGTCGATGTGCCCTTTGGTTTCCGGAAAAGCCTCAGTGAACATCTGGCGGTAGCAGGGATCGGCGCCGAGGCGGGTGGCCAATTCCGCATCCTCGCCCGCCATGCCCATTTCGACCGGATGCGTGCCTTGGAGCGGCACCAACATCTGTTCCTCCAAGCCGTGCTGCCCCGGATCGGCCCAGGTCAGCGGCGTGAAATAGGCGGCGTTGGCCAGCGCCATCACATTGCGCCGTCCCGGCACGCCGCCCACGCCGGGATGACTGGCATTGCCTTCGGTGAAGGCGCGGTGCTGTTCGTGACAGGTGCCGCACGAAGTGGTGCCGTCGCGTGACAGGTCGGCGTCGTAGAACAGCCTTCGGCCCAGCGCGACTTTTGCGGGGGACATGGGATTGTCCGCCGGCACGGGTGGCGGCGCGACACTTGGCGGCAAATGCCAGACGTAAGTTTGCGCCTGGGCGGAAGCCGCCACGGCCGCCATCGCCAGCGCCACGCCAAGAAACAGCCCGCGCATCAATTGACCTGAGACACCATCACATCGATGGCGGGATCGGCATTCGCCGAGATCTGCAGCACATAACGTCCTTGTTGAAGCGGAAATTGCACCGTCTTGCGAATGCCGGTGCAGGCGGGACCGGGCGCATGCGCGGTCGAGAGCACGCTTTTCCCGTCGCGCACCAGGTCGATCCACGCGCCCGAGCTGAGATTGATCTGATAGGTGCCGGCGCTGGCGATGCTCACGCCCAGCAACCCGCCATGCGCCACCGATCCACCGGGCTTGTCCGGCTGGGTGATGAAGTTCACTTCGCGGGTGGGGTGCAAGGCCACGGCGGCGGCGTGGTTCACCGTGAGCGCGGCGGAGGCAACGCTGTCTTCCTTGGCTGCGGCGGCAAGGTCTTGCTTGCTGCTCCATCCCGACAGCGCGGGCGGCGGCGCGGCGACCGAGGCGCATTTGGGCGGCGCCTGCATCTCTTGCGCGATGGCGGGCGCGGAAAGCGCGAACACCAACGCGCACATTGAAAGGATCAAGGATCTCATCGCGTCACCCCGTGATATACGGGCGACTATAACCCGCGCCACAAGCGACGTCACGGCTCCCAGGGAAACAGGCGCGGATCGACCAGGGGCGGCGCGCCGTCATCCGGCAATACGCATCCGGTTGCGGCGATCAGGGCGTCGGCTTGCGGACCGGCGGGCGCGCCCCGGTCCAGTACCGCCAGCCTGGGCTGGAAGCAATCGCGCAGCGGTTCAAACGTTCCGGGCTTTCCGGCGCCTTCCAGAAGTGCGGGAATTTGCAGCCACGCCATCAAATCAGCCCAGCCGCTGTTGGGCGCCAGCATGATGCAGCAGGATTTGAGGGTGCCCAACTCGCGCGCCATGTGGCCATCGGGACGCGCAGCATCCCATGTCGTGCGATGGCCGGCGGGAATGATGCAGCCGCCCGGATGGCCATAGACCAGGAGGTCCAGTCCCAGATGCGCGGCAATCTCTTGCGCCTTGGCCAGCATCCATTCCGGATCGCTGTTGCGGTTCTGCTGCACGCCATTGACCACATTGCGCATCTGCACGCCCACATGCGGCGCGACGGGTTCGGGCGGGGTGACAAAGCTGGGCGGCTGGAAGCTAGGCGGCACTGCGACGCCGATGCGATATTCCCAATTGCCGATCGCCGAACCCAGGAAAGAGAGCTGGAAGCGGTCGAAATCCAAAAGTTTGCGCGAATCGGAATGAAACCATTCCAGGAACAGCCTGCGGATGGCGATCTCGGCCAGCGCCTGGGTGGTGACTTTCCGGATCTCCGACAGATGCACCGTGATGGTGCCGGTCTTGCTATCGAACCGGTGATCGATGCCGATGTCGCCCGATTCCAGCGGCGGGATGTGCAAGCCGCCATGGCTGCTGACCACGCCATAGCTGGCCAATACCTGGTCGGCGGCGGCAAAGAATTCCGGCGCCGCGATGGCGCTGCCTTCAGGATAAAAAGCCGGCCGCCGCGTGACGATCTTCCAGCCATGGCGCAGCCAGGGTTCGACCTGGGCCAGATGATAGCGGATCTCGAAGCCCATCTCGCCGAAATAGGGCGGCAACAGGCGCTCGTGCTTGAGGCGCCCGGCGGGCAGGGGTGCGTCGTTGGCGGGCTCTTGATTCAAAAAGAAGTGCTTGATGACGGCGCGATAAAGCTGTTCCGCAGGCGCGCGAACGCCTTTTGACATCGGGACAGCCATAGAGATCGCCTCGCCTGATTAGGGGCTTTATCAAGCGTGATTATGGTTAATCTTCGCTAAACGAAGATCGAGGAAACCTATCTCCATGACCGCCACCAGGTTCTCCCGATGACGCCTTCGCGTGTGCTGCTGATCAAGGGTGTGAGCCGCTACGACGTGCTGAGGGATTTTACCGATGCGGTGGCGGCAGCTTTCCAGGCACGTGATATCGAGCCGGTGGTGCTGGATACGGCACCCCTCAAAACCCACGATGAAATCCACGAGGCTTTGAAGGCGGTAGGGCCGGTGGATTTTGCCTTCACCTTCTACATCCTCGGTCATTATGTGGATCCCCAGCGGCGCACGCTCAGCGAACTGATCGGGGCGCCGGTTGTCATCCAGTATGTCGATTATCCGCTGTCGCTTTTGGAAGCTCTCGAAAATACCGACAGTTCCTCTGCGATCTTGACGGTCGATCCCAGCCATGCGGAAGCGATCCTGAAGCTTTACGGGCCCGAGCGCTTCGCCCATGTGGGATTCAGTCCCCATGCGGGAACCGGCGAGCCCTTTGCTTTGCCCGCTTCGGCTGCCGCGTTCGCGGCTGGGCGGCCGATCCCCATCCTTTTCAGTGGCACCTATTATCGCCCCGTCGATCCGCCGTGGAAGGATTTTCCTGCCAACATTCAGCGCGCCTTTGCCGAGGCGGCGGATTATGCGACATCCCAGGAGTTCGTGCCGGCGCTGGATGCGCTGGACGCCACCTTGAAACGGATGGGGCTTGATCCCAACCTTCCCGATCCGTCCATCCGGCAGGTGCGCCTGTTGGCCGATAAGGTGCATGAATGGGTGCGCGCCTTGCGGCGGCATAAATTCTTCGAGGCGGCGGCCAATGCCGGTTTGCCGTTGACGGTGTATGGCGGCGGCTATGACGATGACCTGTCGCGCTTTCCGAACATCGACTATCGCGGCATTTGCGGCTTCCATGACGCCATCCGGTTGATGCAGCAGTCGCGGATGGTGATCAACATCAACGCCAATTTCGGGCGGGGCAGCCACGAGCGGCCCTTCACCGCCATGCTGGCGGGCGCGGTGGCAGCCTCGGACTTCAGCACCTATTACGCCGATCAGTTCGATGCGGGGCGGGAGATGATGCCGTTCCGCTGGCGGCATCTGGAGCAAGACCTCGCCGACCTGCGCGATCTTGTTGAAGACCCCGCGCGGTTATTCGCGATCGCCCAGGCCGGGCAGCACAAGGCATTGCTAAATCACCGCTGGGCGAACCGGATCGATGCCATCATCGCAGCAGCCGGCAACGCCGGGTAGCAAGAGGCCCATCCGTCTCGGCGCCGAATTGGGGATGCAGGTCAGCTCTTGCAGCTCCCGCCATGACGATTAAAACAGACATGCCGCGCCAGTTGGCGTCGCTGCTGCAACTGGAATGGGGAGTGCCTCGATGAAGACAATCCTCGCCGCGCTGCTGTTCTGTGCATTGCCGTTGGCGGCGCAGGCCGCCGAGGTCGCCCGTTTCGACTCGTTTGACTACACGGGGAATGACGCGACCGCCGCCGCACCGCTGCCCGCCGGGCAATACCAGAATCCCATCCTGGGCGGCTTCTATTCCGACCCCAGCATGGTGCGGGTGGGGGACGATTATTACCTCGTCAGCTCGACCTTCTGCTGGTTCCCCGGCATCCCGGTGTTTCACAGCCGCGACTTGGTGCACTGGACCCAGATCGGCAACGCCATTAACCGGCCGGGCATGCTGAATTTCGACAGTCTGGGGCTGTCACGCGGCGTCTTCGCGCCCGACATCAGCTGGCACGACGGCACCTTTTATATCGTCAATACCTGCGTGGATTGCGGCGGCAATTATATCATCACCGCGAAGAATCCCGCCGGGCCGTGGTCCGATCCGGTTTGGCTCAAGGATGTCGGCGGCATCGATACGTCATTGTTCGTTGACCAGGACGGCAGCGCCTGGCTGCTCAACAATGACGCGCCGGAGGGCAAGCCGCTCTATGATGGCCACCGCGCGATCTGGATCCGCAAGTTCGACCTTTCCACCCCCAGGACCAGCGGGCCGGCGCATGTGATCGTCAATGGCGGCGTGGACATCTCGACCAAGCCAGTCTGGGCCGAAGGCCCGCATCTTTTCGTGCGCGGTGGACATTATTATCTGATGACCGCAGAGGGCGGCACCGCGATCAATCATTCCGAAGTCATCTATATGGGCGAGCGCCCCGACGGCCCCTTCACGCCATACCCGAAGCCGATCCTCACCCAGCGCGACCTGGGCGAGCGGCCCGATCCGGTGACCTCGGTCGGTCACGCCTCGCTGGTGGAAACGCCCAATGGCGAATGGTGGGCGGTGTTTCTGGGAACGCGGCCCTACAGCGGCGACCTCTACAATACCGGGCGGGAGGCATTCCTGCTGCCGGTGCATTGGGAAAATGATTGGCCCATCATCCTGCCGCCGCAGACGCCGGTGCCGTATCGCCAAGCACTGCCCAACCTTCCGGCGGACAGCGCGCCGATTGCAATGAGCGGAAACTTCACCCTGCATGAGGACTTCAAGGGCGCCGCGCTGCCGCTGTACTGGATGACGCCGCGCGTGCCGCAGGCCGCGTGGTACAAGACCGGCCAAGGCCTGGCGCTGACCCCGCGGGCACAAAAACTGGGCGATATTGGCCAGCCCAGCTTCATCGCTCGCCGCCAGCAGCACCTGACTATGAGTGCGTCCACCCGCGTTCGCTTCGCCGCCGCTCATGACGGCGATAAGGCGGGCCTCGCTGCTTACCAGAACGAAGCGCATTACTATTTCGTCGGCTTGGTCAATGACGGCGGCAAGCGCCTTATCCGGGTAGAGCGCCGCGCCGGTGAGGACGACAGTGTGGATGGCGTGGTCCTGGCCTCGGTGCCGCTGTCCAGTGCCGGGCCGGTGCGGCTGCGCATCGATGCGCGCGGCGGCCATTATGACTTCAGCTATGCCACCGGCGGCGCCTGGAAAATTCTTCTGGCCGATGCCGACGGCACGATCCTCAGCACCGCGAAAGCGGGCGGCTTTGTCGGCACCATGATCGGGATGTACGCCCATTCCGGCGCCATGACGACCGCGCATGGTGCGCCGTAAAAAAGCCCACCCGTCTCGCGACGGATGGGCTCTCGATATGATTTAGGAAATCAGCCTTCGCCGCCCAGATGGACGTAGCCGCGCCGCCGGGCGCAGCGCAGGTTGATCAAACAAAAGGCCCGGTGTTGCCACCGGGCCTTTCGCTTTTCTTAGGCTGGCTCCCGGCTCGCGCTACACTACGCTCGCTGGCCGGGATGACAGGTTTAGAAGTCCATGTCGCCCATGCCGCCCATGCCGCCGCCGCCCGGCATCGCCGGACCGGATTCGCGCTTGGGACGCTCGGCGACCATCGCCTCGGTGGTGATCAGCAGAGCCGCGATCGATGCCGCGTTCTGCAATGCCACGCGCACCACTTTGGTGGGGTCGACGATGCCGGCATCGATGAAGTCGGTATACTTCTCGGTCTGGGCATCGAAGCCGTAGGTGTTCGACTTCTGCTCCAGCAACTTGCCGACGATAATCGAAGCTTCCTGGCCCGCATTCTCAACGATGATGCGGATCGGTTGCTGGATCGCGCGGCGCACGATGGCGATGCCCTGGGTCTGGTCCTCATTGTCGCCGGTCAGGTTGGCGAGGTTCTTGGAGGCATAGAGCAAGGCGGTACCGCCGCCGGGCACGATGCCTTCCTCGACCGCTGCCTTGGTGGCGTTGAGCGCGTCGTCCACACGGTCCTTGCGCTCTTTCACTTCCACCTCGGTGGCGCCGCCGACGCGGATCACCGCAACGCCGCCGGCCAGCTTGGCCAGGCGTTCCTGCAGCTTTTCCTTGTCATAGTCGCTGGTGGTCTCTTCGATCTGGGCCTTGATCTGGGCAACGCGGGCCTGGATGTCGCCCTTCTTGCCGGCACCGTCGACGATGGTGGTGTTGTCCTTGTCGATGCGGACCTTCTTGGCCGAACCCAGCATGGTGATTTTGACATTCTCAAGCTTGATGCCGATGTCCTCGCTGATCACCTGGCCGCCAGTGACGACCGCGATGTCTTCCAGCATGGCCTTGCGACGATCGCCGAAGCCCGGGGCCTTCACCGCCGCGACCTTGAGGCCGCCGCGCAGCTTGTTGACCACCAGGGTGGCCAGCGCCTCGCCTTCCACTTCCTCGGCAATGATGAGGAGCGGACGGCCAGACTGCACCACCGACTCAAGAACCGGCAGCATGGGCTGCAGGCTGGTGAGCTTCTTCTCGTGGATGAGGATCAGAACATCCTCCAGCTCGGCGGTCATCTTTTCGGCGTTGGTGATGAAATAGGGCGAAATATAGCCGCGGTCGAACTGCATGCCCTCGACCACGTCCAGCTCGCTCGCCAGGCTCTTGGCCTCTTCGACCGTGATCACGCCTTCATTGCCGACTTTCGCCATGGCCTTGGCAATCATGTCGCCCACTTCCTTGTCGCCATTGGCCGAGATCGTGCCGACCTGGGCGATCTCTTCATTGGCCTTGACCTTCTTGGAGCGCTTCTTCAGATCGGCGACGACGTGTTCGACCGCCTTTTCGATGCCGCGCTTGAGGTCCATCGGGTTCATGCCGGCCGCGACCGACTTGGCGCCTTCGCGCACGATGGCGCGGGCCAGCACGGTGGCGGTGGTGGTGCCGTCGCCCGCGACATCATTGGTCTTGGAGGCGACTTCGCGCACCATCTGCGCGCCCATATTCTCGAACTTGTCGTGCAGTTCGATCTCCTTCGCCACGGCGACACCGTCCTTGGTGGTGCGCGGGGCGCCGAAGCTCTTGTCGAGCACGACATTGCGGCCCTTGGGACCCAAGGTCACCTGGACCGCGTCGGCGAGAATGTCGACGCCGCGCATCAGCTTTTCGCGGGCATCGGCGCCGAATTTTACATCTTTGGCTGCCATTTACTGTCTCCTGAATTCGTTTGAATCTGTTTGGATGGGCTCGTGATTATTTCTTCGGCTTGCGGCCTTCGATCACGCCCATGACGTCGCTCTCCTTCATGATCAGGAGCTCCTCGCCGTCGATCTTCACTTCGGTGCCGGACCATTTGCCGAACAGCACGAAATCGCCGGCTTTGACTTCCAGCGGGGTGCGCTTGCCGGACTTCTCATCGATCGCGCCGGGGCCGACCGAGACGATCTCGCCTTCTTGCGGCTTTTCCTGCGCGGTTTCGGGGATGATGATGCCGCCGGCGGTCTTGGTGTCTTCCTTGATGCGGCGAACGACCACGCGGTCGCCCAGGGGACGGAACTTCATGCGAGCCTCTCCTAAGGGATTGGTTTTACGACAAAAATATGAAACAGCAGCACTCCACTCCAAAGAGTGCCAGCCGCTGCTTGGGTATCTATGCGCCCGTCCTTGAAAGGTCAAGGACGGGGCCTTTTTTTGCCCCTATCTGGCTTCCTCAGGACACGCCCTCGGAACCCATCATTCCCCGTCAGGCCTTACGGCCATGGGGGAAGAAATTTCCGACCAAGACGCGCCATCAATTTCGCAGGTTCCTAAGTCGGACCTTCTCGAAGCTCGGTTGGACCCGGAGGGGGTTCAAAGAAAAAAAGCACGCGGAATTCCGGCACCAATCAAGGCCATTTCGCGGCATGGGAAACGCGATGGGCTTCGCGCGCTTTGTTCATATGAGGTTCAGCCGCGTGCCGTCATCATCGGCGCCGGGTTACGGAGACAAGGAGAATCGAGATGAAAAAATTCGCGAAGATCGCATTGAGCGTGTTGCTGCTGACAGGCGCTGCGACAGCGATAGCCAGCGCTCCGGCGGATGCGCGCGTGGTGGTGGGCGTGGGCGTCGGCCCTGGCTACTACGGCCCGGGATCTGCTCCCTATCCTTACTATGGTGGCTGCGGCTACTACAGCTCCTACTATTGCGGCTATCCTGGCTACTATGGCTATTACGGTGGCCCGTCGGTCGCGTTCGGCATTGGCGGCTGGGGCGGCGGCTGGCACGGTGGCCACGGCTTCCATGGTGGCGGGCACCATCGCTGATCGCGGAATGGAGTATCTTTGAAGAACGGCCCCGGACCACCGGGGCCGTTTTCTTTTTAAGACCTCGGTAACGAACTACCCGCGCGCATCCTCGGGTATGTCAAAGTTAACGTCTTGGAAACGGCAACGCGCGAAGCTGAGGTCGCGTCTTTCCATGGATTTGGGCATGACCCGGTTCCTGATCACTCTGACTGCGCTGTTCGCCAGCGCCACGATTACGGCTGCGCTTGCGCTGTTCTCCGGTTGGCCGGTGGCCATCCTTGCCGGCGCGGTGGCGTTTCTCGCCACCCAGCAAGTGGCGGCCAGCTTCGCGCGCATGAAAGACAAGCGTGCTGCCCAGCGCGAAGTCACCGCGCTTCGCCGCATCACCTTGGAACTGGACCAGTCGCTCAACACCACGCGCAACCGGATGGACGATCTTTCCAAAGAGTTCGAGGCCAAGAGCCAGCAGCAGGGCAAGAAGATCGTTTCCGAACTCAAGATTCTCGAAGGCCTGATGCGCGAATTCGCCGGCCGTGTCGGGAGCCGTGCCCGCGCCGTGCAGGACACGATCGAACCTGCCCAGGTGATGCAGACCGGCAAGCCACAAGGCTCGGTGAAGGCCTATATCGCCAGCATGGCGGGCAGCGAGTTGCTGGAAACCATCCGTGCCAGCCTGGAAGAGAACCGCGTCGATCTTTACCTGCAGCCCATCGTGAGCCTGCCGCAAAGAAAGCTGCGCTACTACGAAGCCTTGTCGCGGCTGCGCGCCGAAGACGGCACGGTGATCATGCCGTTGCAATACATGAAAGTGGCAAGTCCCGCCGGCCTGATGAGCGTGGTGGACAATCTTCTGCTGTTCCGCTGCGTCCAAGTGGTCCGCCGCCTGGCGCAAAAGAGCCGCGGCGTGGGCGTGTTCTGCAACATCTCCGCCGACACTCTCACCGATCAGGAATTCTTCCCGCAATTCCTTGATTACATGCACGCCAACAAGGATCTCGCCGGGCACATCATGTTCGAGTTCAACCAGGATGCAGTCCGCCAAGCCGGCGTCGAGGGCGAATCCAATCTCGCCAGCCTGTCCAGCATGGGCTTTGGTCTTTCGATGGACCATGTGGAGTCGCTGGCGTTGGATTTCAACAAACTCAAAGCGCTGGGCTTCCGCTATCTCAAGGTGCGCGCCGATATCCTCATGGGAGGCATGGACGATGCCGGCGCCCAGGTCGCGGCCGAGGATTTCAAAAAGCTGCTCGAGCGGCATGGCCTCAATTTGATCGCCGAGAAAGTGGAAGACGAAAAGACCGTGGTGCAACTCCTCGATTACAATGTGGACTTCGCCCAGGGCTTCCTGTTCGGCGAACCGCGCGCGGTACGCGAGGATTCCCGGCCCTCGCAAGCGTCCGACAGCGCGCCGGTGGTGCAGTTCCGCAAGAGCGCTTGACCCATTCCTGAAGGCCGTGCAAACCGGGGCGATGTCCGAGCCTCGCCTGATCACGGGACTTTCCGAAATCGCGCCCGATCATGACGCCTTGATCTGCGATATCTGGGGCGTGGTCCATAACGGCCAGGCGCCGTTTCCAGAAGCCGCCCAGGCGTTGCGCCGTTTCCGCCGCGACCAGGGAAGGGTGGTGCTGCTCTCCAACGCCCCGCGCATGCCGGATGCGGTGGAAGAGCAATTCCGCCGCATCGGCGTCGCCACCGATTTCTACGACGCCATTGTCACCTCGGGCGGGGCCACCCGCGAAGACCTGATCCGGCGCGGCCCGCTGTCACTTTATTATATTGGAACCGACTGGGACCTTGCGCTGCTCACCGGACTGTCCGTCACCCGCACCAGCATTGCCGACGCCGAGCTTGCCGTCTGCATCGGCCTTCGCGACGATCTCACCGAAACCCCGGACGATTATGCCGGCATCCTGGCCGAGATGCGGGCCCGCAATCTCCTGATGCTGTGCGCCAATCCCGATCTCAAAGTTTACCGTGGCAAGCAGCTTTGCTGGTGCGCCGGCGCGCTGGCCAAGGCCTATGAAGCGATCGGCGGCAAGGTGATCTATTACGGCAAGCCCTATCCCGCCATCTATCAGGTGGCGCTGAAGGCGGCGGGGGAACCGGCGAGACCGCTGGCGATCGGCGACGCCCTGGTCACCGACCTTAAGGGGGCGCAGGACGCCGGAATCGAGGCATTATTCATCGCCGACGGCTTGCATGGCGAGGAGATCGAGCCTTATACCGCACGTCATCTCGGCGAAATGTTTGCCGTCCATCATGTCAGCGCCAAAGCATCCATGCGGGCTCTCAAATGGTAAGCGTCTATTATGAAGACCTGAAGGTGGGCCAATCGGCCAGCGTCGAAAACACCGTCACGGAAGAAGACGTCCAGGCCTTCGGTAAGGCCACGGGCGATATGAATCCGGTGCATTTCGACGAGGAATACGCCAAGACCACTTTATTCCGGGGCCGGGTAGCCCATGGCGTGCTCTCGATCGGCTTCATCTCAGCGGTATTGGGCATGAAGCTTCCGGGCGAGGGCACCATCTTCGTCTCCGCCAAGGTGGAGTTCAAAGCGCCCGTTCGCATCGGCGACACCGTGGTCACCACCGGGACGGTGAAGGAGATCGGCGAACGCCGCCGTGTGGTGATGGATTGCCTTTGCTCTGTCAACGGCAATCCCGTGGTGATCGGCGAAGCGCTGGTGCTGGCGCCGAAGCGGCCTATTTCCGCCTGAATGAAGATATTCCGTCATTACGACGAAGTGCCGGCTTCGCTGAAAGGCGCGGTGGTGGCCGTGGGCAATTTCGACGGCGTTCATCTGGGCCATCAGGCGTTGATCGCCGAGGCCCGCCGCCAAGCCAAGGCGCACAACTGTCCTCTTGCCGTGTTGGCGTTCGAGCCCCATCCCGCCGAGTTCTTCCGGCCCCGTCCCGATTCCATCCGGCTCACGCCGCTGCGCACCAAAGCGCGGTTGTTGGCCGAGTTGGGCGTGGATGCGATGTTCGCACTTCCCTTCGACGAGAGCATGGCCAAGCGCAGCGCGGAGAACTTCGTCACCGAAGTGCTGGTCAAAGGTATCGGCCTTTCCGGCGTGGTGGTGGGACCGGACTTCGAGTTCGGCCAGGGACGCGCCGGCAATGTCGCCACTCTGAAAGAGATGGGCCAGGCCAACGGTTTCTCCGTCACAATTTTCGACATGGTGAAAACAGAAGGCGAGAAGATTTCCTCCACCCGCATCCGTGACAGTCTCAGGGCCGCGCATCCCGAAGAAGCCGCACGTCTCTTGGGCCGATTTTGGGCGGTTGAGGCGCGGGTCGAGCATGGCGACGGGCGGGGGCGCACGATGGGCTTTCCCACCGCCAACATGCATCTGGGCCACTGCCTGGCGCCGTCCTTCGGCGTCTATGCGGTCAGGGTCACCATCACCGAGAATGAGAAACCGATCGGCCGCCATGACGGCGTGGCCAATTTCGGCACCCGTCCCATGTACCAGACCCCGGTGCCCCTGATGGAAGCGCATCTGTTCGATTTCGACGGCGATCTTTACGGCAGGCATCTGTCGGTGGAGCTGATCGCCTATCTCAGGCCCGAGGCCAAATTCGAGAATCTGGACGCCCTGATCGCCCAGATCGCCGCCGATGCCCAAAAAGCGCGCAAAATCCTGGCCCTAACTCCCCAGGCGCCAACCTAGACGGGCCTTTCCTGCGCTGTTAGAAGCGCTCGGACCATGCCAAATCCGCCCCAGCCCCAGGCGCAAGACTACCGCGCCAGCCTGTTCCTGCCCGTCACCGACTTTCCCATGAAAGCCGGCCTGCCTGAGGCGGAGCCCAAATGGCTCAAGCGCTGGAAGGACTTGGACCTCTACGGCAAGATGCGGGACCGGGCGCGGGGCCGCCCCCTGTTCATCCTTCATGACGGCCCGATCTATGCCAATGGCGACATCCATTCGGGCACCGGCCTCAACCACATCCTGAAAGACTTTGTGGTGCGCTCCCAGGGCATGCTGGGCATGGACGCGCCTTACGTGCCGGGCTGGGACTGCCACGGCCTGCCCATCGAATGGAAGGTGGAAGAACGATACCGCGCCGAGGGCAAATCCAAGGACGAAGTCCCCACCGACGAACTGCGCCGCGACTGCCGGGTCTTCGCCAGCCATTGGCTGAAGGTACAGCGCGAACAGATCGAGCGGCTGGGCCAGATCGGCGATTTCGAGCGGCCTTACACCACCATGAATTTCAAGGCCGAAGCGGTGATCGCCCGTGAGGCGATGAAGTTCATCGAGAACGGGCTGCTCTATCGCGGCTTCCGTCCGGTGATGTGGTCGCCAGTCGAGAAGACCGCGCTGGCCGACGCCGAGGTCGAATATCACGACAAAGTCTCGCCCCAGATCTATGTGAAATTCCCTATCGTCAAAGGCGGCCTGGAAGGCAGCTTTGTGGTGATCTGGACCACCACGCCCTGGACCATTCCCGGCAATCGCGCCATCGCCTTCTCGCCGGATATTTCCTACGGCCTCTATCAGATCGCCGACGCCGCCGACGGTTCGCTGGCGCGTCCGGGCGAACAGATTCTGCTGGCCGATCTGCTTGCCGAAGAAGTTGCCAAGCAGGCCAAGATGATGGTCTCGCGCGTGCGCACGGTCGAGCAAAGCGAGCTCAAGGAGATTGTCGCCGCGCATCCCTTCCGCAGCCTGGGCTATGAATTCCAGGTGCCGCTGCTTGCCGGCGCACATGTCACCGCCGACACCGGCACGGGCTTCGTCCATACCGCGCCGGGCCATGGTGAAGACGATTTCGAACTGGTGACGTCGGTGTTCCCCGGCTATGCCGCCAAGAATCCCGACGCCTTCGCCGTGGTCGAACCCGATGGCAGCTTCAGCGCCAAGGTGCCGTACTTCGCCGGCAAGCGCATTTTGACGCCCGAGGGCAAGGATGGCGACGCCAATGGCGCGGTGATCAAGGCCTTGATCGAGCGCGGCAAGCTTCTGGCCAAGGGCAGCTTGCGCCATTCCTATCCGCACAGCTGGCGCTCCAAGGCGCCGGTGATCTTCCGCGCCACGCCGCAATGGTTCGTGGCGATTGACAAAGCGATGCCGCAATTCGGCGGCAGGACATTGCGCGAATTGGCGCTCACAGCTATCGCCGAGACCAAATGGTATCCGGCGCACGGGCAGAACCGCATCGGCTCGATGGTCGAGAGCCGTCCCGACTGGGTGCTGTCGCGCCAGCGCGCCTGGGGCGTGCCCCTGGCGATCTTTGTCGAGAAGAAAAGCGGGCAAGTGCTGAACGATCCGGCCGTCTTTCGCCGCATCGAAGAGGCGTTCGAAGCCGAAGGCGCGGACGCCTGGTTCACGTCCGACCCCGAACGGTTCCTGGGGGTGGGGCGCAAAGCCGGCGATTATGAGCAGGTCAAGGACATTCTCGACGTCTGGTTTGATTCCGGATCGACCCATGTCTTCACCGTGGAAAATCCCATCGACCCCCATTGGCCGCGCGCCGATCAGGCCGATCTTTATCTGGAAGGCTCGGACCAGCATCGCGGCTGGTTCCAATCCTCGCTGCTGGAGTCGGTGGGGACGACAGGGCGTGCGCCTTACAAAGGCGTGCTCACCCATGGCTTCGTGCTGGACGACCAGGGCCGCAAAATGTCCAAGTCGCTGGGCAATACCTTGGCGCCGCAAGTGATCGCCGAGAAATATGGCGCGGAAATTCTGCGCCTCTGGGCCGCGTCATCGGACTACACCGAGGATCTGCGCATCGGCCAGGACATTCTCAAGGCCAATGTCGAGGCCTACCGCCGCTTGCGCAACACCATCCGCTTTCTCTTGGCCAATCTGGCGGGCTTTGACTCCTCCGAGCGCATCGGCATCGAGGAAATGCCGGAACTGGAACGCTTCATGCTGGCGAAGCTGGCGGAGCTGGATGCGCAAGTGCGCGAGGCCTATCGCGCCTTCGACTATAACCTCGTCACCGCGACCCTGTTCAATTTCCTCACCAACGATCTTTCGGCCTTCTACTTCGACATCCGCAAGGACGTGCTCTATTGCGACGCACGCGGCGCCGCGCGCCGGCGTGCCGCGCGCACCGTGATGGACGAAGTGTTCCGCCGGGTGGTCACCTGGTTCGCGCCTATTCTCTGTTTCACCATGGAAGAAGCCTGGTTGTCGCGCTTCCCCGAAAGCGAAAGCGTGCATCTGGAAACCTTCTTCGACGTGCCTTCGGCCTGGAAGAATCCTGCTCTGATCGAGAAATGGAAACGGGTGCGCGAGTTGCGCCGTGTGGTGACGGGCGCGTTGGAATTGGAGCGCGCCGCCAAGAAGATCGGCGCCAGTCTGGAAGCCGCGCCCACGCTTTATGTTGCCGATGCCGCCGACGCGCAGATCCTGCGCTCGTTTCCTTTCGACGAAGTGGCGATCACGTCCGGCATTCGCATTGTCGAAGGCGAGGCGCCTGCCGATGCCTTTGCTCTTCCCGATGTCAAAGGCGTGGCCGTGTCCGCCACGGCCTCGGAAGGCGGCAAATGCGCCCGCTGCTGGCGCGTGCTGACCGAAGTGGGCACCCACAAGAATCACCCCGACGTTTGCGATCGCTGTGACGCGGCCTTGGAGCGGGCCCGGGCATGAGCAGGACCAGCCCACGGGACTGGGGTCTGGTGGCGGCAGCGGGTGCGCTGATCGCGGACCAGGGTGCGAAATTCGCGCTGCTTTATCGCCTGGGGTTCCTGCACATGGCGCCGGGGCAGGGCGTGCCTCTCTTGCCATTTTTTAATCTGGTGATGGTGTGGAACCCGGGCATCTCTTACGGCCTGTTCCCCGCCTCCAGCATCGTCGGGACCGCCATCCTGGTCTTGGTATCCCTGGCGGCTATCGCCGGGCTCGGCTACTGGCTGTGGGGAATGGCCAGCCTTTCCCTGGCGATAGGGGTGGGGCTGGTGATCGGCGGCGCCCTGGGAAACCTGATCGACCGGCTGGTCTATGGCCGGGTGGCCGATTTTTTCCACTTGTATGGCTTCGGCTATGACTTTTATGTGTTCAATGTCGCCGATGTCGCCATCACCTTTGGCGCGGTGGCGATCATCTATGAAGTGCTCAAGCCCGCCGAGGCCTGAGCTATTGGAGTGAGCCTGATGTCTTCCCGAATTTTACTTCGCCTCGCGGCGCTGGGTCTCGGCCTGGCGGCGCTGCAAGGTTGCCAGACCTTTCGCGATGAGGCCGGTCTTACCAAACAATCGCCGGACGAGTTCGCCGTCACCACCAAGGCGCCGCTGATCATTCCGCCTGATTTCAATCTGCGTCCGCCGTCGCCGGGCGCCGCCCCGCTCAACCAGATCGATCCCACTTCATCGGCGGAAGTGGCGATGTTCAACACCGAGGATCCCGCCACCGCGGCGGCGCAGATGCAGGGGAATTACTCGACAGGCGAGAAGATGCTGCTGGCCCATGCCGGGGTACAGAACGCCGATCCCACCATTCGCGCCCAATTGCAGTCCGACCAAAAGAACATGCAGGGCGCCGATGCCAGCTTCACCGATCGCATTCTGGGCAGTCCCGCCAAGGCGCCGCCGCCACCCAAGGGCGCAGCGGCGGCCCCGGCCACCACCGACAAGAGCAGCGGCGGCTGGTTTGACTGGTTCTAAGGTTCTTCTCACCGCGCTTATCCTGACCGCGCTGCCTTGCGCCGCGTTCGCGGCGCCGGACGCCCCTAGCCCACAGCTTCAAGGCGAACAGGCCAAGAGTTTTCAATTTTCCCTCACCAACGGCATGCAGGTGCTGGTGATCCCCGATCACCGCGCGCCCGTGGTCACCCAGATGCTGTGGTTCAAGGTGGGCGGGGTCGACGATCCGCCCGGCATTTCGGGCCTCGCTCATTTCTTCGAGCATATGATGTTCCGCGGCACCAAGGCGGTGCCGGGCGATCTCTATGCCCAGACCATCGCCAAGAATGGCGGCGAGGAGAACGCCTTCACCACGCATGACTTCACCGCCTTCTACGAGCAGATCGCCTCCGACCGGTTGAAGCTGGCGATGGATCTGGAAGCCGACCGGCTGGCCAATCTCGATCTCTCCGACAACAACGTCACGACCGAGCGCGACGTGGTGCTGGAAGAGCGCCGCATGCGGGTGGAGAATAATCCCCAAGCGCTCACCACCGAGCAGATGTCAGCCGCGCTGCATCTCTCTCATCCCTATGGCCGCCCCGTGCTGGGCTGGCCGGAGGAAGTGCGCCACATCGACCGGGTCTCGGCCCAGGATTTCTACAAGCACCATTACGCGCCCAACAACGCCACCCTGATCATCGCCGGCGACGTCACGCCCGATCAGGTCCGCGTGATGGCGCAATCGGAATACGGCAAGGTAGCGGCAAGACCATTGCAGCCGCGCGCCGAATTCGCCGAGCCGCCGCGCCTCACCGAAACCCGCATGACTGTGATGCGTCCCGACGTGCAGGTGCCGCTGTTTTTGCGCAGCTATCGCGTGCCGTCTTATGCGCAAGCCGCGCCCGGCCAGGCGGAAAGTTTCGAGGCCTTGGCGCAGATCATGGGCGGCGATCAGACCGCCGCGCTCTACCGCATCCTGGTCGAGGAGAAGAAGCTCGCCACCGATGCCGGCTGTTCTTATGACGGCTATGCCAGGGATGCGGCGGAGTTCACGCTCTACGCAGTGCCGCGTCCCGGCGTGTCGCTGGAGACGCTGGAAAAAGCCGTGGACGAGGTGATTCAGGGCTTCACCGCCGCCCAGGCCAAGCCTTCCGATCTCATCCGCGCCAAGACGGGCTTGGTGGCCTCGGTCATTTATCGCCAGGACAGCCAATTCTCCATGGCTTCGGCCTATGGTCAGGCCTTGATGATCGGACTGACGGTGGACGACGTGAATGAATGGCCCAACCGCATCCGCGCGGTGAGCGCCGCCAATGTGCAGAAGGCGGCGCAAGGCCTCGTCAAGCGCAATGCCGTCACTGCCTATCTTGAGCCGGGAACGCCGAAATGAAGGCGCGGCTTCTCACCGGACTTGTATTCGCGCTTTTGGCATGGATGCCCGGCGCATGGATTTCTGGGGCGCAGGCCGCTGACATCAAACCCATCGATCTGGGCAAGAATGTCGAAGTCTGGTTCAGCGAAGACCACACCGTTCCCATTATCGCCTTCAACATCTCGCTGCCGGCGGGCTCGGGCTACGATCCCGCCAGCAAGGCCGGGCTTGCCTCCTTTGCAGCCGCTTTGATCGACGAAGGCGCGGGCAATATGGATGCCCGTGCTTTCCATGGCGCCCTGGCCGATCACGCCATCCAGTTCCGCGCCGCCGCCGATCGCGACAATCTGGTGATCTCCGTTGTCACCCTGACCGAGAACGCGCCGCTGGCGATGCATCTGGTGCAGATGGCACTGATCCATCCTCGTTTCGACGCCGAAGCGGTGACGCGGGTGCGCGCCCAGATGATCCAGGCCATCCAGCAAGGCGACTCCCAACCGCCCGCTTTGGCGCGTCGCGTTTTCGCCAAGGATTTCTTCAACGGCCATGCTTATGGCCATTCTGCCGACGGCGATGTGAAAAGCATTTCCGGCATCAGCACCGAAGATTTGCGCAACTTCGCGCGTGCCCATTGGGTAAAAGCCGGACTGCAAATCGCCGTGGCGGGCGATATCAGCCAGCCGGCGGCGCAGAAGCTTCTCGCGCAGACCTTCCAGCCCTTGCTAGGCGCATTGCCGGCGCCGGTTCCAGACATCGGCAAGCTGGGCGATCCCGGAATCCATGTGCTGGAAATGCCGGTGCCGCAGCCCACCATCATGTTCGGGCTACCCGGCATCATGCGCGCCGATCCCGATTACATTCCCGGCTATGTCGCCAATTACATATTGGGCGGTGGCGGCTTTTCCTCGCGCCTCACCGATGAAGTGCGGGTCAAGCGCGGACTGACATACGGCATCAGCACGTCGCTCACCGCCTATCGCAAGGCCAGTATCATGGTCGGTTCGGTCGCCACCCGCGCCGGCGCGGTACGCCAGACCATCCAGGTGGTGAAGGATACGTTGGCCGATTTCGCCGCCACCGGTCCCACCCAAAGCGAGCTGGACGACGCCAAGACGTTTCTCACCGGCTCATTTCCGCTGGCCTTCGCCTCCAATGCGGGCATCGCCGCGCAGCTTGGGATCTTCCAACGCCAGGGTTTGGACATCGGCTATGTCGCCAGGCGAAACGCGCTGATCCAGGCGGTGAGCCTGGACGATGTGAAGCGGGTCTCGAAACGATTATTCGA
Source organism: Rhizomicrobium sp. (assembly GCA_036271455.1). GTDB lineage: Bacteria > Pseudomonadota > Alphaproteobacteria > Micropepsales > Micropepsaceae > Rhizomicrobium. The sequence continues at coordinate 19,627 of DATBAP010000055.1, forward strand.
TCCCGCGCGTTTGACGGTGGTCGTCGCCGGTACGCCGGTGGAAGGCAACGCCGTTCCGCAAACCCCCAAACCGCCGGTTCGGCCCACCCCTCCGCCCGTGGTGCCACTGCGTGGGGCGACGCAAGGGATGGCCGCTCCCGGCCAACCCACAGTGCCGGGCCAGGCGCAAACGTCTGCCACCAAGCCTGTGATCCCGCCGGCAGTGAAGCCTACGATCCAACCGCGGCCCTGATTCATCCAAGCCGGATTGGGCCGTTTTCCCGTGAACCCATCCTGCTAGAGTGACACCATGTCCGACTCGAAAAACTCCCCGCTCGCTTTCACCCTCGATCTTGCTTTGTCCGGAAAAGGCGCTGTCCCGCGCACGGATTACGACAAGGCGCTGGCGGATGCCGGTAAAGCGCTGGACTGGCTGCGCGGACAGCGCGGCTCGCTGGAATTGCTGGGCATTCCTTCCCGCAAGGACGATCTGAAAGAAGCTGCCAAGCTCGCCGCCGGGATAAAGGGCATGAAGACGGTGGCGGTGCTGGGGATCGGCGGCTCGTCGCTGGGAGGTCAGGCCCTGACCGCGCTTCGCCGCAAGACCACGCCATGGGTGGAATTCCACGACAATCCCGATCCGTTCTCTTGGGACGCCGCGCTCAAGCGCTTTGATCTCAAGAAGACGCATTTCATTGCCATTTCCAAATCCGGCGGCACCGCCGAGACGTTAATGCAAGTTCTCACTGCTGCGGAAGCATTGACGAAGGCGGGCGTGAAATCGCTCAAGAAGCATTTCACCATCATCACCGAACCCAAAAAGAGCGCGCTGGCGGATTTCGCCGACAGCATCGGCGCGCCCAAGCTGGCGCATCCCGAAGGCGTGGGCGGGCGTTATTCCGTGCTCACGGTGGTGGGCGTGCTGCCCGCGATCCTGATGGGCATCGATGTGAAGAAATTGCGCGGCGGTGCGCAGGCGATCCTGGATGCGACATTGTTGGCGAATAATCCCGCCGATGCGCCCGCGGCGATGGGCGCGGCGCTGCATCAGGCGCTGGCGGCGGAAGGCAAACTCGCCACCACTATCCTCTGGCCCTATGCCGATAAGCTGCAGGTGTTCGGCGGCTGGTGGCGTCAGCTCTGGGCGGAAAGCCTGGGCAAGGATGGCAAAGGCTCGACCCCCGTTTCGGTATTGGGCCCGGTGGATCAGCACAGCCAATTGCAGTTGTTCCGCGACGGCCCGGGCAATGCGCTGTTCACCTTGGTGAGCGTGGACACCAAAGGCAAAGGACCGATGGTGTCAAAGGCGCGCGCCAAGCCATTGGGGCTGGATTATCTCGCCGGCAAGAAACTGGGCGATCTGGTGGATGCGGAATCGCGCGCCACGGCGCAGACCTTGTCCAAGAATGGACGCCCGGTGCGTCAGATTCATCTCTCCAAAGTGGATGAGTTCGAGATGGGTGCGCTGATGATGCATTTCATGCTGGAGACCATCCTGATGGGCAAGTTGATGGGAGTGGATCCTTTCAATCAACCGGGTGTGGAAGAGGGTAAAGTCTTGGCGCGGCAGTATTTGAAAGAAGGCTGATGCCGATACGGCGATTATCGGAAGGGACCGTCAACCGCATCGCCGCGGGCGAAGTGGTGGAGCGTCCTGCTGCCGCGGTGAAGGAGTTGGTGGAGAATGCGCTAGATGCCGGCGCCACTCGTATTGACGTCGCCACCGCCAGCGGCGGCGCCGATCTCATCCTGGTGGAAGACGATGGCGGCGGCATGGGGGCGGACGATCTGCGCCTGGCGATCGAACGCCACGCCACCTCCAAATTGCCCGAACGCAACGGCGAGGACGATCTTTCGCATATCGAGACCTTGGGCTTCCGTGGCGAAGCGTTGCCTTCGATCGGAGCAGTGGCGCGGCTCTCCTTGGCCAGCCGCACCAAAGACGGCGAGGCGCATGAGATTTTCGTGGAGGGCGGCGCGGTTTCGGGCCCATCGCCTGCATCATTCCGGGGCCGCGGCCAGGCGGGCACGCGTGCCGAAGTCCGCGAGTTGTTCTATGCCACCCCGGCGCGGCTGAAATTCCTCAAAAGCGGGCGCTCCGAAGACCTTGCTACCCTCGACGTCATCAAGCGCCAGGCGATGGCGCGGCCCGACGTGGCATTCACCCTGACGATGGACGGACGCCGGGCGCTCGATCTGGAAGCGGGCCGCGATCTGCTGGAATCGCGCCTCACTAGGCTTGCCCGCATTATGGGCCGCGATTTCCACGACAATGCGGTGAAGGTGGAAGCGGCACGCGAAGGCGTGCGGCTCAGCGGTTATGCCGGGCTTCCCACCTACAACCGCGCCAATGCCCAGATGCAGTTCCTGTTCGTCAATGGCCGCTCGGTGCGCGACAAGCTGCTGATCGGCGCGGTCAGGGGCGCTTACGCCGATTTCCTGGCGCGCGACCGCCATCCCGCCCTGGCGCTGTTTCTGGAATGCGATCCGGCGTTTGTGGATGTGAATGTCCATCCTGCCAAAACCGAAGTGCGTTTTCGCGACGCCGGATTGGTGCGCGGCCTGATCGTGGGCGCGCTGAAGCATACCTTGGCCGAAGCCGGTCATCGCGCCTCCACCACGGTGGCGGGTGCGGCTTTGTCCGCGTTCCAGCGGCAGGCGCCGAGTTTTGCACCCGCTTATCCGTCATCCTCTTATGCGGTGCGCGAACCCGGCTCGCTGTTCCAGGGCGCGGGCCCCGTCATGTCGGCCAGGGTGGAAGAGGCGCTCGCCGAAGCCGCGCCGTCCGGCGCGACACCGTTGGGCGTGGCGCGGGCGCAATTGCATGAGACCTATGTGGTGGCCCAGACCGAGAACGGCATCGTGATCGTGGACCAGCACGCCGCCCACGAAAGGTTGGTCTATGAGCGGATGAAGAAGGCATTGGCCGATGGCGGCATCGCACGTCAGCCATTATTGATCCCGGAAGTGGTGGAGTTGGATCCCAGCGAAGTCACGCGCGTGACGGCGCGCGCAGCCGAGCTGGCCGAGCTGGGACTGGTGATCGAGGCCTTCGGTCCTGACGCTGTGATGGTGCGCGAAATCCCCGCCATGCTGGGCAAGCTGGACGTGAAGGGCCTGATGCGCGACCTGGCGGATGAGATCGCCGAGACCGGTAATGCTTTGTCGCTGAAAGAGCGGTTGGAAGAAGTCTCCGGCACCCTGGCGTGCCACATGAGCGTGCGCGCCGGCCGCCGCCTCAATGCCGAGGAGATGAACGGGCTGCTCCGCGAGATGGAAGCCACGCCCCATTCCGGCCAATGCAATCATGGCCGCCCCACCTATGTGGAATTAAAGCTCTCGGATATCGAACGGCTATTCGGACGCCGCTAAGAAGGTGACATCCGTGTCGCCATAGTTGCGCGTATCCAATTGCGTGAAGCCGTCATGCGTAAATGTCTCGCCCTTGGCGGTTTCGATCACCAGCAGCGCGTTCGGCGAAAGCCAGCCGCCTTCGTGCAGACTTTTCAGCGCGGGCGCGACCAGATCTTTGCGATAGGGCGGATCGAGAAACACCAGGTCGAATGGACCGCCGGCGCCCGCACCCAACGGCCCCAGATCGGTGGCATCGCGCCGCCAGATCTTGGTCACGCCGGTCAAACCCAACGCTTCCACATTCTCGCGCTGAAGCGCCCGGCTCTCGGCGTCATTGTCCACCAGCAGGCAGAAACGCGCCCCCCGCGACAGCGCTTCGATGCCCAATGCACCCGTGCCGGCGAAGAGATCGGCCACCGCGGCATTTTCCACAGTAAATCCAATGCTGAAATCGCGATGGTCCAGGATATTGAAAATCGCCTGGCGCGTCCGATCTGAAGTGGGACGCACCAGCTGGTTTTCCGGCGCGACCAACCGCCGCCCGCCCAATTTCCCCCCGGTAACCCTCATGCCGACATTGCCTTTCGTCGCACTCACCTAGCGAAAAAAGCCCCGACCGGATATAGCACCCCCATGAAATCGCTCCTGATCGCCCTCTCGCTCTTCTTCGTCACGCCTGCTTTGGCACAAGGCATCGATGAAGCGCCCAAAGTGCATGCCCGCCTGGTGGCGGAAGACCTCAGTGTGCCGCCGGGCGGCACCATCACCGTGGCGCTGGAAGAGAATATCCGCGACGGCTGGCATACCTATTGGATCAATCCAGGCGATGCCGGCGCGGCCAGCGAGATCAAATGGACTTTGCCGAAAGGCTGGAGCGCGGGCGCGATCGCATGGCCCACGCCCAAGCGTCTGCCGGTCGGTCCGCTGATGGATTACGGCTATGAGGGCAAGCTCTGGCTGCTGCAGAAGCTCACCGTGCCCGCCGACGCCAAGCTGGGCGATACCGTCACCTTGAAAGCCGCGGTGGATTGGCTGGTGTGCAAAGACATCTGCGTGCCGGAAGACACCACGCTCACCTTGCCGCTCAAGGTCGGTCCGCTTTCGCCCGATCCGGCGGTGGCAAAGGATTTCGCCGCCGCGCGTAATCTTCTGCCGGTGGCCTCGCCTTGGAAATTGAATTATGCGTTGAAGAACACGCTCGATATCTATGTCGCCGCGCCCGCGCTGGCAGCGGCGCATCCCCTGGAAGCCAGTTTCTTCCCCGACAAGCCCGGTATCGTCAAAGGCAGCGCGCCCCAGACCATGGGCTTCAGCAAGGATGGCTTGGTGCTGCGGCTGCAGCCGGGCGACAAGGCCACGGCCAACGGCCCGCTCACCGGCGTATTGGTGCTCAAATCCTCGGACGGTTCGATCCAGGCGCTGGATGTGAGCGCGCCGGTCGGTCAGGTGCCGCAAGTCTTTGGCGGTGGAGAAACCGGCACGGCGGAAGCCGGCATCGGCGTTCTGCTGGCGATGGTATTCGCCTTTATCGGCGGCTTGATCCTGAATGTGATGCCGTGCGTGCTGCCGATCCTGGCGATGAAGGCGCTGGCGCTGGCCGGCCAGGGCGGCGGCGGCCATGAAGCGGCCAAGGAAGGATTCTCGTATTCCGCCGGCGCGATATTGAGCTTTCTGGTCTTCGGCCTGGTGATCGTGCTCTTGCGTCAGGGCGGCGCGGTGGTGGGTTGGGGTTTCCAGCTGCAGGAGCCCATCGCAGTGGCGGGCTTCGCGCTTCTCATCTTCGCGGTGGGGCTCAATCTCTCCGGTGTGTTCGAAGTGGGCACGGTCACGATAGGCGACAGCCTGGCCCGGCGTTCAGGCGCCACCGGCGCCTTTTTCACCGGCGTGCTGGCGGTGGCGGTGGCGGCGCCCTGCACCGCGCCCTTCATGGCCGCGGCGCTGGGTTTCGCCCTCACCCAAAGCGTGGTGTCGGCGATGTTGATCTTCTTCGCCCTGGGCGTGGGTTTTGCGCTGCCGTTCCTGATCCTGGGCGTATGGCCCAAAGCGCTGGCCTTCCTGCCCAAGCCCGGCACCTGGATGCTCCGGCTGAAGCAATTTCTGGCTTTCCCCATGTATGCCGCCGCCGCCTGGCTGGTCTGGGTGCTGGCGCAGGAAACCGGCGCCAATGGCGTCGCCGTCGTGCTGGCGGCCTTCGTGGCGCTGGCGCTGGCGGCCTGGCTCTGGACTTCGACCCGCGATTTGCAAGTCAAGGGACGGGGGATCGGCACTGTTGCTGCTATCGTCGTATTCTTGGCCGGAATTTATGGCGTCTCACTGCTCCATGCGGTGAGCGCTACGCCGCAGCCAAGTGCCGCGACCGCCAATGCCGAACCCTTTACACCCGAGCGGCTGGCCTCGCTGCGCGCCAGCGGCAAGCCGGTGTTCGTGGACGCCACCGCGGCCTGGTGCATCACCTGTCTGGTGAATGAGCAAGCGGTCTTGTCGCGCCCGGATGTGCAAGCCGCGTTCAATGATCGTCATGTGGCCTATCTGGTGGCGGATTGGACCAACCGTAACGACACCATCACCAAAATGCTGAGCGAGAATGGGCGTTCGGGCGTGCCGCTTTATCTCTATTTTGCTCCGGGTTCGGACAAGCCGGTGATCCTGCCACAGATCCTCACCGAATCCGGCGTGCTGGACGCGGTCAAGGGCTGATCGTTCCCGTCAGTGCTTCTTGGTTTTGTCGTCGGTGCGTTCCGGCGCACCGACAATGTGATTGCCGCCCGAGAAAGACGGCGGATCGCTGGCCGGGAAGGAATCCTCCATTTGCCGGTCGATCTTTTCTTCCTTGGTCTTGGCGGGCTTATTGGTCGAAAGATGCTCGGGCATTTTCGGGGTCGGAGTCGGATGGCGCGTGGTCATGACAGTCTCCTTCAATGCAGCGCGTTGAACAGGTGGGGAAACAATCCGGTCAACCCAATCAGGATCAGATAGATCGCGATCAAATAGTTGAGCAGGCGAGGCAGGATCAGGATCAGAATTCCGAACAGCAGCGCTACCAAGGGCTGCCAGGCGACAATATCGATATGCATGAAAATCCCTTTCGAATAAGCCAGCAAATCATGGCAACGCGGAAACCCCCGATCCGGTCGCACCGGGGTCGCGCGCGGGAGCTTGAAAATGCCGATTTTCCGGTGGTTTTTGCCCGGGGACGGCAGAAAGCGTAAGAATCACGTGTCACAGACTCCGAGTTCGGAAGAAGGCATGTCCGCAGCAGGAAAGATCGACCGGCGCGTTTTTCTCACCATCAGCCTGGCTGCGGGCGGGGGAATGCTGCTGGGCTTTCCGCTGCGTCACGCTTTTGCTGACGCGCCGCCACCCAAATATGTGCTTCGGCCCGAAGCCTTCATTCGCATCGACCCGGACAGCCATGTCACCCTGATCATTCCCCAGGAAGAGATGGGGCAGGGCGTCTATACCTCGCTGTCGCAATTGCTGGCCGACGAACTGGATGTGGCGATGGACCGGGTGACACCCGAGCCCGCGCCGCCCAGCGACACGATCTATGGCCAGCCGGCCGGCGGCGGCCAGGGCACCGGCGGCTCGACCTCGATCCGCGCTTTCTATTTCGCGCTCCGCCAGGTCGGCGCCAGCGCCCGCGCCATGCTGGTCCAGGCGGCGGCGCAGCAGTGGCAGGTCGATCCCGCCACCTTGCGCACCGAGAATGGTCAAGTGATCGACGACGCCCATAATCGCCGGCTCGATTACGGTGCGCTGGCGTCCGCCGCCGCCACATTGCCCGCGCCACAGAATCCCAAGCTCAAAGCCGACAAGGATTTCAAGCTGATCGGCAAACCGCTGAAGCGGCTGGACACGCCAGACAAGGTCAATGGCAAGGCGCAATACGGCATCGATGTGCGCATGCCGGGACTCAAGATCGCCACTCTGATGGCCGCGCCCGCGGTGGGCGGCAAAGTCGCGGGGGTGGACCAGGGTGCGGCGATGAAAGTGCCGGGTGTACGCCAAGTGGTGGTGCTGAATGATCTGGTCGCGGTGGTGGGCGATCATTTCTGGGCGGCGCGCCAAGGCCTCATTGCGCTCAGTCCCCGCTGGCATGACGGCGCCAATCAAGCGCGTTCGTCCGATCAGATCATGGCGGAGCTTCAAACCATCGCTGCGCGCAAAGGCGCGGTGGCCAAGCGCGAAGGTAATCCCGCCAAGGGCCTCGCCCATGACACGCGGATCGATGCCACCTATCAAGTGGCATTCCTGGCGCATGCGCCGATGGAGCCGATGAATTTCACCGTCCATGTCACGCCGGGCGCCTGCGAGATGTGGGGCGGAAGCCAGGTGCAGGCCACAGCGCAGGCCGCTGCCGCCAAGACGCTGGGCATCCCGCAGGACAAAGTGACCTTCCACAATTACATGCTGGGCGGCGGCTTCGGCCGCAGGCTCGACACCGACATGGTCGAGAAATCCGTGCGCATCGCCCAGAAAGTGGACGGGCCGGTCAAAGTGATCTGGACACGCGAAGAAGACATGCGCCAGGACATGTACCGTCCCGCCTATCGCAATGTGATGTCGGCGGCGATCAACGATCAGGGCAAGATCACGGCCTGGACTCACCGCGTGGCGGGCGGCTCGGTGATGGCGCGCATGTTCGGACCGATCAAGAATGGCGTGGACGAGGACGCGTTGGATGGCGCGATGGACACGCCCTATGACATCGCCGACCGCCGCATCGAATATGCCGAAGCCGAACCGCGCGCCTTGCGCGTGGGCTGGTGGCGCGGGGTCGCGCCCAATAACACCATCTTTGCCGGCGAAAGCCTGATGGATGAGCTGGCGTTGAAAGCGGGCAAGGATCCCGCCTCGTTCCGGCTGGCGCATTTGAACAAGAGCCCGCGCCTCAAACACGCGCTGGAGCAGGTGGCACAGCTTTCAAGTTGGGGCACGCAATTGCCGGCGCGGCAGGGCAGGGGCGTCTGCGCCCAATTCGCCTTCGGCACCTATATCGCCACTGTGGCCGAAGTGGCGGTGGACGAAGCGGGGGAGATCCATCTCAAGCGCATCACCGCGGTGGTGGATACAGGCCGGGTGGTCAATCCCGATACCTTGGCGGCGCAGGTCCAAGGTGGCCTGATCTTCGGCTGCACCGCCGCGCTCTATGGCAACATCACGGTGAAGAATGGCCGGGTCGAGCAGGCCAATTTCAACGACTACCGCATGATGCGGATCAGCGAAGCACCCATGATCGAGGTTCACATCATTACAAGCAGCGAAGCCCCCGGCGGCATCGGCGAGCCCGGCTGCACCGCAGGGCCGCCCTCGCTGGTCAACGCCATCGCCGCCGCTACCGGCGTGCGGATCCGCCAGTTGCCGATAGACCGCAATCTTCTGGCCCTGCGGCGTACGGCCTGACGCGTGGGGTCGCGGGGCGGCGAGATCGCCGTGGTCCAGGACAATCGCAGCGGCCGCCTGTCCTATTGGCAGGCGAGCGACCATCACAGCGTGGCTGACAATTTTGGCGTCAGCCTGGCGCCTTATGTCCATGCCTTATTCGGACTTCTCCGCCAGAAGCGGCCGCGCCGGGTGCTGATCACGGCAGCCTGGCTACCATGCTGTCACGGGAGGGCGTGGGAGTGACATTGCTGGATGTGGACCCGCGCGCGTTCGCGATTGCGCGGCGCTATTTCCACATGCCGCCTTCCGTGGAATGTCATCTGGCCGACGGCGCTCGGTTCCTTCGCCGGAACTCTGGTCGCTATGATGCCATCGTGCTCGATGCCTTCGTCGAAGGCCGGATTCCAGCACATTTCCTTACACCAAACTTTCTGCGCTCGGCGAAAGCCCGGTTGCGGCGAGGCGGCATTGTGTTGGTCAACATGGTGATCCGGGGCGACGACGATCCCTTGTTCGCGACGGTGGCGAAAGCGATTACGCCCGTCTGGCGATATGCGCGCCTGTTGGACGTGAAATCCTTCAGCAATCGCAATGTGATCGCCGTGGTGGGGGCGGCGAGAGATTTGAAAGCGCCGCGCTTGCGCATCAAGCCCGCGATCGGGGCACGACGTCTGGCCAAATCTCTCGCCGGATTTTTCTTTCGTCCGTTGCGCTGAAGCCACGATTTTCCGCGCGGAATCATGCGTCAAAGTTATGCCTGACATTCCCCTTCAGCTTCTGTTCAGGCGACGGAGCCGACCTTATCTCCCGTTCGAGAGAACAGGAGGGGTTAATGCCGTCAATTCCCACACTCGATTCGCTGGTTTTGACCGCCCTGTTCGGCGCGAGCGGGTTGTTGCATCTGGCGGGACCGGGCTTTCTGCGGCTGGCCTACCGGCGCTGGGGCTTTCCCTTCAATGCCCATCGCGTGATCGGAGTATTGGAGATCATAACGGCGCTGTTCCTCTCCAATCCCGTCACCCGCATCTGGGGCGTGATCATGGCCGCCTTCATCATTTTTTTCGGCACCGTGGCCTTGGTCAGTCACGGCAAATATGTCTATTCCCTGCCGGGCCTGATCCTGATGTTGGCGCTGGTCCCGGCCAGCTTGGCGGGTCCGCTTTAAACCAGCTTCACTGTCACCGACAGCATCCGGCTGCGATCCGCCGACGGACCCGCCAGAATCTCGATTTCGCCCGGTTCATAAAGTGGGGCGAAGTCCAACCCGGGGAATTTCAGCGCCTGGGCAGGAAGCGTGAAGCTCACCACGCCGCTTTCGCCGGGCCGGAGCGTGATGCGGTCGAAGCCTTTCAGTTCCAGCACCGGCCGGCTTATCCGCGCCACCTTGTCGTGGATGAACAGGAACGCAGTCTCTTGGGCTTCGCGCAGGCCGTGGTTGATCAAGGTCACCTTGACGGTGAAGCTGTCGCTTTCCTTGGCTTGCGCCGGGCTCACATCCAGATCGGCATAGATGAAATCGCCATAGGAAAGGCCATGGCCGAACGGGAACAGCGGCGCATTGGGCTCGTCCAGGTATTTGCTGGTGTAATGGTCGCTGGGATTGGCAGGCCGCCCGCCGGGGCGCTCATTGTAGAAGACGGGAATCTGTCCCGCCGCGCGCGGCCAGCTCACCGGCGTCTTGCCCGAGGGCGAGACTTTCCCCAACAGCAAATCCGCCAGCGCGTTGCCGGCTTCGCTGCCCGGCGCCCAGGCCGTCAGCACTGCACTCGCACCGTCCACGATTTCCGGCACCACCAGAGGCCGTCCGGAAAACAGGACCACGATGATCCGTTTGTTCTCGGCCCGGGCCATCACCGCTTGCGCCAATTCCAATTGTTTGCCCGGCAGGCCGGGATGGGCGCGGCTGGCTGCCTCGCCGCTCATGGTGGCGGATTCGCCCAGACAAAGAATGATCGTGTCGGCGCCGTCGCAGAGCGCCACCGCTTGCGCGATGCCGCCCTGATCATCGCTATCGAGGGCGACGCCTTGCGCATAAGCGATCTCTTGGCCTGCAAGGGCCGTGCGCAAACCGGCAAGAACGCTCACGCAATCTTTCGGGAGGCCTGCCGCCGCCCAGCAGCCCCGCATGTCAGCGGCCGCATCGGCCAGAGGTCCGATCACGGCGAGCTTGCCGCTCAGGATCGGCAGCGCGCCGGCATCGTTCTTCAGCATCACCACCGAGCGAGCGCCGACATCGCGCGCCAGTTTGCGCCGTGCCGCCAGCGCATCGGCGCTTTCTACCTTGCCCCGGCCATAAGGATTGTCGAACAGGCCCAATTGCTCTTTCAGGGTGAGCACGCGGCGCACGCAGACATCGATGTCGGCCATCGTCACCAGCCCGCGCTTCAGTGCCATCGGCAAGCCGTCGCGATAGGCGTTCGCCATCATGTCCATGTCCACGCCGGCTTTCAGCGCCAGCGCCGCGGCTTCGGCCAGATCGGCGGCGACGCCATGGCGGATCAATTCGGCGATGGCGTTGTAGTCGCTGATCAGCACGCCTTGGAAATTCAGCTTCCCACGCAGATAATCCTTGAGCAGCGCGCTGTGGGCGGTCATGGGCACGCCGTCCAGATCGGTGAAGGCCGGCATGATGGTGGCGACGCCGGCCGCCACCGCCGCTTCGAAAGGCGGCAGGTAGATTTCGTGTAACGAGCGCTGCGAGACGTCGGTGGGGGCATATTCACGCCCCGCCGTCACCGCGCCATAGGCGCAATAATGCTTGGCGCAGGCGCCCAGCGTGTCGGGCGCGGCGAGGTTCGCGCCTTGAAAGCCTTTTACTTTGGCGCGGGCGACTGCCTGGGCCACCAGTGGGTCTTCGCCGGGGCCTTCGGCGATCCGGCCCCAGCGGGGATCGCGCGCCACGTCCAGCATGGGCGCGAAGGTGAGATGGACGCCGTCGGCGGCCGCTTCCCGCGCCGCTTCGCGTGCCGTGGCCTCCCAGGCCACCGGATCGAACAGGGACGCTTCCCCCAGCGGAATGGGAAAGATGGTGCGGTGGCCGTGGATCACATCCATGCCCACCAGCAGGGGGATTTTGAGGCGGGTCTGTTCCAGCGCCAAGCGCTGGACGCCCTTGACCGCATCGGCGCCATAGAGATTGAGGACATTGCCGATCTGGCCCGAGAGGATTCCGGCCTGAAGATCGGTGGTGGCGACCGGTCCGGTGACGGCATAGCCCGCCGTGGTCATGGTGAGCTGACCCAGCTTCTCGGCCAGGGTCATGGCGGCAATCAGATCGTCGATTCGGCTCACAGAATGGGCTCCTGGGCAAAACGGAAAATGCGACACTTATTGCAACCCTGGGGCCAGCTTAACGGGATGCGCTGCTTTTTCTATCCCGTTTGGCCTTCAGGAATGGCAAGGTCCGGCCATGTATCTGGATCAGTCCGATCAAGCACCGGGACAAGAGACTGCGCCGGGGGTCCTGCGCCAGATGGGCATGATGCTCCGCGCGCTTTGGGCCTCGCCCGTGCGCAACACGCTGTTTGTGCTGGGCGGCGCGATCTTCACGGTCATCGTGGCCACGGCTTACGGCCAGATTCGGCTCAATCGCTGGAACCGGCCTTTCTACGACGCGCTGGCGCATCGCGATTTTCAAGGCTTCGTGAAGCAACTGGGCGTGTTCGTGATGATCACCGGCGTGCTTCTGGTGCTCAATGTCGGCCAGCGCTGGCTGTCGGAGATGCTCAAGCTCAAATTGCGCGAAGGCCTGGTCCAGGATCTGGTGGGCGAATGGCTTAAGCCGCATCGCGCCTTCCGTCTCGCCAAGATAGGGCCGGTGGGCGTCAATCCCGACCAGCGCATGCATGAGGATGCAAGGCATCTGACAGAATTGTCTTCGGACCTCGGCGTGGAGTTGCTGCAATCCTCGATCCTGCTGATCACTTTCGTGACGATTTTGTGGCGGATCTCCGGGACCTTCTCCTTCCATGCCGCCGGAAAGTTTTTCACCATTCCCGGCTATATGGTGTGGGCGGCCCTGATTTATGCGGGGTCTGGCTCGCTCCTGTCCTATCGGGTGGGCCGCGGTCTGATCGGTCGCAACGCCGACCGCTATCAGCGCGAGTCCGAATTGCGTACCTCGCTCAACCGGACCAACGAGCATATCGACGAAATCGAACAGAGCGATGGCGAAGCGCGCGCGGCGGCGCGCATCGCGCTGGATCTCAAAGGCGTCCTCAAAGCGATGCGCAGCCTGGTCACCGGTCTCACCGAACTCACCTGGGTTACGGCAGGCTATGGCTGGCTCACCCTGGTGGCGCCCATCCTGGTGGCGGCGCCGGCTTATTTCGCGGGCACGCTCAGCTTCGGCGGGCTGATGATGGCGGCGGGAGCCTTCAATCAGGTGCAATCCTCGCTGCGCTGGTTCGTGGACAATTTCTCCACCATCGCCGATTGGCGCGCCACCTTGCTGCGGGTGGCCGATTTCCGCCGCGCGGTAATGAATTGCGACCTGGCGGAGCCGTTGGCGAAGCCGGAACCCGGCTAATGGAAGCCGCGCCTCAGGAGCTTCTGGCATTGGCGGATGACGCGCTTCTGGAAGCGGTGGCGCGCCGGACCTTTGCGTTTTTCTGGGAGGGCGCCGAGACGGGCAGCCTCCTGGCGCGCGACCGTTCCACCAAGACATCCGATCCGCAGGGCGATCTGGTGGCGGTGGGCGGCAGCGGCTTCGGGCTGATGGCCCTGGTTGTGGCGGTGGAGCGCGGCTGGGTCAATCGCGGCGAGGCTTTGACGCGGCTGGATCGGATGCTCGCTCTGCTTGAGCGGGCCGAACGCCATCACGGCGCTTTTCCGCATTTCCTTCATGGCCAAAGCGGCAAGACCATTCCTTTCGGTCCCAAGGACGACGGCGGCGATCTGGTCGAAACGTCATTCCTGATGATGGGCCTGATCACCGCGCGGCAATATTTTTTGGCTGACGAAAGTCTGGCCGCCCGCATCACCGCGTTGTGGGAAAGCGTGGAATGGAATTGGTACTGCAAGGGCGAGAATGTCCTTTACTGGCATTGGAGTCCGGATTTCGGCTGGGCGATGAACCACACTGTTCGCGGCTGGAATGAAACCCTGATCACGTACGTGTTGGCGGCGGGCGCACCCGGAGCTCATGCGATCGGCCGCGAGGTCTATGAACAGGGCTTTTGCACCGGTCCCGATTATCTCAACGGCAAGACCTATCACGGCGTGCAACTGCCGCTGGGACCGGAGCTGGGCGGGCCACTGTTTTTCGTGCATTATTCTTTTTTGGGACTCGATCCTCGCAATCTTCGCGATGCCCATGCCGATTATTGGCAGCAGAACATGGCGCATGTCGCCATCAACCGCGCTCATTGCGTGGCCAATCCCAACGCGTTCAAGGGTTACGGCCCTGAATGCTGGGGCATCACCGCCAGCGACGATCCCGGAGGTTACGATGCGCACGCGCCCGGCCATGACAATGGCACGATTTCGCCCACTGCCGCGCTGTCGTCTTTTCCCTATGCGCCCGATGCCGCGCTTGCCGCGCTCCGCCACTTTCTCGGCCGGCATGGGACACGCATCTGGGGCCGCTTCGGTTTCACCGATGCCTTCAACGAGACACGCGACTGGTGGGCGGAAACGTTCCTGGCCATCGACCAGGCCCCCATCGTGGTGATGATCGAGAATTATCGTAGCGGGCTTTTGTGGAAGCTCTTTATGAGCGCGCCGGAAGTGCGCCGAGGTCTCGCCC
>DATBAP010000056.1:0-49216 GCA_036271455.1 Rhizomicrobium sp.
GCCGAATTGGGCATACTGCGCGGCAAGAAGATCGAGCCGGTGGCAGGGAAATTCGCCAGCCCCAAACGGATCGCGCTGGATTTTGCGCCGGAAAACAAAAATGCCTGTCCGCTTTTCACCGGCCGCCTGATCCGCAATGTGAAGAACGGCCCCTCGCCCAAATGGGTGCAGGAACGCCTCAAAGCGGTGGGCATGAAATCCATTTCCGCCCTGGTGGATGCCACCAATCTGATCGCCCAGGATCGTGGGCGCCCCTTGCATGTGTTCGACGCCGACAAGCTTTCCGGCAATCTGCGCGCGCGCATGGCCAAGGAAGGCGAACAGGTTCTGGCGCTGGACGGCAAGAGCTACACCTTGGACAGCGAGACCGTGGTGATTGCCGACGACAAGACCGCGCAAGGCATCGCCGGCGTGATGGGCGGCATGGAATCGGGATGTTCGCTGGAAACGACCAATGTCTTCATCGAATCCGCCTGGTTCGATCCCACCCGCGTGGCGCGGGCCGGGCGCAAACTGGGCATCGTCTCCGATGCGCGCTATCGTTTCGAGCGCGGCGTCGATCCGCAATTCGTGTTGCCGGGACTGGAGCTGTGCACCCAGTTGATTCTGGAATGGTGCGGCGGCGAGCCATCCGAAGTGGTGATCGCGGGCGAGTTGCCGCCCCCGCACAAGCACATCGATTTCGATCCGTCTCTGGTTGAGACCTTGGGCGGCATGATGGTGGAGACGGATGAAAGCATCCGCATCCTGTCGCGGCTGGGCTTCACCGTGATCGAGCATGGCGACATTCTGCATGTGACGCCGCCCAGCTATCGCCGCGACATCGACGGGCCCGCCGATCTGGTGGAAGAGATTGTGCGCATTCACGGCCTTTCTGGTGTGGCGTCAGCGCCGCTGGAACGCTACCGGGCGGTGGCAAAGCCTGTGCTTACTTCCGCCCAGCGCCGCAGCCGTACCGTGCGCCGCACCCTGGCCGCGCGCGGCTTCAATGAATGCGTAAGTTTTTCCTTCATCGCCCGCGATCAGGCGCGCCTGTTCGGCGGCGGCGACGATGCGCGCGAATTGTCCAATCCCATCGCCTCGGATCTCGATGCGCTAAGGTCTTCGCCCCTGCCTTCCTTGCTGGCGGCGGCGTCGCGCAATGTGGCGCGAGGATTCCCCGATCTCAACTTGTTCGAGATTGGCCCGGCGTTCCAAAGCGGCATGCCGGAGGCGCAAACCACCAACGCCGCCGGCATCATCACTGGCGCGGGCGTGCGCGATTGGACCAAGTCAGGCCATGCGGCCAATTTGTTCGACGCCAAGGCGGCGATGATCGCGGCACTCGAGGCAGCGATGGGCGGTCCCATGACCGCGCCGGTGACGGCGGGCGCGCCACCCTGGTTTCATCCCGGCCGCAGCGGCACGATTGCGCTCGGACCAAAACAGCTTGCCTGGTTCGGCGAACTGCATCCCAGAATACTGGCGGCGTTCGACCTGAAGATTCCGGTGGCGGGATTCGAGATCAATCTCGACGCCATTCCCGAACCCAAAGCCAAAAAAGCTAACACCGCCTTCGTGCCCTCGCCTTTCCAGGCCATCGAACGCGATTTCGCCTTTGTGGTGGACGCCAAGGTGGCGGCGGGCGACATCGTCAGGGCCGCCAAAATGGCGGACCGCGCGCTGATCGAAAGTGTTTCGGTGTTCGATGTCTATGAGGGCAAGAATTTGGGCGAGGGCAAAAAATCCATCGCCATCGCTGTGCGCGTCCAGCCCAAGGACAAGACCCTGACGGAAGCCGAGATAGAGGCTCTGGCGGGAAAGATCGTCGCTGCCGTCACCAAAGCGACCGGCGCCACTTTAAGGAGCTAGCGCGTCCACCAGCAGTTTGGGCGCGACGCCGGTTTCCTTCACAAGCTTGTCGAACTCGGCCCGCGCACGCGGATTGGCGCGCTGAAGGCGCTCGGCCAGGATGAATTCATTCTTCAAGGAATGTTCCAGGCCGGTCAGTTCGGTGATCCGCACCTTGTAACCCTGCGCCTCTAGAAATAATCCGCGCAGCACATTGGTGAGATGGGCGCCGAATTCCCGCCGCTGGATGGGATGGCGCCAAAGCTGCGCCAGCGGGCCGTTCACTTCTTCCAATTGGTGCGCCACTTCCGCCTGGCAGCAGGGCACCAGCGCGACATATTTGGCCTGATGCTTGAGCGCGAACAGGATCGCTTCGTCGGTCGCGGTGTCACAGGCGTGGAGTGCGGTGACGATGTCCACCGGCCCCAATTCGGTATCGGCGATTTTCGCCTGCACGAAATCCATCCGCGTGAAATCGCTGGCCTCGGCGATCTTCTTCGCCGCGGCGATCAATTCAGGGCGCGTCTCCACCGCGATCACCCGGCCCCGGCCTGCCGGGCCGAAATAGAGATCGTAGAGAATGAAGCCCAGATAGGACTTGCCCGCGCCCAGATCGGCCAGCACCGGGTGGTCTTTTTCTTTCAGAACTGCGTCAATCGCGGGTTTTATCAGCTGCGCCAGATGTTGCACCTGTTTGAGCTTGCGCCGGCTGTCCGCATTCAACCCGCCATTGGGCGTGAGAATGTGCAGCGCCTTCAGCAGCGGCACGGATTGCCCAGGCCAGATATCTTTCAATGCCGGCGCGCTCATTTGAACATGTCCATCACATGGGTGACGCCGTGATAGTAATTATAACTCCGCACCGCCCAGCTATTCATGTCGGCCCATTGTTTGGGCGGGGTGAGATCGTCCCAGTTCGAAGACAAGTCCCTGGCGATGCGATTGGCCATATAGATGCGACGGCGCCCCTGCCAATAGTGCAAAAACGTGTGATGGATTTCGGCGATCCCCACCTGGCTCAGCCGCAGCACTTCGGAAAGGGCGAATTGCTCTATTGCCGGAAATTTCTTGGCGCGGCCGATCAGTGCGTCGATCATCGCCAAGGTATCGTCCAGCAGGGAAAGATGCGCGGGCTCCATGCCGATCAGCCCGCTGTTGAACATCCAGCTATGGGTCACGTCATAACGATAAGCGCCCAGATGCGGCAACTCGGTGCGAAAGCCCTTGAGCGGCGGATATGGATTGTGCTTTTCGAAGCGGTTCATCACCACTGAGCCCGCCATCTTCTCTTCGGCCTCGGCATGAAAACCGGGCCGGATGATGGAATCCGAATCCAGGAACAATACCGGCTCGCCAAATAGGGTGAGCGTCTCGCGCACCAAAGCGGGCTTGACCCGATGATAATAGAGGCCGTCGCCGGACCATTCCTGGATCCGGGGGGCGATATCCAGCACCCTCACCGGCCAACGGCGATAGAGTTCCGGCGCGTCCGACGCCACCACGATCCGGGCGCGGGCCGGATCAAGTTCGGCCCGGAGCGAAATCAGGCTGTATTTCAGCTCGGCCCGGTGGCGGGCCCGCCCGCCATAGTCGAGATAGAGGTAATTCAACATCTTAGCACCAGTTTGGCATGGCCGGACCGCCCAGCAAAACGGCAGTTGAGACGGCAGGGCGGGCCTGCTAGACCCCCGGCCCATGCCCGATCTCGCCCAAATCCGCAATTTTTCCATCGTCGCGCATATCGACCATGGCAAATCCACCCTGGCTGACCGGCTGATCCAGGTCACGGGCGGCCTGACCAATCGCGAGATGAAGGATCAGGTGCTCGATTCCATGGATATCGAGCGCGAGCGCGGCATCACCATCAAGGCCCAGACAGTGCGGCTGGATTACACCGCCAGGGACGGCAAAACTTATGTCCTGAATTTGATGGACACGCCCGGCCATGTGGACTTCGGCTATGAAGTGAGCCGCTGCCTTGCCGCTTGCGAGGGCGCGCTGCTGGTGGTGGACGCCAGCCAGGGCGTCGAAGCCCAGACCCTGGCCAATGTCTATCAAGCGATCGATGCCGGGCTGGAGATCGTGCCGATCCTGAACAAGGTCGACCTGCCCGCGGCGGAGCCCGACCGGATCAAGCAGCAGATCGAGGATGTGATCGGGCTGGACGCCTCCGAAGCGGTTCCGATTTCGGCCAAGACCGGACTCAATATCGACCAGGTGCTGGAGGCCATCGTCACCCGCCTGCCCCCGCCCAAGGGCGAGCTGGATGCGCCGCTCAAGGCGCTGTTGATCGATTCCTATTACGACGCCTATCTGGGCGTGGTGGTGCTGGTGCGCGTGGTCGATGGCGAACTGAAGAAGGGCCAGAAGATCCGCATGATGGCGACCGACGCCGTCTATCAGGTCGAACAGATCGGCGTCTTCACACCCAAGAAAGTCGCGGTGGAAAGATTGGGGCCCGGCGAAGTCGGCTTCATCACCGCCCAGATCAAGCAGGTGGCCGATACCCAGGTGGGCGACACCATCACCGACGAACGCAAGGGCACGCTGGTGCCGCTGCCCGGCTTCAAGAAAGCGCAGCAGGTGGTGTTCTGCGGTCTGTTTCCCGTCGATGCCGCCCTGTTCGAGGATTTGCGCGAAGCACTGGGCAGATTGCATCTCAACGATGCCAGCTTCACATATGAGACCGAAAGCTCAGCCGCCTTGGGCTTTGGCTTCCGCTGCGGCTTTCTGGGGCTGCTGCATCTGGAGATCATCCGCGAAAGGCTGGAGCGGGAATTCAACCTCGACCTCATCACCACCGCGCCCAGCGTGATCTACAAAATTCATATGAATGACGGTTCGATCAAGGAGTTGCACAATCCCGCCGACATGCCGGATGTGACCTATATCGATCACATCGACGAACCGTGGATCAAGGCAACCATCCTGGTGCCGGACGAATATCTGGGCTCGGTCTTGAAGCTTTGCGAAGACCGGCGCGGGCGCCAGGTCGAACTCACCTATGCCGGCAGCCGCGCCATGGTGATTTACATGCTGCCCTTGAACGAAGTGGTGTTCGATTTCTATGACCGGCTGAAAAGCGTGTCTCGCGGCTATGCCAGCTTCGATTATCATATCGAGGATTACGAAGAGGGCGATCTGGTCAAGATGTCCATCCTGGTCAATGACGACCCCGTGGACGCGCTGTCCATGATCGTCAATCGCCAGCGCGCCGAAGGCCGTGGCCGCGCCATGTGCGAAAAGCTCAAGGATCTGATCCCGCGCCATCTGTTCAAGATCCCCATCCAGGCGGCGATCGGCGGCAAAGTGATCGCGCGCGAGACCTTGTCGGCGCTGCGCAAGGATGTGACGGCGAAATGCTATGGCGGCGATATCAGCCGCAAGCGCAAGCTCTTGGACAAACAGAAAGAGGGCAAGAAGAAGATGCGCCAGTTCGGTAAGGTGGAGATTCCCCAGGAAGCCTTCATCGCCGCCCTGAAGATGGACGACAATTAGCCCCTGTCCTTTGGCCCATCAGCCATGCACTGGCCGTGCTTCGACTTTCCCCCGATAAATCGTTATAGAGCCCGCGTTCTGGGATCATCCTGATGCGCACGGCTTTGATCGATTACGGCTCCGGCAATATCGCCTCGGCGGCGAAGGCCTTGGCGCGGGCCGCGGGCGATACCAACCACGAGATCACCGTCACCGCCGATCCGGACCGGGTGCGCCAGGCCGACCGCATCGTGCTGCCGGGGGTGGGCGCCTTCGCCGATTGCATGCGGGGCCTCAACGCTGTGCCCGGCTTGGTAGAGGCGCTCAATGAAAGCGTGATCCAAAAGGTAAAACCGTTCCTGGGCATTTGCGTGGGGATGCAACTGATGGCGCGCGACGGGCGCGAATTCGGCATTCACAAAGGCCTGGGCTGGATCGATGGCGAAGTCGTGCCGATGCAGCCCAGCGATCCCTCCCTCAAGATTCCCCATATGGGCTGGAATGAGATCGTCACGGTGCAAGATCACCCCGTGTTCGCCGGCATCGGCAAAGGCGCGCACGCCTATTTCGTGCATAGTTTTGAACTGAAGCCCGAGATGCGCGGCGATCTTCTGGCCACCACCGACTATGGTGGTCCCATCACCGCCGCGGTGGGACGCGGCAATATGGTGGGCACGCAGTTTCATCCTGAGAAAAGCCAGGCCGTGGGTCTGCGCCTTCTTTCCAACTTCCTGGCCTGGACGCCGTGATCATTTTTCCCGCCATCGATCTCAAAGACGGCCAGTGCGTGCGGCTGAAGCGTGGGCTGATGGAAGAGGCCACGATCTTCAATGCCGATCCCGCCGCACAGGCGCGACGCTTTGCCGATCAAGGTTTTCGCTGGCTGCATTGCGTGGATTTGAATGGCGCCTTTGCCGGCAAAAGCGTCAATGCCGAAGCGATCCACGCCATTCGCGCCGCCATCACGCTGCCCATTCAACTGGGCGGCGGCATTCGCGACCGCGCCGGAGTTGAGATCTGGCTGGACGCCGGTATCACCCGCGTGATCCTGGGAACGGCCGCGCTCACCAATCCCGCTTTTGTGAAAGAGGTGGCGCGCGCCTATCCCGGCCGGATCGTGGTGGGCGCGGACGCCAAGAACGGCAAGATCGCCACCCAAGGCTGGGCCGAGGTGAGCGATCTGACGCCCGTGGAATTGGGCAAGCGTTTCGAGGATGTGGGCGTGGCCGCGCTGCTCTTCACCGACATTGATGGCGACGGCTTGCTCAAGGGCGTGAATGTGAAAGCGACCGCCGAATTGGCCAAGGCGCTTTCAATTCCGGTGATCGCCTCTGGTGGGGTGGGTTCGCTGGCGGACATCGAAGCCCTGGTCGCCGCGCGCGAACCCAATATCGAAGGCGTGGTGGTGGGGCGCGCTCTTTACGACGGACGGATCGATCCCGCGGCGGCCCTGGCTACCGCAGCCTAGCTTCGGCTCAGGCGGCGAGTGATCTCTTCCAGTTGCTCCAAGCTGGAATAGGCGATCCGGACTTCCCCACCTTTATCCCCTTTGTGGATGATCTGAGTTTTCAGGCCCAACTTGTTGGAAATGCTGGCTTCCAGATCGGCCAGATTGGGGTCCTTGGGAGGTTTTCCACCGGGCTTGGTCTTCTTGGCCGAGCGTTGTTCAGCCTGCCGGACCGACATTTGCCCGGCCAGGATTTCCCGGGCCGCAGCCTCGGGATCGGCAGCACTTAACAGTGTTCGAGCATGGCCGGCGGTAAGCTTTCCTTCCCGGAGCCATTGCTTGACCTGATCCGGCAGCCGCAACAGCCGAACGCTGTTTGCAACATGGGAGCGGCTTTTGCCCACGTCCTGGGCCACCTGCTCCTGGGTCCGGCCGAAATGGTCCATGAGCTCCTGATAGGCCGCCGCCTCTTCCAAGGCATTGAGATCGGCGCGCTGGATATTCTCGATGATGGCGATTTCCAGGGCCTCGGCATCGGCCAAATCCCGCACCACCACCGGCACGTCATGGAGCTTGGCGAGCTGGGCCGCACGCCAGCGCCGTTCGCCCGCCACGATCTCAAAACTGTCGGGGCCGAGCGGCCTGACCAGGATGGGCGTGAGCACGCCTTTCTCCTTGATCGAAGCCGCCAGCTCAGCCAGCGCCTCATCGGCGAAAGCCTTGCGCGGCTGAAACCGGCCCGGCTTGAGGAACGCCACCGGCAACGTCCGGCTGCCCTTGGCCGGCACTTCGCCGCGCGTGGGCGCGGCCTCGTCGCCGATCAATGCGGAGAGTCCGCGGCCCAAGCCGCGCGGCCGTTCTTCCTTGGGCGTCATGCCGCCCGCCTTGTCCGTTCGCGCTGGATCAATTCGCCGGCGAGCTTGATATAGGCCTGGCTTCCCGGACAGCGCAGATCATAGACCAGCGCCGGCACGCCGTAGCTGGGCGCTTCGGAAAGCCGCACATTGCGGGGAATCACGGTGGAATAGACTTTCTCGCCCATATTCAGGCGCACATCGGCGGCCACCTGATCGGACAATTTGTTGCGCTTGTCGAACATGGTGAGGACGATGCCTTGGATTTCGAGCGACGGATTGATGTTGGCGCGCACCAGCTCGATGGTCTTGAGCAATTGACTGAGGCCTTCCAGGGCGAAGAATTCGCATTGCAGCGGCACCATCACCGCATCGGCCGCCGTCATGGCGTTGATGGTGAGAAGCGTGAGCGATGGCGGACAATCGATCAGCACATAAGAAAAATGGATTGGTCCGTGTACGGAATAATCTGCCAACGCATCCTTCAGAATGAAATTGCGCCGGGGTTTGTCGATCAATTCCAGTTCCGCGCCGGACAGATCGACGGTGGCCGGGACCAAAGACAAAAGTGGAATTCGGGTCGGCACGATGGCGTCGGCCAATTTGGCCTCGCCCATCAAGACATCATAGGCGGTGATCTTGCGCGCGGCGCGCGGCACGCCCAGGCCGGTCGAGGCATTGCCCTGGGGATCGATGTCCACCACCAGGGTGGGCTCGCCGACCGCGGCCAGCGCAGTGCCCAGATTGATGGCCGTGGTGGTCTTACCCACGCCGCCTTTTTGATTGGCGACCACCAGGATGCGCGGCTTTTTGGGGAGTTCGATCATCCGGCGACAGTTCCTTCAGCTCCAATATCACACCCGAAGGATCGGTCAGGCTAGGGATCTGCCTGACTTTCATCCTCCAAGATTTATGGGCTTCCGTCAATTCGGCCCCTACATTTTGACCTTTGAGGAAAAGGCAAACGCTGTTCGGGCGGGTGAGGCGGTGCACATAGGACAAGAGCTTGGGCAAAGGGGCGCAGGCCCGTGCGGTAACAACATCAAACGCTTGCGGGCTGGCGTCTTCCATCCGCACATTCTGGATCGAGACGGAAAGCTCCATGCGCGCGGCGGCGGCCTTGAGGAAATCGCATTTCTTAGTGGTGGCTTCGAACAGGGTCACAGCGGCTTTGTCCCGCAGCATTTCCGCCAAGACCAGCCCAGGAAAACCAGCCCCTGAGCCCAGGTCCGCGATCGTTCGGGTTTTTGCCGGGATCAAAGGCGCCAACTGGGCCGAATCCCAGAAATGCCGGCGCCATACATCTTCCAGAGACCGGGCCGAAACCAGATTATGGCGGGAATTCCACTCCTCGAGCAGCCCTGTATAGGCCTTCAGCCGGGCCAATGTTTCACGTGAAACATCGGTGGCTGCCGCGAATTCATCCGGCCCGAAAAGAGAATCAGGCACTTTTGGCCTTTTTGCCTGCCTTCACATGGGCCAGGACCAGGGTAAGGGCCGCAGAGGTGACGCCTTCGATGCGGCCGGCCTGGCCCAGGGTCATTGGGCGGATGGTTTCCAGCTTCTGCCGGACCTCGGTGGAAAGGCCAATCACCGCGCCATAATCCAGGCTGGACGGAAGAGCCCGGCTTTCGTCCCGCCGGAATGCCAGAACATCGGCATCCTGGCGGTCGAGATAACCGGCATATTGGGCATCGATTTCCAGCTGTTCGACCACGTCGGGGGCAAAATCCTGCAATTCCGGCCAAATCCGGCTCAGACCGGCGAAATCCACCTGGGGCAGGGTGAGGAGATCGAAGGCAGTACGGCGGATGCCGTCCTGGCGCACGGCCAATCCGTGTTTCGCCGCTTCGTTTGGGGTAAGCGACAGGCTCCGCATTGTTTCACGTGAAACATCCAATCTGGCCAGCTTGTCCGCGAAGGCTATCCGCCGGATTTCTCCAACAATTCCAGTGGCTTCACCCCAGGGAGTAAGGCGCTGATCGGCATTATCCGCCCGCAAGCTCAGCCGATATTCGGCCCGGGAGGTGAACATCCGATAGGGTTCGCTGATGCCCTTGGTCACCAGGTCGTCAATCATCACCCCGATATAGGCTTGAGAACGATCAAGAATGGCCGAATCCTGGCCGCCAGCCGCACATGCCGCATTCAGGCCGGCCATCAAACCTTGGGCCGCAGCCTCTTCATACCCCGTGGTGCCATTGATCTGACCGGCCAGGTAAAGGCCGGGCACGCTTTTGACCGCCAAGGAGGGCAAAAGCGCGCGCGGGTCGACATAGTCATATTCGATGGCATAGCCGGGCCGGTGCACCACGGCCTTTTCCAGCCCCGGAATGGTGGCGAGAAGCGCCAGCTGCACGTCCTGGGGAAGCGAGGTGGATATGCCGTTGGGATAGACGGTGTCGTCGTTAAGCCCTTCTGGCTCAAGGAAAATTTGATGACTCTCGCGGTCCGCGAAGCGGCTGACTTTGTCTTCAATCGAGGGGCAATAGCGCGGTCCCCGGGACGAAATCTGGCCGCTATACATGGGCGAGCGATGCAGATTGGCCCGGATGATCTCATGGGTCTGAAGGGTGGTGTGGGTAATGCCACAGGCGATCTGGGGCGTGATGATGGCCGGGGTCAAAAAAGAAAAAGGCTCCGGCGGATCGTCGCCGGGCTGCGATTGCAGTGAGGCCCAGTCGATGGTTTTTCCATCCAGCCTTGGCGGCGTCCCGGTCTTCAGCCGGCCCATCGGCAGGCCAAAGCCATAAAGAGTCCGGGAAAGGCCCAAGGAAGGGGGTTCGACCGCGTCTCGATCAGCCGCCCCGGCCTTCATCCGGCCCGCGGGAATCTTTGTTTCCCCGATATGGATCAGGCCATTCAGGAAAGTGCCGGTGGTCAGCACCACCGCAGCGGAAAATATCTCTTCTCCACTCGCCAGCCTGACGCCGATCGCACGCCCTTCCTTCAAAACTAGGTCTTCTGCCGCCGCTTCCCGGATTTCCAGGCCAGGGATCGCCGCCAACTCTCTCTGCATCGCCGCACGATAAAGCGCGCGGTCGGCCTGGGCGCGAGGGCCGCGCACCGCCGGGCCTTTGCGGCGATTGAGCATGCGGAACTGGATGCCCGCTGCATCCGCCACCCGGCCCATCAAGCCGTCCAGCGCGTCGATCTCGCGCACCAGATGGCCCTTGCCGACCCCGCCAATGGCGGGATTGCAGGACATTTCGCCCAGCGTATCGCGCCGATGGGTAAGAAGCAGGGTGCGGGCCCCGGCGCGCGCCGATGCCGCCGCGGCTTCCGCCCCGGCATGGCCGCCGCCGATCACAATGACATCAAAGCCCGTCATGCGCGGGTCCAATACGCGCATCACCAGGCGAGGGCAATATTCACTTTCCGATGCAGAAATCCCGGAACACCTGGTCGAGCAATTCCTCGATGTCCACTTGGCCGGTGATGCGGCCGATAGCGCGCAGCGCCAGGCGCAGATCTTCTGCGAACAGCTCGGGCTGACCGGATGGCGCGGAAAGAGAATGGCGCAAACTGATTAGCGCTTCGCCAAGTGCCGCACGATGGCGCGGCCGGGTGAGGGCAGGCGCCTCACCTTTTGTCTCAAGCCGCGCCGCCACCAATGCGGTGAGCACAGCAATCAATTCGGGCAAGCCTTCGCCGCTTTTCAGCGACAGCGCCACGCCATCGCGCTTTTGAAACCCCGCGAGGTCGCTTTTATTCCAGACCAGCAGATCGGGCGTGATATTCATATGCTCCGTATACGGAGCAGTTCCGTCGCGCAGCAGAAGCACCAGATCGCTGGCTTTCGCCTGGGCCAAAGCACGGCGCACGCCCTCTGCTTCGACCGCGTCGTTTGTCTCTCTCAAGCCGGCAGTATCGGCGACATGCACCAGATAACCTCCTAAATTCAGCCTTAACTCGATCACATCGCGGGTGGTGCCGGGAAACTCGGAGACGATTGCCGCATCGCGCCGGGCCAAAGCATTGATCAGCGAACTCTTGCCGGCATTGGGCGGACCCAGAATGGTAAGCCTCAACCCTTCGCGCAACGCCTCGCCGCGCCGATGATCGTCGAGATGATGTTCGATGGTCGCGATGATCTTTCTTGCGCCAGCGCGGGCGGCGTCGAATTCCGTTTCGCCCACGCCGTCATCGCTGAAATCGATCGCCGCCTCAGCATGGGCCAGAGCTGCGATCAACGCGCTTCGCCAACTTTCGTAAAGCGCGGCCAGCGCGCCATCATATTGGCTGAGCGCCTGGCGCAGCTGGACGGGGGTTTCGGCATCCACCAGATCGGCGATGGCTTCGGCGCGGGTGAGGTCCAAGCGCCCATGCTCCACCGCGCGGCGGGAAAATTCTCCCGGCTCGGCGGGACGAAGGCCCAGATCGGCCAAAGCACCGAACAAGGCCTCGCGCACCGCCCGGCCGCCGTGAATATGGAATTCCACCACATCCTCACCGGTGAAGCTGTGCGGTCCGGGAAACCAGATCGCCAGGGCGCGGTCGATTTCGGCATCGCGGTGCTTGAGGGTGCGCAAAGTCGCCGCACGGGGGAGGGGCAATTCGCCCGCCAGCACCCGCAAGGTTGCGCCCGCTCCGGGGCCGGAAACCCGCACCACCGCCACCCCGGCCCGGCCCGGCGCACTGGCCAGGGCGAAAATCGTCTCGGATTTCAGGGCTTTTCCTTCGTCTTTTCCTTTGGCTGACCGGTCATCGCCCGGGCGCCGTCCCAAAGGAATTTCTGGAATTGGTCGAAAGCCTCCCGCCCGCCCAGGGGCGTCCAGGCCCGCATCAGGCTTTCCATGTCGCCGGCCTCCATCGCCTTGGTCATGCGCGCCTTGATCTCGTCCATCATTTGTTTCTGCAGGGGTACCACGTCCGGCAGGCCCATCAGCCCACGCGCCTCTTGCGGGGTCATCTCCAGTTCGACATGTATTTTCATTGCTTGAATCCCTCATTTTTGGCCGCTCTTCCGGGGGCGGACGGTTTCAGCTAAGAAGCGCGGCCTTCAAACTCCGGCGATTTTCCATCATCGCCGCTTCCAATGGAACCCGCGATGAGTGCTCTCGACACTGCCACCAGTCCCTATCTCCTGGCGCACAAGGACAATCCCGTGGCGTGGCGGGTATGGAGCAATGACGTCCTGGCGGAGGCAGAAAAGGAAGGAAAGCCCATCCTTCTCTCCCTGGGTTATTCCGCCTGTCATTGGTGCCATGTGATGAACCGGGAGAGCTACTCCGATCCCGAGACCGCAAAGCTGATCAATGAGAATTTCATTCCGGTGATCGCCGACCGGTTCCAGCAGCCCGATCTCGATCAGCTCTACCAGGCCGCCGCCAATTCCATGGGTCATCAGGGCGGCTGGCCGCTCAACCTCTTCCTCAACGCCAAGGGCTATCCCTATTTTGTCGCCGGGTATCTGCCCAAGGAAGACCGGCTGAATCAGCCGGCCTTCAGCCGCGTCCTCACCGACATGGCCGCGCTCTACCGCGACACGCCGGACGACGTGGCCCGCAGCGCCCAGGTCGCTTATGAGCGGGTGGTCAATCTGCTGGACCGCAACATGCGCGGCCAACCCGAGGCCATCCAGCTTGACGTCGCCGGCATGCGCATCGGCCAACGCTACGACATCTTCATGGGCGGCCAGATCGGCCAGATGAAATTTCCCCAGACCATTTTCCTGGAGATTCTCTGGCGCGCCTATCTGCGCACCGGCATCCAGCAATTCCTCCAGCTCGTCACCACCACCATGGACGCAGCCGTGCTGGGCGGTCTGTATGATCACGTCGGCGGCGGCTTCTTCCGCTACACCGCGGATGAGCGCTGGCTGGTGCCGCATTTCGAGAAGATGCTGGCCGACAATGCCCTGATGATCGAATTCCTCACCAGCATGTGGCAGTTCAACCGCAACGGCCTCTCCCGCCAAAGGATCGAGGAAAGCGTGGCCTGGTTGCTGCGCGATCTCAAAATGGACGGCGCCTTTGCTGCCGGCCTGGAAGTGGAGTCGGAGGGCGAGGAAGGAAAATATTATCTCTGGACCGAAGCGGAAGTGGATGCCGCTCTGTCCGGCACCTTCGCTCAGCGCTTCAAGGCGGTTTACGGCATCACCCGCGACGGCAATCACATGGGGCGCAACATCCCCCGCCGCATGGGCCATCTCCAGCCGCAACTGTCCCAGGCCGACGATGTGCTGCTCGCCAAGCAGCGGGGATTGATGCTGGCCGCGCGCGACAAGCGCACGCGCCCGGCGCGCGACGAAACCTTGCTGGCGGATTGGAACGGGATGGCGATTTCCGCGCTGGCACAGGCCGGCGCCGCGCTCGAGCATCCCGACTGGACCAAAATCGCCATCACGGCCTTCGACACCGTGGTGAAGCTTCTGGGCGATGGCGACCGGCTGTATCATTCCGCCAATGGCGGCAAGCGCGGCGCCTCAGGCTTTGCCGATGATTATGCCTCGATGATCCGCGCCGCCCTGCATCTTTGGGAAGTGACCGGCGAAACCCGTTTCCTGGAGGCGGCCAAACGCTGGGTGGCGACCTTGGACACGCATTTCTGGAATCTCGAAATGGGTGGCTATTGCACCACGGCCGACGATGCCGAACAGCTGATCGTGCGCCAGCGCGTGTTGTATGACCAGGCGATACCCTCCGCCAACGGCACCATGATCTGGTCTCTCACGAGGCTGGGCATGATCACGGGCGAGGGTGTCTATGGCGAACGGGCGCGTGCGCTGCTCGACAGCTTTGCCGACGAGTATGGCCGCGCCTGGGCGTCTTGCGCCTCCTACATCAACGGCCTGGAGAATTTTGCCACCGGCTCGCAGGTGGTGGTGGTGGGGCCCAGAAGCAATCCCCGCACCCAGGAATTGATCCGCACCGTGTGGGGCAAGGCGTTGCCCAACCGGCTGCTTTATGTGGTGGAGACAGGCGAGGCCTTGCCCACCGGCCATCCCGCCTTCGGCAAGGGCATGCAGAATGGCGCGCCTACCGCCTATCTCTGCCAGCGCAATGTCTGTTCGCCGCCCATCACCAGCGCGGTGGCGCTGAGCCAGGCGCTCACCCTTCCGCCGCGTCCGCCAGCCGCGGGCAACGCCTGAGGATCGCATGAGCGGAGAGACTGTCACGATCAAAGGCAAAGACGGCGATTTCAGCGGCTACCTCGCCAGCCCCGGTGCGGGGCGCGGTCCAGGCCTGGTGGTGATCCAGGAGATTTTCGGGGTCAATGACGTGATGCGCGAAATCGCCGATGGCATGGCGTCTCGCGGTTATTTCGCCCTGGTGCCCGATCTGTTCTGGCGGCTGCAGCCCAACATCCAGCTCACCGACAAGACCGACGCGGACTGGAAGCAGGCGCTAGACCTGATGGGCCGCTTCGACGTGGACAAGGGCATCGCCGATATCCAGTCCAGCATCGACACTCTGCGCGCGCTGCCTGGCTGCACCGGCAAGGTGGGCGCGCTGGGTTATTGCCTGGGCGGGCAGCTGGCCTATCTCACAGCAGCGCGCACCAATATCGACGCGGCGGTGGGCTATTACGGCGTCAATATCCAGAACCGGCTCGATGAGGCCAAGAACATCAACCATCCCCTGATGCTGCACATCGCCGAGGCCGACGAATATGTGCCGCCGCCCGCGCAGGCCAAAATCGAAGCCGGGCTGAAAGACAATTCACACGTCATCATTCACCACTATCCCTCGATGAACCACGCCTTCGCGCGGGTGGGCGGCGCCCATTACGACAAGGCGATGGCGGATCAGGCCAATATCCGCAGCGCCACCTTCTTCCGTCAGCATTTAAGTTAGGACTTTATCCATGTCCTACCGCTTCGCTACTTGAGGACTTTCCCGATGAAAGCCATTCGCTTTGAAAAGACCGGCGGCCCTGAAGTGCTGCAATATGTGGATTACGACTTGCCCGCGCCCGGCCCGGGCCAGATCCGCATCAAGCACACCGCCATCGGCGTGAACTTCATCGACACCTATCATCGCAGCGGGCTCTATCCGATGCCGCTGCCGTCTGGCCTGGGCTCCGAAGCCGCGGGTGAGGTGGAAGCGCTGGGGCCCGGCGTCACCGGCTTCAAGGTTGGCGAACGGGTGGGCTATTGCAGCGGCGCGATCGGCGCCTATGCCGACGCCAACAATGTCGCGGCCGAAAAAGTGGTGAAGCTGCCGGACGGCGTGAGCGACGAAGTCGCCGCCGCCGCCATGCTCAAAGGCATGACCGCGCAATATCTGCTGCGCCGCATTCATCCGGTGAAGGCAGGCGAGACCATCGTGTTCCATTCCGCTGCTGGTGGAGTGGGCCAGATCGCCTGCCAATGGGCCAAGCATCTGGGCGCCATCGTGATCGGCAGCACCACGTCGCCGGGCAAGGTCCAAGACGCCAAAGAGAATGGCTGCGACTATGTGCTCAACACCCGTGACGCGGGCTGGGAAAAGCAAGTGCGCGAGATCGCCAAGGGCGTCGGCGTGCCGGTGGTCTATGATTCCATCGGCAAGGACACATTCGAGGCCTCGCTCGATTGTCTTCAGGTGCGCGGATTGATGGTGAGCTTCGGCAATTCGTCAGGCCCGGTGACGCCGTTCCCGCTGGGCATGCTCGCCACCAGGGGGTCGCTGATGGTGACGCGCCCCACCTTGGCAAGCTTTGTCCGTACCGCCAAAGAAATGCAGGACACGGCGGATGATCTATTCGCGGTGATCAAATCCGGCGCGGTTAAGGTCGCGATCCATCAGCGCTTTGCCCTGAAGGACGCCGCCAAGGCCCAAGAAGCCCTCGCTACCAAGCAAACCGTCGGCGCGACGGTGCTTATTCCTTAAGGATAGTGCGTCTTCGTCGGAACCCGGAGGGGGAACAAACACCCTTCAGGTATTCATCGACTCAAAGAAGTCGCTGTTGTTCTTCGACGACCTGAGCTTGTCCTGCAGGAATTCGATCGCGTCCACCGTGCCCATCGGCGCCAAAATACGCCGCAGCACATAGGTCTTGGCCAAGGTGCCTTTCTCGACCAGCAACTCGTCCTTGCGGGTGCCCGAACGCATAATGTCGATCGCCGGGAAGACGCGCTTGTCGGCCACTTTGCGGTCCAGGATGATTTCGCTGTTACCCGTGCCCTTGAATTCTTCAAAGATCACTTCGTCCATGCGGCTGCCGGTATCGATCAGAGCGGTGGCGATGATGGTGAGGCTGCCGCCTTCCTCGATGTTGCGGGCGGCGCCGAAGAAGCGCTTGGGCCGCTGCAAGGCGTTGGCGTCCACGCCGCCGGTCAAGACCTTGCCCGATGACGGCACGACAGTGTTGTAGGCGCGGCCCAGGCGGGTGATCGAGTCGAGCAGGATCACCACATCGCGCTTGTGTTCAACCAGGCGTTTGGCCTTCTCGATCACCATTTCGGCGACCTGAACGTGGCGCGTGGCCGGCTCGTCGAAGGTGGAGGAAATCACTTCGCCTTTCACCGAACGCTGCATATCGGTGACTTCTTCCGGCCGCTCATCGATCAAAAGCACAATCAGAAAAATTTCCGGATGATTGGCCGAGATCGCCTTGGCGATATTCTGCAGGATCACGGTCTTGCCGGTCCGCGGCTGGGCGGTGATCAGCGCGCGCTGGCCCATGCCCTGGGGCGCGACGATGTCGATCACCCTGCCGGTCTTGTCCTTGAGGGTGGGATCCTCCAGCTCCATCTTGAGCCAGCGGGTGGGGTAGAGCGGGGTGAGATTGTCGAAATGGACCTTGTGCTTGATCTGCTCCGGGTCTTCGAAATTGATGGTGGTGACTTTCAGCAGCGCGAAATAGCGCTCGCCATCCTTGGGCGCGCGGATCGGGCCTTCCACCGTGTCGCCGGTGCGAAGGCCGAAGCGGCGGATCTGCGAGGGTGAAACATAGATATCGTCGGGGCCGGGCAGATAATTGGATTCCGGCGAGCGCAGAAAGCCGAAGCCGTCCTGTAAGGTTTCGACCACGCCCTGGCCCAATATTTCGACATCGCGTTCCGCGAGCTCTTTGAGGATCGCGAACAGCATGTCCTGCTTGCGCATCGAGGAGGCATTCTCGATCTCGAGATCCTCCGCGAAAGACAGAAGATCAGCCGGTTTTTTATTCTTGAGATCCTGCAGCTTCATGTTCTGCAGGCCTTCTTGAACGGTCATGGTGAGCACCCAAAGAGGAATTGGACCGATGAAACGGGCTGTCTGCCCTGGAACAGAGTCATCGGAAAGTGGCTGGATCCGCTACCCTTCGGGCCTCAGGCCTAGGCCCGTGCCGCGCGGAACTGGAGAACGAACCGGTTATAGCGTGATTTGGATGGCTTGCAAACATGGATTGTCAAAGTTGATCGGGACGACACCCCATCCCAGAAAAACAAGCTGGGTCATGAAAATGGCTTAACTACGACTAGGATCACGATCAGAACCATCAGAGCCGCGGGGATTTCGTTGAAAATCCGGTAAAACCGCTCGGAATGCGTATTGCGGTCATCACGGAAAGCTTTCCAGTAGCCCACCATCAGGCCATGGACGCTGGAAAGGATCACCACCAGCACGAATTTGATTTGCAGCCAAAGATCCAGATAGGCGCTGGTCAACCATGCCAGGAGCGGTCCCAGAATCCACACCGCGACCATCGAAGGGTTGACGATCCCCTTGAGCAATTTGCGCTCCATCACCTTGAAGCGCTCCGAACCTTCGGAGCCGGGCTTGGTCTGGGTGTGATAGACGAACAGCCTGGGCAGATAGAGCAGGCCCGCCATCCACGTGATCACCGCGATGATGTGAAAGGCAAGAAACCAGGGGATGTAATCGGCGAGGATGTTGCGAAGCGCGTCCATCAGTTTGCCCCGCTATACCCGCAACGCCCGAATTCCTTGGGGCAAATCCGTGCCTCTGCGTCATTGATGCAGACCAGGCCTTGCTTCGATGACTGCACCGCTTTTCTCACCAATTGCGCCAAGCCTTCGACGAAGACCGCATCCGCGCTCACCGTCCCCACCCTGCGATAGTCGGGCACGCCGGCAGCGCGAGCAAGCTTTTCATATTCGATATCCAGTTCGACAAGCGTCTCGGAATGCTCGCTGACAAAAGCGATGGGCGCAACCACCACGCCCTTGCCATCCTGCCCGGCGCGGCGGATTTCCGCATCGGTCGCCGGCTGCAGCCATTCGAGCGGACCCACCCGGCTCTGATAGCAGACCGACCAATCCAATTCTTTTATCCCCAGTCGATCCACAAGGGCCTGCGCGGTTTGCTCCACTTGCCATTGATAGGGATCACCCTTCGCCACCACGCGCTTGGGCAGGCCATGGGCCGAAAGCAGCAAGCGGTAGGATAGTCCTGGCGTAAGATTTTCCATCGCCGCACGGATTTTCTCCGCCGACACGGCAATGAAACCATGATTGGCGGGATAGCAGCACACGCGGACTGCCGGCATCGCAAGACCGGCTTCGCGGGCAGCCTGGTCCCAATCCAGAAACGACGACGCGCTGGTCGTGGTCGAGAATTGTGGATAGAGCGGCAGAAGAACGACACGGTCCGGCGCGAATTGCCGCAAACTCTCCGCCGCCGCTTCGCTGAACGGATACCAATAGCGCATCGCCACCACCGCCCTGACGTCCAGCTCTGGCGTCCGCAGCGCCGCCTCCAGAGCCTGGGCCTGGCGATGCGTTTCCTCCAGGATGGGCGAGCGACCACCCAGATGCCGGTAAATTGTCCGCGCCAATGGCGCACGCCGTCCTGCCAAGAACCGCGCCAACGGCTTCCTCATGATCCCAGGCAAGGAAATGATCGCCGGATCCGAAAACAGATTCCTCAGAAAGGGCTCGACCGCGTCTAGGCCGTCCGGCCCGCCCAAATTGAAAAGAACAATTCCCAACTTCACAGATACACCTTCATAACAAGACTCCTAAGAAGGTTGTTGTAGATGATGTGAGGCCTGTGAACTGTGGAGGTTTCGGTTGGTATCTGTGTCGTCTAGTCCTTGAGATCAAACGACTCAAGAGCTTGCGGAAAGGTGGGCCAGGCATTTTGTCCAAGGCCCTGTCCCGTGATCCGGCAAGGCGCGCACAGACGTCCACGATTTGGCGTTGTCCACAGGGAGGCGAAGAGGGCATAAGGGACAGATCGTGGATCAATTGGGACACCTGTGGGTCAAAAATTCCATATCCATCTTGTCTCGGACGCGACCGGCGAAACGCTGAACGCCATCGTCAACGCAGCGATGGCGCAGTTCGAAGGCGCCGATGTCCAGCTTCATTCCTATGCCCTGGTGCGGAGCGAGCATCAGCTTCAGCGCTCGGTGGATCATATCGCCATCAGTCCTGGCCTGGTCTTTTTCACCTTGGTCAATCCGCGCCTGCGGGAAATGCTTCTCACCCGTTGCGGCTCGCTGAGTATCGCCTGTGTGGACGTGATGGAGCGGCCAGTGGCCGAGCTCTCCAAATTCCTGGGGATTACGGAAACCCATCGCCCCGGCGGCCAGCATGAGGTGGACCAGCGCTATCTGGCGCGCATCGAGGCGTTGAATTTCACCATCCAGCATGATGACGGCCAATCCCTGGACACGATCCGCGATGCTGAAGTGATCCTGGTGGGCGCCAGCCGGACTTCCAAGACGCCCACATGCGTCTATCTGGCCATCCGCGGTGTCCGCGCCGCTAATATCCCCCTGGTGCCCGGCATGGCCGTACCTCCGGTCCTCAGCCAGCCCAATGGCCCGTTGGTGGTGGGCCTGTGGGTTTCTCCCGACCGGCTGGTCCAAGTGCGGCGCAACCGTCTGGCCAGCATGGGAGAGGGCCGCGACACCAACTATATCGACCTCGACATTGTGCGCAGCGAGATCGCCGCCACCCGCCAATTGTTCGAACAACAAGATTGGCCATCGATCGACGTCTCGCGCCGCTCGATCGAGGAAACCGCCGCCTCGGTGATGAATCTCCTGACCGAGCGGCGTGAAAAAGCCTCGTGAGAAGGCTGATCCTTGCATCGAGCAGCCGCTCCCGTCAGGCCATGCTCAAGGCTGCCGGCGTTGATTTCGCGGTGCAAGCCGCGGATGTCGATGAGCGCGCCCTGGCAAGGGAACTTCTTTCACAAGGCAAGGATGCCGGCGCCATCGCGCTCGCCCTGGCGGAACAAAAGGCATTGGCGATCTCGCGCCAGAATCCTGGCAGCCTGGTCCTGGGCGGGGATTCGATCCTGGCGCTGGAAGGCGCGCTTATCAACAAGAGTCCTGACTTGGCGTCGTTGCGCGCCGAGTTGCGGCGTCTATCCGGCAAGACCCATTTTCTGATTTCTGCCGCCGCACTGGCGCGCGATGGCCAGGTGACCTGGCATCACATGGCTGCCGCCCGCATGACCATGCGGACATTAAGCGATGCTTTCCTGGACGATTACTTGGCGCGTGAGGGTGATGCCTTACTGGGTTCGGTGGGCGGTTATCATTTCGAGGGCTTGGGGGCGCAGCTTTTCGAATCCGCCGAGGGGGATTATTTTTCCATCCTGGGACTTCCACTTCTGCCGGTGCTAAAGGAACTCAGGGCGCAGGGGTGGCTTCAGGCATGACACTCACCGGAGCAGGCAAAATCGCCGGCGTGATCGGTTGGCCCATCGTCCATTCCGTCTCGCCCACCTTGCATGGCTATTGGCTGCGGGAAGAGAATGTGAACGGCGCGCTGGTGCCCTTGGCGGTGGCGCGGGAAAATTTCGCCCGCGTGATCCAGGCCCTGCAACTGTCGGGATTTCGCGGGGTCAATGTCACCCTGCCGCACAAGGAAGCCGCCTTCGCGTTGGCGGACCAGAGCGACGAAGCCGCCAAAGCCGCCGGCGCCGCCAATCTTCTGATCTTCCATGCCGAGGGCCATATCGAGGCGCGCAACACCGACATGGTGGGTTTGCGCGAATCCATTCGTGAGAGATTGGGGGATCTCAAGGGCCGCACCGTGGTGCTGCTGGGCGCGGGCGGCGCGGCGCGTGGCGCCATTCTGGCGTTGAATCAGTTGGGCGCGGCCCGCGTGCATATTCTCAACCGCCATCCCGACAAAGCGACCGCCTTGGCAAAGACGCTCAAGCCTATGGTGGCGAGTCAATTGAATGGCGCCGATCTCAAGGACTGGCCAAAAATGGCGGCCGAAGCCGATCTCCTGGTCAACACCACCAGTGCCGGCATGAAAGGCCATCCTCCGCTGATGCTGGATCTTGCGGGCCTGCGCACCTCCGCTGCGGTGCTGGATATCGTCTACAATCCCCTGGAAACAGCCTTGCTGAAGGACGCAAAGACGCGTGGCCATGTCGCCATCGATGGCCTGGGCATGCTGATGCACCAGGGCGTGCCGTCTTTCGAAGCTTTCTTTGGCGTCCGGCCCAAGGTTACCGACGGCTTACGCAAGCAGTTGGAGCAATCCATCCATGGCTAGGCCCTATGTCATCGGGCTCACTGGCGGCATCGGCATGGGCAAAAGCGAAACAGCCAAACTTTTTGCCGCCGAAGGCGTGGCTGTGCATGATTCCGACGCGGCCATCGCCCGGCTTTATGGCAAAGGCGGTGCCGCGGTCCAAGCCATCGCCAAGGCTTTTCCCGGAACCGTGAAAGACGGGGCGGTAGACCGGGCCGCTCTGTCGGCGCGGGTGGTGAACGATCCCGCCGCGCTCGCCAGGCTGGAAGCGCTGGTGCATCCCCTGGTGCAGCAAGACAGGAAGGATTTTCTCGAGAACGCCACCGCGCCCATCATCCTGTTCGATATCCCGCTCTTGTTTGAGATTGGCGCGGAGCGCGAGATGGACGCGGTGGTGGTGGCAAGCGCGCCGGAACAGGTGCGGCGCGCCCGCGTGCTGACACGGCCCGGCATGACGGCGGAAAAATTCGAAGCCCTCAAGGCGCGCCAGCTGGACGACGCGAAAAAGCGTCAACAGGCGCATTATGTGGTGATGACCGACAAGGGCTTGGAACATGCCCGCGAACAGGTGAAAATGATCCTGGCCGACATCCGGAATAAACTTTAGCGATGCGCGAGATCGTCTTCGACACCGAAACCACCGGCTTTGAGCCGGGCGATGGGCATCGCATCGTCGAGATCGGCCTGGTCGAGCTGATGGATCATTTTCCCACCGGCCGCTCCAAGCAATTCTATCTCAATCCCGAACGCGATGTTCCCATCGAATCCCAACGCGTTCACGGCCTCTCCGCCGAATTTCTCAGCGACAAGCCGTTGTTCGCCCATGTCGCGGACGAGTTCCTGGAATTCGTCGGCGATGCAGTGCTGGTGATCCACAATGCCAGCTTCGACATGAAATTCATCAATGCCGAACTGACGCGGGTGGGACGCACGCCGCTCTCCATGGCGCGGACCGTGGACACGATCGAGATCGCCAAGCGCAAGCTCCCCGGCGCGCGCTATTCCCTCGACGAGTTGTGCAGGCGTTTCAGCATCGACCTCAGCGCGCGAGAAAAGCATGGCGCGTTGCTGGATGCCGAATTGACCGCACAGGTCTATCTGGAGCTGGTGGGCGGGCGGCAACGCGGCCTGGCATTGGCGCCCGTGGAAATCGCGGTCGAACGGCAACACGCGGAAACCGGCCGCGCGCGCCAGCGTCCCCATCCGCTGCTTCCCCGCATCACCGCGGAAGAAATCGCCCGCCATGCAGCTTTTATTGCCACCGAGTTAGGCGCCGAACCCATCTGGGCGCTGGCTGCGACGTAGGTATTGGGCCCGCAACAGCGGAAGTGCCCAATGCCTGCATCAAGCGTTGCCCATGATGGGCTGCTGCCCCGCCAGGCCCATCTTGGCCTGGAACAATGCCGCGAAATCGATGGGCTCGATCATCAAAGGCGGCATGCCGCCATCGCGCACCACATCGGCAACGATGCGGCGGGCGAACGGAAACAGCATGTGCGGGGCCTGAATCAGCAGGATCGGCTGCAGCGCGTCTTCGGGGATGTTCTGCAGCCGGAGCAGACCGGCATAGGCCAGTTCCAAAAGGAAAAGCTGGCGGTCCCCGCTCTTGGCATGAACGCGCAGCTTCAGTTCGACTTCGTAATGGAACTCGTCGCCGCGCTTGGCCTGAACGTCGATCCCGAACTCGATCTGGGGCTGTTGGGTAAGGCCGGCAGGGGCGCCGGGATTCTCGAACGACAAGTCCTTGATGTATTGACCCACGATCTGAAGACCGGGGAGCGAGGGCGTTCCCTCAGGGCCTGGCACTGCCGTTCCACCACTGCTCATGTCTCAATTCCCGTAAATGACGGCGCGCGCTACCATGCGGGATGGCACCCTGACAAGAAGCAGGGCGTTATCCCCGAGCAGCATGCCGGACCCTTCCTCTGGACCCTTGGGGGGTCTCGGGGCTAGGGTCAGGCAGGTTTGGACCGCACACAATGCCGGACGCGCAACTGATAGAAATCCTGATCGCCGCCATGGTTGCCGGCGTGATCCTGTTCCGGCTTTACACCGTCCTGGGCCGGCGCACCGGTCATGAGCCGCAGTCCCAGGACCGCATCAACCCGGTTTCGTCTGCGGCCAATTTACGCGCTTTGCCGGCGGACCGGCCCAGTGAGCCCCAGGCGCGATCCCTGTTCGACATCCAGCTGGCCGACCCCAGTTTCGAGACCGGGCATTTCCTTAAAGGCGCGCGGTCGGCCTATGAGATCGTCCTCAAGGCGTTCGCCGTCGGCGACCGCGCCAGCCTGAAGCCGCTTCTGTCCGATGAAGTGTACAAGGCCTTTGACGGCGAAATCGCCAAGCGCAGCAGCACACCAGCCGCCGAGACATTGGCGGGTATCACTGACGCGCAGATCGTCCATGCCACGCTGGAGAACCAGACCGCCGAGATCACGGTGTCGTTCCGCGCCCAGTTCGCCCATGGCACGCCTTCGTCCGGCGACTATGTCCAGCGCGATGTCACCGATGTCTGGACCTTCGCCCGTCCGATCGGCGCTTCCAGTCCCACCTGGACCTTGGTGGCCACCAGCGGCGCTCTGCCCTGACGCGTCGAAATATTGCCTTTGCTGTCATTGCGCTGCTGCTGGCGGCGTTTGCTGCCTGGTGGTTCACCAAACCTCCGCCGCGTCTGGCCGTCACAACATTTTCTGAGCTTCCAGGATGGCAGAGCGCCGACCTCAAGCCGGCCCTGGCCGCATTTCGCCGCAGCTGCGAAATTATCGCCGGGAAACCCGCCGACGAGCCCATCAATGACTATGCCGGCAACGCGGCCGATTGGCAGAAAGTCTGCGCGCGCCTCACAGACGACCCCCGCGGCTTTTTCGAAAAGAATTTCACGCCTTACCGGCTGGGTGGCCAAGGCCTGTTCACCGGCTATTACGAACCGGAAATTCGCGGCAGCCGGCTGCGCCACGATGCGTTCCAGACGCCGGTCTATGGCTTGCCGCACGATCTGATCCGCGTGGATCTCGCTCAATTCTCGCCGCAGTTCAAAGGCGAACATATTTCCGGGCGATTGGATGGGCAGCGTCTCGTACCTTATCCCAACCGGGCCGAGATAGACGCCCATGGCGTGGCCAACGCGAAAATCCTGTTCTGGTGCGACGATCCGGTGGCGCTGTTCTTTCTCCAGATTCAGGGCTCAGGACGGGTGCGCTTCGATGATGGCGCGGCGGCCCGCATCCAATATGCGGGCGAGAATGGCAGACCCTATACCGCAATCGGCCGGATCCTGGTGACGAGCGGCCGGCTTGCCCGCAACCAGTTGTCGCTGGAAAGTATTCGCGGCTGGCTGAAAGCCCATCCGACCTTGGCGCAAGGCGTGATGGAAGCCGATCAATCCTTCGTCTTTTTTCAGGAAGCGCCGATCGGCGATCCCGGCCTGGGCAGCCCCGGTGTGGAGCGCGCACCGCTCACCCCTTCGGGCAGCATGGCAATCGATCTGCGCCAGAACGCGTTGGGTGCGCCCTATTATGTCGCCGCCGATCCCCTGCATGCGCTTCTGATCGCGCAGGATACAGGCGGCGCCATTCGCGGCGCGGTGCGCGGCGACATCTTCTTTGGCTTTGGACAAAAAGCGGAAACCGATGCGGGCGGGATGAAGGCGCAAGGACGGCTTTATGTCCTTGTTCCGAATGACGTGGCGGCGCGCCTGGGCAAGGGCCTCAGCTCATGAAGCGCAAAACCACCGAGGAGGAGCGGAAGCTTTTCCAGACCCATATCGCCGAAGCGGTCCTGAGGCCCAAACCGGCGAAAGCGGTCGCACCAAGGATCACCAAAGTCAAAACGGGCGCGCTTGATGGAACCACGGCTGAGAAGCTTCGCCGCGGCCAGCTTACGCCCGGCGCGCGCATCGACCTCCATGGCAAGACGGAAGCGGCGGCGCATCGCGCGCTGCACTCATTTCTCGCCCGCGCCCAGGACGATGGCGTGAGATTGGCGCTGGTGATCACAGGCGTCGGCAACCCCCAGGCCCATGACGGCGCCGAATGGATGCGCACACCCCATGGCGTGTTGAAAGAGATGGTGCCGCGCTGGCTCAACGAAAATGACTTCGCGGAATTGACCTCGGGATGGGCGCGCGCCCACCGGCGTCATGGTGGCGACGGTGCCCTATATGTTTATCTGCGGAAGCAAAGATGAGGCAGGGACTAAATCAGTCCTGCATCAGTCCTGCGTCCGTCGCCAATTGCTGGAGGGATTTTTCGGGCCTCGCGCCATAATGCGAGATCACTTCCGCCGCCGCCAATCCGCCCAGCCGCCCGCAATCC
This sequence comes from Rhizomicrobium sp., assembly GCA_036271455.1. Classification (GTDB taxonomy): domain Bacteria; phylum Pseudomonadota; class Alphaproteobacteria; order Micropepsales; family Micropepsaceae; genus Rhizomicrobium. The sequence continues at coordinate 26,299 of DATBAP010000056.1, forward strand.
GCCAGACCTTTGCCGTGGGTAAGGCCATACAGGAATCCCGCGGCGAACAGATCGCCCGCGCCGGTCGTGTCCACCACTTTGGCCACCGGATAGGCAGGCACGGCGTGATGCTCGCCGCCCTTGATCACCACACAGCCCTGGGCCGAGCGGGTGATGGCGGCAAGCCCGCCCCAGGCCTTCATCTTCTCCACCACGACGTCGAAATCCTCGGTCTCGAACAGCGATTTCGCTTCGTCTTCATTGGCGAAAAGAATATCGAGCTCGTGCGCCATCAAATCCAGGAATTCGCTGCGGAAACGGCCGACGCAGAAACTATCGGACAGCGAGAGCGCCACTTTGGTGCCGGCTTTCTTCGCCGCGCGGATCGCCTTGCGCGACGCCTCCTTGGCGGCATCGGCGTCCCAGAGATAGCCTTCGATGTAGAGAATCTTGGCGGCGATGACTTCGTTCTCGTCCACATCGTTTGGCGTCATTTCGCGGCAGGCGCCTAGATAGGTGTTCATGCTGCGTTGGCCGTCCGGTGTCACCGCGATCATCGACAAAGCGGTGGATGAACCGCCTATCGCGGGCGCCGTTGTGAAATCCACGCCCAGCGATTTCAGGCTTTCGCCGAACCGTGCGCCCAGGGCATCGTTGCGCACCTTGCCCAGGAACACCGCGCGCGCGCCGAGCGACGCCAGGCCCGCCATGGTGTTGGCGGCGCTGCCACCGGCTTCTTGTTTGATGGTCGCGCGGCCGGACGGAAAACCGGAAGACCACTTTTCCTGGCCGCGCTCCGCCACACTATCGCCTAGGGCTTTGTGCAATTCCTGGGCGCGGAATTCGTCGATCAAGGTCATCGCACCCTTGGCGATGCCATGCTGGAGCAGGAAGCCGTCATCTACCGCCGCGATCACGTCCATGATCGCATTGCCCAACCCCGCGACGTCGTATTTTTGCGGCATATCGTCTCCCGATGGCGCTATAAGCAAATGCCATTACGGGAGCGATGCGATGTTCGCAAGCGCCGGCCGCGCGCTGAGGCTGGTTTTCGATCCGTCCTTCGCCCGCATGCTGGCAAAGGCGCTCCTCCTCACCCTGCTGTTGTTCGCGGCCTTGATCGTCCTTGGCGAATATCTGCTGTCCTTCCTGCCCGTGCTGGGCAGCCCCTTGGTCAACGATTTTCTCAAACTCCTGACCCCACTTTTGCTGCTGTTTGGCGGATTGGTGCTGGGGCCGCCTGTGGCGGCTTTGTTCGCCTCTCTGTTCCTGGATCAGCTCGCCGGTCATATCGAGGCGCGGGATTATCCAGAAAATGTCGCGCCGCCCGCCTCGTTCGCCCGGACCTTGCGCGCGGGATTGCGGTTCGCGGGCCTGGTCCTGGGCGCCAATCTGGTGTTGATCCCTCTTGAAATCGGCCTTCCCGGCGCCGGCGAGATTCTCAGCCTTCTGGTCAATGGCTGGCTGCTGGGCCGGGAATATTTCGAGCTGGCGGCGCTCAGGCATTTGCAACTGGCCGAGGTTGATCGCCTGCGCCTTCGCAACAGCGGTGCGATATGGGCGTCAGGAACCTTGGTCGCGCTTGCCAGCATGATCCCAGGAATTGATCTCATCGCACCCTTGTTCGGGACGGCGCTGATGGTGCATCTGTTCCATCGCGCCGCAGGAAGCAAAGCACAGGCATGAAGAAGACCATCGCGGTCCTGTTGGTTTTGACGCTCGCCGGCTGCGCCGCGCCCGGGCGCGCGCCATCGCCGCCATCCGTGCCCATCCCTCCCGCGCCGCCCGTACGAGAGCCGGATACCTTCACGGGGCTCCAAGCCGCGCAATTGCGGGCCCTGGCGGGCGCGCCCGCCTTCGCCCGCAAGGACGGCGCGACGGAAATGTGGCGTTACGATACCGCGTCTTGCCGGGCGTTCTTTTTCTTCACCGGCACGCCGCCCAAGGTCCAGCATGTGGAGACTGTGCCGCGCGGGCCGGGCAACGACGCCGATCCCGCCTGCCTCAATGCCCTGCGCGTGAAACGATCTTAAGTTTCGGGGCCTTTTCCAACGGAAGCTCTTTGGTCTTGTCGGAAAAATGGCATAGATCGCGCACCACGCAGGTGGGACACAAGGGTTTTCGCGCCACGCAGGTATAGCGGCCATGCAGGATCAGCCAATGATGCGCATGCAGCCGGTATTTCTCCGGCACCCGTTTCTCCAGGCCTAATTCCACTTCCAGCACATTCTTGCCGGGCGCCAGCCCGGTGCGGTTGGAGACGCGGAAGATATGCGTGTCCACGGCGATAGTGGGTTCGCCAAAGGCGACATTGAGCACCACATTGGCGGTCTTGCGGCCGACGCCGGGCAATTCTTCCAGCGCGGCGCGGTCCTCGGGGACGCGACTGCCATGCTTCTCGATCAAGATCTTTGACAAAGCGATCACGTTCTTAGCTTTGCCGCGATAAAGCCCAATGGTCTTGATCGCATCCGCCAGCTTGGCTTCGCCCAGCGCGACCATTTTCTCAGGTGTGTCCACGGTCTTGAAGAGCGGCTCGGTCGCCTTGTTCACCGATTTGTCGGTGGCCTGCGCCGACAGCGCCACCGCCACCAGCAAGGTGTAAGGATTTTTGTATTTCAGTTCGGTCTTGGGATCGGGATTCTGCTTCTTGAGGCGCGCGAAGAATTCTTCGATTTCCGCGCGGGTCATTAACTTGACCATTACAGGCCCAGCACGTCCGTCATGGAGTAAAGGCCAGGCTTTTTTCCCTGCCCCCAACGCGCCGCCTCAAGTGCGCCGCGCGCGAAGATGGAACGGTCCTCGGCGATATGCGACAGCGTGATCCGTTCGCCCGCGCCCGCCAGAAACACTTGATGCTCGCCCACCACGGAACCGCCGCGCAGGCTGGCAAAGCCAATTGCGCCATCCTTGCGCGGCCCGGTTTCGCCATCGCGGCCCCGCTCGGCATGTGTTTCCAGTTTCACGTTGCGGCCGCGCGCCGCCGCCTGGCCCAGCAGCAGGGCTGTGCCTGAGGGTGCATCCACTTTGAGCTTGTGATGCATCTCCAGAATTTCGACGTCATAACTCGGCAGCGCCATGGCGGCTTTTTCCACCAGAGCCGCCAGCAAGGTCACGCCCAGGCTCATATTGCCGGACTTGACGATCACCGCATGGCGCGATGCGGCGGTGATGCGGATTTCGTCGTCGGCCGCAAAACCTGTGGTGCCGATCACATGGACGATGCGCGCTTGCGCCGCCAGGCCCGCCAGCATCACCGAGACCATGGGACGGGTGAAATCGATCACCGCCTGGGCATCGGCGATCAGAGGCAGCGGATCGGCGGTGAGCTTGATCCCGTTGGCGGCAAGCCCCGCCAACTGGCCGGCGTCACGGCCCAAATCGGGGTGACCTTCCGCTTCCAGCGCGCCGGACAGAACCAGCCCCGGCGCCTGAGCGATCTCGCGGACCAGCGCGCGGCCCATGCGGCCTGACGCACCGGCGACCACGATATTGAGATCGGCCATCCGCTTACACCTTGGTGTCGACAGGCGCCGCGTCGCGGCGCGCCACCGTCACCATGGCGGGGCGCAGCAAGCGGTCGCCGATCATGTAACCCGCCTGCACCACATCCACGATGGTGCCGGGCGGCTTGCCGTTGCCGGGCACTTCGGCGATCGCTTGATGCAGATTGGGATCGAATTTCCCGCCTTCGGTGGTGACGGGCTTCACGCCATAACGCTCGAGCGTTGCCATCAATTGCCGGTCGGTGGCTTCCACGCCATCCAGCACGGCCTTGATTTGCGGGTCGGCGGCCTCGCGCAATTCCGGCGGGCACGCCGCCAGAGCGCGGGAGAAATTATCCGCGATCGACACCATGTCGCGGGCGAATTTGGTCACCGCATATTGCGAGGCTTCGGTCTTCTCACGCTCGGCGCGGCGGCGGACATTCTCCGCTTCCGCCAGTGCGCGCAGCCGCTGGTCGCGCAGGGATTCGATCTCGGCCTTCAGCACGGCGATGGGATCGGGCCCCGATTCGGTCTTGATATCGGCGATCCGCGCTTCCGGCATTTCCTGTTCGGTTTCTTCGCTCATTTGGCTTTCCTAGTGCCCTACCGCTCCGCTGCTTGAGGGCCTGTCCTTAAACGCTAACCAAGCAATCGTCCAATGACTTTGGCGGTATGATCCACCATGGGGATGATGCGGCCATAATTGAGGCGGGTGGGGCCCAGAACGCCGATCACGCCCACGATCTTACCGGCGGCATTGGCATAAGGCGCCGCGACGATGGACGAGCCGGATAGCGAGAACAGCCGGTTCTCCGAGCCGATGACGATGCGCACGCCGTCACCGTCCTTGGCCAGCTCCAGCAGCCGGATCAGGTCGCCCTTGCGCTCGATATCGTCGAACAAAGTGCGGATGCGCTCGATATCGGCCTGGGCTTCCACGCTGTCCAACAAATGCGACGCGCCGCGCACGATCAGCACTTTGTCGTCACTGCCGCCGCTTGGATTCGCCAGGGTCGCCAAGCCTTCGGCCACGACCTTGGCGGTGAGCGAATCCAGTATGGCGCGGTCGCTTTCCAGCTCCGCCAGGATCTCGACCCGCGCCGTGTCGATGCTGCGTCCGGCCAGTCTGGCATTGAGATAGTTGGATGCTTCCACCAGGGCCGATACCGGAAGCCCCACCGGCGTGTCGATAACGCGGTTCTCCACCTGGCCGTCCTCGCTCACCATGATCACCAGCGCCTTGCCGGGACCGACATGGACGAATTCGACATGCTTCAAGGGCGCGTCCTGTTTGGCGGTCACCACCAATCCGGCGCAGCGCGACAGGCCGGAGAGCAAGGTGGTGGCCTGGGTGAGAACATCTTCCAGGCGCCGGCCGCTGCCCGACATGCGCGCTTCGATCATCCCGCGCTCCTGCGGTTCCAGATCGCCCACTTCCAGCAACCCGTCCACGAACAGGCGCAGACCCTTTTCCGTGGGCACGCGTCCCGCGCTGGTGTGCGGGGCATAGAGCAGGCCCATGGCTTCCAGGTCCGCCATCACATTGCGGATGGAGGCGGGGGACAAGGTCAAAGGCAGTCGTTGGGACAGGGTGCGCGAGCCCATCGGCTCGCCCGAGGCCAGAAAGGCTTCCACCAGATGGCGGAAGACCTCCCTTGGGCGTTCGCCCAAGGACGGATAGGTGAGGCGGCCGGTGAACGAATCCAAGAATAAGCCTTTGATATGTCTATATTATTGTTGCGAACCGGAGGTCTATTGGACGCGGGAGTGCCAAAGCGGCTAGGTAACCGCGGAAACTTCTCCCTTCAAGATATACACCCCCATGCGCCACTCCAATCGTAGCCTCGATTCTTTGCGTCCCGTCAGCCTGGAACCCGGCGCGGCCCGCCACGCTGAGGGCTCCTGCCTGGTCAAGTTCGGCGACACCCATGTGCTGGTCACCGCCAGTCTGGAAGAGAAAGCGCCGCCCTTCCTGAAAGGCTCCGGCAAAGGTTGGGTCACTGCCGAATATGGCATGCTTCCCCGCTCGACCCATGAGCGCATGCGGCGCGAGGCGGCGGCGGGAAAACAATCCGGCCGTACCCAGGAAATCCAGCGCCTGGTGGGACGTTCTCTTCGCGCGGTGTGCGATCTCACTTCTTTGGGAGAGCGTCAGGTGACCATCGATTGCGACGTGCTTCAGGCCGATGGCGGCACCCGTACCGCCGCCATCACCGGCGGCTATGTCGCGCTCGCCCAATGCGTGGCCTTCATGCGCAAGACCGGCCTGGTAAAGGCGCCGGTGCTCAAGGATCACGTCGCGGCGATCTCATGCGGCATCATCAAGGGCGAGCCCATGCTCGATCTGGATTACAGCGAAGATTCCACCGCCGAGACCGACGCCAATTTCGTGATCACCGGCGGGGGCGGCTTGGTGGAGATTCAAGGCACCGCCGAGGGCGCGCCCTTCACCGAAGAACAGCTGGGGCAATTGCTGCGCCTGGCCCGCAAAGGCATCGGCGAATTGATCGCGCTGCAGAAGCAGGTTCTCGCGTGAAGCTGCCGCGCGGCAGCATCCTCATCGTCGCCAGCCACAATCCCGGCAAGGTGCGCGAGATCAAGGCGCTGCTGGGCCCGCACGGCATCGACCCTGTCAGCGCCAAGGAACTGGGTCTTCCTGAACCGGAAGAGACCGGCGCGACGTTTACGGCCAATGCCGAACTGAAAGCGCGCGCCGCTGCCGATGCCGGCCATCATCCGGCGCTGGCCGACGATTCCGGCCTCTGGGTCGATGCGCTGGATGGCGCGCCGGGCATTTATTCGGCGCGCTGGGCGGGTCCAGCCAAGGATTTCCGCGTGGCGATGGCCAGAGTGGAAAAGGAATTGGTGGAAAAAAAGGCGCGAGACTATTCGGCCAAATTCGTCTGCGCCTTGTCGCTGGCGATGCCGCATGGCGAGATCAAAACCTTTGAAGGTGAGATTCACGGCCATCTCACCTTTCCGCCCAAAGGCGAACTGGGTTTCGGCTATGATCCGATCTTCATCGCCGATGCGTTCGAGCAAAGTTTCGGCGAGATCGATCCCCATGTGAAGAACGCCATGAGCCACCGCGCCCGTGCTTTCGAGAAACTTCTGCACAGCGGCATCCTGGCGGAATCCATCTAGATGTCTTTTGGCATTTATGTGCATTGGCCGTTCTGCGCCGCCAAATGCCCCTATTGCGATTTCAATAGCCATGTCCGCACCGCCATCGACGAATCGGGCTGGATCGAAGCGATCAAGCGCGAGCTGGAGTGGACGGCGGCGAGCCAGGGCCGGAATCGCCCCATCGTGGAAACGATCTTTTTCGGCGGCGGCACGCCGTCCTTGATGGCGGGCAGTTCCGTGGCACGCGTGCTGGATAAGATCGCCCGTCTCTGGCCGATGGCGAATGATCTCGAGATCACATTGGAAGCCAATCCCGCCAGCGCCGATGCGGCGCGCTTCGCCGATTACCGCGCCGCGGGCGTTAACCGGCTGTCGTTGGGCATGCAGGCCTTGAATGACGCGGATTTAAAGCGCCTAGGCCGTTTGCACGACGCGCGGGAAGCCAAGGCGGCGCTGGCGCTGGCGATGCGGAATTTCGACCGGGTTTCACTGGACCTGATCTATGCCCGGCCGGAACAAAACGAAACAGCCTGGCGCGCGGAATTGAAGGAAGCGCTGTCCTTCGGCACCGATCATCTTTCTCTGTATCAGCTCACGATCGAACCGGGCACGCCATTCGCCGTGCTTTATCGCGACGGCGCGCTGAAGATTCCGGATGAGGCACTGGCAGTGGAGCTTTATGAAGCGACCCAGGAATTGGCCGAAGCCGCCGGCCGTCCCGCCTATGAAATCTCCAATCACGCCAAGCCCGGTTCGGAGAGCCGTCATAATCTTCTTTACTGGCGCTATCAGGATTATGCCGGAGTGGGTCCGGGCGCGCATGGGCGGCTGAGGTTGGGTGACAAGCGCCTCGCCACGTCCACCATCCGCCTGCCCGAACGCTGGCGCGAAGCGGTGATCAAAGGCGAAAACAGCTTCACGGATTTCACACCGGTGAGCGACAATGACGCCGCGCGCGAACATCTTCTGATGAATCTACGCCTCAGCGAGGGCGTCGATCTTGCGGCCTATCAAGCGCGTTGGGGCACCAGGCCATCATCCTCCAAACTGGCGCCGCTGCTGGAACAGGGGCTGCTCTACCGGGACGGCGAGGTGATCCGCGCCACGGCGCAAGGGCGCTTGGTGCTGAATGCGGTTATTTCAGCTTTGCTGAATTAATCCCCCTCCGCCCTCCGCATCGCAAGCGCTGCTACGGGCACCTCCCCCATCAGCATGCTTCGCATGCGCGGGGGAGGCGGACCTGACCAAGCTTCAAGGGTTTCTCTTAGAAGCTTCGCGCCTGGAAAGTTTTCGGCGCCGGGCTCACCACATGGAAACCATCGGGCTGGACTTCCAAGATCGCCAATCCCCGTTCCGACGTGCCATCGGTATTGAAGCGGAAGATGCCGTCGACGCCGGAAAAGCCGTTGGGATCCATCAGCGCGGCCTGGGTGAAGCGGTGATAGGGCTGGCCTTGCGACAAGAGCGCCACCAGTGAGATCGCGTCATAAGCCAGCGACGCCAATTGGGGCGGGGCCGCGCCATAAACATTCTTGTATTTCTCGGTGAAGGCGCCATCGGCATCGGGCTCGGGCGCGGCGAACCAGCCGCCATCTAATGTCTGTTCCCGGGTGATGGCGGCATCGTCCCACAATCCCGTGCCCAGCAATTTCACTTTGGCGGGGTCAAGGCCATTAAAGGCCAGAGAGGGCGCGATGGCACGCAGCACGCCACCCCCTTGCGCGATCAGCACGGCATCGGCGTTGCTTTTCGCAATGGACGCGGACGGCGCCATCACGGCGGCGGAGTCGGGCGCGAAATGCTCGATATCCACATTGGTCACGTTCACGCTCTTCACGGCGTCACTGAAGGCACTCGCCACCACATCGCCATAAGGCGTCTGGGGCACCATGGCCGCGAAATTGTGATGACCCTCGGACGCCGCATAGGACAGGACTCGCCGCACTTCGTTCTGCGGCAGGAATGAGAGGAGATAGACGCCATTGCCGGCCACGCTGCGCTCGGTGGAAAAAGCCAGCACCGGCACGCCGCGGTCGCGCGCGATGGGCGCCACAGTGGAAACCGACGGCCCGAACAGGGGCCCGACGATGATTTCGGCCCCCTCGCTCAGCAATTTGCTGGTCGCCGCGCCCGCCTGATCGGGCGAACCTTCATCGGCGGTCATCAGCAAAATCGTGCGGTTGCCGCTGTCGAACAAGGCCAGCTCGGCGGCCTTGAGCATGGCGGCGGCCAAAGTCCTGGTCGCGGGCGTGCCGCTGGAGAAGGGCAAAATGATGCCCACGCGCACCGGCGTGACGCCGGGCGCCATGTTGGGAAGGCGCAGATAATTGCTCTGGTCCCGGCTCAGCGGATTGGCGGCGACGGGCGGTGGCGGTAGCGCCACCACGGGCAGCGGTGCAGATTTGGGGGGCGTGCACGCGCTGAGGGCGGCTATCGCGGCCACACCAGCAATGGCACAAAGGCGCCCACCCAGATGGGCAGGTAAGGTCTTCCGACGAAATGGCGCGGCAAAAATCATCATCGGGTTTCCGGCAGGGAGAATATCGCGACCGTCCTACTAGAACGCCGGATGCCGGTAAACCGCAACATCTTGACCATTTGAAGGACGGCGATTCGGGCCTGGCGCCTGGCCTTTATGTCACGGCCACGCCCATCGGCAATGCGCGCGACATCACCTTGCGGGCGCTGGATGCGCTCAAGGGTTGCGACCTGATCGCGGCCGAGGATACGCGCGTCACCGCCAAGCTTCTGGCCATTCACGGCATCGCCCGGCCGCTCACGGCCTATAATGATCACAATGCGGAACGGGAACGGCCGCGCCTCTTGGAACGCCTGCACCGCAAAAGCCGCATCGTCCTGGTGAGCGACGCCGGCACGCCTTTGGTCTCCGATCCCGGCTTCAAGCTGGTGCGTTCGGCGATCGAGGAAGGTCTGGCGGTGCATGTCCTGCCCGGTGCGTCGGCGGTGCTGGCGGGCTTGGCGCTATCGGGCCTGCCATCGGACCGATTTTTGTTCGCGGGCTTTTTGTCCAGCAAGACGGGCGAGCGCCGCACGGCGCTGGAGGAATTCAAAGGCGAACGCGCCACCTTGATCTTTTTCGAGTCGGGGATGCGGCTGGCGGCGTCCCTGAAGGACATGGCCGAGATTCTGGGCCCGCGCAGCGCCGCCGTGGCGCGCGAAATCACCAAGCTGCACGAAGAAGTCCGCCGCGGCGACTTGGCGGACTTGGCCCGAGCCTATGAGCAGGAACGCGCGCCCAAGGGCGAGATGACGTTGCTGGTGTCGGGAGCGCCGCGCGCCGAGATCGATTACGCGGTGGTGGATGAAGCGCTGGTCAAGGCGTTGGCGTTCATGCCGCTCAAGCCGGCCTCGGAATTGATCGCGGGCCTTCTGGGCATCTCGCGCCATGCTGTCTATGCCCGCGGCCTGGAGAAGAAGAATGGCTGACCGCGCCAGAGCTGATCGATCAAGCGCAGAAAAGCGCGGCCATCGCAGTGAGACCTGGGCCGCCTGGTGGCTGCGGCTCAAAGGCCATCGCGTTTTGGGCCGCCGCATCAAGACCCATGCCGGCGAGATCGATCTGGTGACCCTGTCGCCCTTCGGTCCGGTCTGCTTTATCGAGGTCAAAGCGAGGACGCTTGCCCGCGACGCGGCCGAAGCGGTCGGCCCCGAGCAGCGGACTCGCATTGCCCGCGCCGCCTCCCTATATCTGGCGTCGCGGCCCGGCTTGGCAAAGCGCGGGGCGCGGTTCGATATTGTCACCGTGGCGGGACTTCCCAGGCATCTGCCCGATGCCTGGCGGATAGATGGGTGAAGAGATGGCACTGACGGTCGCGATCCAGATGGACCCGATCGAGAAGATCGATATCGGCGGCGATTCCACGTTCGCCCTGGCGTTGGAAGCGCAGAGCCGCGGACATGCTCTTCTCTATTACGGCCCGCGCGATCTCACTTTTGGTGAAGGTAAGGTCACCGCACGGGTGAAGTCATTGCAGGTCCGCGCGGTCAAAGGCGACCATTTCACGTTGGGCGAAACCTTCGTCCAGGATCTGGCCGGTGTGGATGTGGTGTTGATGCGCCAGGATCCGCCCTTCGACATGGCCTATATCTCGGCCACCCATATTCTGGAGCGTATTCATCCCAAGACCTTGGTGGTCAACGATCCCAAAGAAGTGCGCAACGCGCCCGAGAAATTGTTCGTCACCGAATTCCAGGATTTCATTCCGCCCACCCTGATCACCAGCGACCGGCTGGCGATCCGCGGTTTTCGCGAGCGCCACAAGGAAATCATCCTCAAGCCGCTTTATGGCAATGGCGGCGCGGGCGTGTTCCGTATCGGGCCGGGGGATGAGAATCTGGGCTCGCTGCTGGAGATGTTCACCCAATTCTATCGCGAACCGGTGATCGTGCAGCGTTATCTGCCGGAAGTCCGCCAGGGCGACAAACGCATCATCCTGGTGGATGGCGAATTCGCCGGCGCCATCAACCGTGTTCCGGCGGCGGGCGAGGCCCGCTCCAACATGCATGTGGGCGGCAGGCCGGAAAAAACCGATTTGACCGCGCGTGAGCGCGATATCTGCGCCGCCATCGGCCCGGAACTGAAGCGGCGCGGCTTGATTTTCACGGGTATAGACGTGATCGGCGACTATATGACCGAGATAAACGTTACCTCTCCGACCGGAATTCAAGAGGTTAAACGCTTCGGCGGCGCCGACATCGCCAAGAAAATCTGGGACGTGGTGGAAAGAAAGGTGCGCAAATGATCATCGTGCGCAAATCATCCGAACGCGGCAACACCAGAACCGATTGGCTGGATTCCAAGCATACGTTCTCCTTTGCCGGTTATAACGACCCCGCATTCGAAAGCTTCGGCGCGCTGCGCGTGATCAACGAGGACCAGGTCGCGGGCGGCAGCGGCTTCCCGCCCCACCGCCATCGCGACATGGAGATCGTCACCTACATTCTGGAAGGCGCGCTGGAGCACAAGGATTCAAGCGGCGGTGGCGGCATCATTCGCCCCGGCGAGATTCAGCGCATGAGCGCGGGCGCCGGCATCACGCATGCCGAATTCAACGCCAGCCGCGACCAGCCCTGTCACTTCATGCAGATCTGGATCATGCCGTCGCAACAGGGCCTGGCGCCGTCCTACGAGCAGAAGGCGATTGACGCCCAGGCAATGGCCAACAAATTTACCCGCATTGCCGGACCCGATCCCCAATCCAATGAAGTCCGCCTGATGCAGGACGCGGAAATCTGGGCGGCCAAACTGGATGCCGATGTCGAAGCGATCCACAATCTAGCGCCGGGCCGCCGCGCCTGGGTTCAAGTCACCAAGGGCGAAGTCAGCGTCGACACTGAAGGGCTGGGCCCCGGCGATGGCGCGGCGGTGACGGATCAGGCGCAAGTCGCCTTGCGCTCACGGACACCGGCAGAACTCTTGCTATTTGATTTGGCCTGACGTTGCTTTACCCTCATCTGTCTTCCTCGCGGCAAGCGCTCGGAAGACATCTTCCCCCACCAGCGGCTTCGCCGCGCGGGGGAAGAAAGCCCGTGTTTTCCTATTATTTGACTAAGCCGAAGCGGGACTTGTAGCGCGCATCGATGTTCGAGAGCGGGAAATAGATGAACACGTCGGTGGTGCCGAACTGCCGGTCGATCACCGCGCCGTCGCCGATGCGGCAACCCGCCCGCACATAACCTTTGAGCAAGGGCGGCAGGCTGCGCAGGCCTTCGCGCGGATCGATCCCGCTTTGCGGCATCCGATTCATGTCCACGAACAATTCAGGACGCGCCTTGACCCGCAAATTCTCCGGCATGGCGTGGAAGTGATGGAGATAGGACAGCGGCAGCGCCAGGGCACTCGGATCGGTGCCGGCCAATGAGGCGCAGCCGAACATCAAGTCGATATCGAAGCGCGCCACATAGGCCATCAGCCCTTTCCACAAAAGCTGCATCGTACCGGTATGGGCGCGATAGCTTTTGAGCACGCAGGAACGGCCCAGCTCCAGGAACTCCGTTGAAGCAGGCAGGCCCTTCAGCATCGGTGCAATGTCGTATTCGCTGGACGTATAAAAACCGCCGGCCCGCATCGCGTCTTTCTTGCGCGTCAGCCGATAGGTGGCCACCACCAGGGGCTGGCCGTCCTCGTCATGGGCTTCGCGATCCACCACCAGAAGGTGATCGCAAACATCGTCATATTTATCGAAGTCGCGTCCCGCCTCGCGCATCTGCGGCGAGGGAATGGCGCTCATCTCTTCATAAAAAACGGTGTAGCGCAGGCGCTGCGCCTGCTCGATCTCGTGCTCGGTCTCGGCCAGGCGCACTTCGAGCGCGCCGGAGGCGGCCAGAACCGGCCATTGCTCCTGGCGGCCTTCAAGCGGCCCCGCTTCGTAGATGTTGACCAAGACAAGTCCCTCACCACCCCTGTCGAATCCAGGGAATAAGCCCTTTCTGCGACAGAATTATAATCTAGCGCAGGGACTTGGGGCCGCGCAATGAATTGTGACAGTCTATATTGGCTCGCTTTAGGACAGGGTGCGGCGCACACCAAATTCCCCCGGGCTATCCGCGCTTTTTCTCAGGTCAAGGCTTTGCGCTGGGCGTGCGCAGCCTGATGGCGCGTCAAGAACCAGAACAGAAGCAGCGCGGGAACTCCCAGCGCTCCACAGCCCAGGAAAAACACCGCATAGGCATTCATCTGCCCCAAATGGGCGGCAAGTCCCTCGACCGCCGTGCCGGAGAAACCTTTGAGCAGCTTTCCCGCCCAGGCATAGGTGGAAGACAACAGCGCGTATTGCGTCGCCGTATAGCCAAGGCTGGTCAGCGAGGACATGTACGCCACCAACGTCACGCCCGCGAGCGCGATGCTGAAATTGTCCAGCACCATGATGGCGGCGAATGTCAGGGGATCATGCGCATAAGGCAGGATCGCATAGAGCGCGGTGCCGAACATCTGGCCGCCGCACCCGATCATCACCGCGGGCATCAATCCCAGACGCAGGGAGAGATAACCGCCCGCCCCCACGCCCAGAAAGACGCCGATCAGTCCAACACTGCCGCGCACCGCGCCGACCATGTCCTTGGTCAGGCCCAAATCGACATACAGCGGATTGTACATGGGACCGCTGACGAAATTGGGAAGCTGGAAAAGGCTGATGGCGATCAGCATGGCCAATGCGACGGTGCCATGGGCGCGGAAGAAAGCGATGAAAGGTCCGGCGATGGCGTCAAAAAAGCCGCGTGGTGACGTCAGCGGCGCATCATGCGCTTTGCGTTCCATCACCTGATCGGCGCGCTCGGGTTCACGCGCCATCAGGCATGCGATAATGCCGATGCAGATAAGGACGGCATAGACCAGGTAAGATGCATTCCAGCCGATGCGCTGGGCAATCGGCAAAATCACCGCCTCGGTGCCCAAAAGCGCAGCGCGAAACCCGAATGTGTAACCTGAGGTGAGAAGCCCAAGCTCGTCTTTGCCGGCAGCGCTTTCGATCCGCCAGGCGTCGATGGCGGTGTCCTGGGTCGCCGCCGAAAAGGCGGTCACCAAGGCGGCCGCGCCCAGTATGGCCAGCCCGTGCCCAGTGCCCAACGCCGCCATCGCTGCCAGGCCAATCCCGACAATGATTTGCGCAAGAAGAATCCAGCCGCGCCTGCGGCCGAGCCGTCCCAGCAGCGGCACGCGGGTGCGATCCAGGAAAGGCGCCCAAAGGAATTTCAGGGAATAGGCGATGCCGACCCAGGAAATAAAGCCGATCGCGGCGAGCCTTGTGCCTTCATCGCGCAGCCAATAACCCAGCGTGTTGCCGACCAGATTGAAAGGCAGGCCCGAGGAGAAACCCAGCGCCGTCACCGTCAGCACTTTGGGGCTGAGATATTCGCGGAACGAATAGCGGCGACTCATGCCGCTTCAGTATGGGACACTCCGCCGCCCGAGGGAAACATGGCGCTGAACATTTCCTCAAGCCGCACGGGATCGACCGGCTTCAGCAGGAAGCCATCCATGCCGGCGTCCCGGCAGGCGTTGCGACCTCCGGGCGAGATGTCGGCGGTCAGCGCCATGATCGGCATGCGCCGGCGGCCGAGTTTTTGCTCCATCGCGCGAACGGCGCGGGCCGTGTCGATACCGTCCATCCCTGGCATGTGGATGTCGGTGAGGAACAGATCAAAATTCTCGCGCTCATAGGCAGCGAGGGCAGCGAGGCCCGATGCGACGCAAGAGACCGAATGGCCTCGCCGGCGCAGCAATTCCAGGATCAGAAAGGAATTGACCGGATCGTCCTCGGCCAAAAGAATCTTGAGACTTGTGTGGGCTTGCCGCCGCTCCGGCATCGGGGCAGCTGGCGGCCGGGTCACGCGCGGCACGCCCACGGCAAGACAGGCATTCAGCCGCTGCACCAGCGAGGCATCGCGCACCGGCTTGATCAGATAGTCGGCGAAACCATGGGCGCGCAGCTCTTCCAATTGGGATCGCCCGGCCGGCGTTACCAGCACCACTGCGGGCACCGTCAATCCCGGCGGGATGAAGGTCTCGAAATCCTGATCCGTGCCGCTATCGATCAACACGGCATCCAGTCGCGCGCGCGATTCAAGGCCGGAAACCGCAAGCACCTCGCCGCCCAGGGCTTCGATCTGAAGCCGCAGGCCCTCTTTCAGCACCTTGTTGTGCCCGACAATGGCGATGCAGCGGCCCTTGAGCGGCAGAGCCTCGGCGGGCGGCGGCTTCACCACAAGAGCAGGCAGGGTGAAGCGGAAGGTCGAGCCGGTTCCGGACCCGGAGGTCATGCCGATTTCGCCGCCCATGGTCTCGACCAGGCGCTTGGAAATCGCCAAGCCCAGGCCTGAGCCGCCGAATGTCCGCGCATGGCGGGAGTCGGCTTGGACGAATTCCTGGAAAATATCCTGGCGTTTTTCGAGCGGAACGCCGACGCCGGTATCGCGCACTTCCACGGCGAGGACAGATTTCTCCCGCACCCGGTCCATTGCGAGATGGATGCACACGCCGCCTTTTTCCGTGAATTTCAACGCATTGCCCACCAGGTTGGTCAGCACCTGGCGAAGCCGCATCTCGTCGGTGCGGATGATCTTGGGCACGTCCTTCGCCACCACGGCGACCAGCTCGATATTCTTGGCATGGGCGCGCGGAGCCAGCAGCTCGGCGATCCCGCTCACCAGCGTGCGCGCATCCACTTCGTCTCTTTCCAGGGTCAGCACGCCGGATTCGATCTTGGAGAAATCCAGGACATCGCCGATCAAAGTGAGCAGCGCTTCACCGGCCTGGACAATCGCTTCGGCGTAGCTGCGCTGGTCCGGCTTCAAGCTGGTTTCCAGAAGCAGTTTTCCCATGCCCAGCACGCCGTTCATGGGCGTGCGGATCTCATGGCTCATGGTGGCAAGAAATCCGGATTTGGCCTGGCTGGCCGCTTGCGCGCGGTCGCGCCCCGCCGTCAGGGTTTCGACCAGCGCCTGGTAATGAACACCGGTTTCCCGAAGCTGCGCAATCTCCGCTGTTGCCTCGTGGAGGGATGCTTCAAGCCGTGCCGCCGTCTCACGCATGTCCCCAACTTGGGCGGTGAGAAATTTTCCGCGCGCGCGGGCTGCTCGCAAAAGAGCCGCCTGCAACGCCGTCCCGAGGAGCAGGGAGGCACATATGCAGGCAAGCGAAAGAGGCGTGAAGCGGCCGGCCGAAATCGCCACGCCAAGCGCGGCCCCGAAAAGCCCGCCAGCCGCTGTGCCGAGCAGGATTCGACCGCCCAGGATTTTGTTGGACCGTGCCATGTGTTCCGCCTTGGCCGATCCTGCCGCCCAGACCCCTGCGAAACTCCTAAGTTCCGGAGAAATGGGATGTGGAAGATGGCCATCAGGGCGGCCCGGAACTGACATAATAGCTTTACAAATCAATGCCTTATATGAGGGTAGGCAATTCGCTGCGGGGCCGTCACAAAAGCTTTGCAGAACTGTGATGTTCGTGGCGTGAGAGCCATGTGAATTGGCGCCCACCGCCTGCAAGGCTTCCCGTTTTTATGGCCGATATCGCCTTGACCGAAGCAGACGCCACTACCAGCCGGACCGCGCGCGCCGAAACCACGCGGCGTGCCGGGCGTGGCGATTCGCGCTTTCATTTGCTCACCTGGCTGGCCGCCGCCGCCGTCCTGTTGATCTTCACGGGTGTGATCATCTCGCTGGTGATCGGCTCGATCCCTGCCATCAAGGCATTCGGCCTGCCCTTCCTCTGGACCAGCGTGTGGGATCCCACCTCCAATCTGTTCGGCGGCTTTCCTTCGATCTACGGCACCTTGGTGACCTCGGCCCTGGCCATGCTGGTCGCCGTGCCGGTGGGAATCGGTATCGCGATCTTCCTCACCGAATTGTGCCCGCGGCCATTGCGGCGGCCGATCGGCATCGCCATCGAATTGCTGGCGGGCATTCCTTCCATCATCTACGGCATCTGGGGCCTGTTCATCTTCGCGCCCTGGTTCCAAGGCCATGTGCAGCAGCCCATTATTGACGCGACGTCGGGCATACCGCTGATCGGCACTCTGTTCGGTGGCGCCCCCTATGGCATCGGTATCTTCACCGCCAGCCTGATCCTCTCCATCATGGTTCTGCCTTTCATCTCGGCGGTGACGCGCGATGTGTTCGAGACCGTGCCCACCATGCTCAAGGAAGCAACTTATGGCTTGGGCTGCACCACCTGGGAAGTGATGTGGCGGGTGGTGTTGCCTTACGCCCGCTCCGGCGTGATCGGCGGCGCCATGCTGGCCTTGGGCCGGGCGCTGGGTGAGACCATGGCGGTCACTTTCGTGATCGGCAACGCCCACACCATCGCCCCATCGCTGTTCGCACCCGGCACCACCATTTCCGCCACCATCGCCAATGAATTCACCGAAGCGACCACCCCGCTCTACACCTCCTCGCTGATTTTCCTGGGCCTGATCCTGTTCTTCATCACCTTCATCGTGCTGGCCTTCGCCCAATGGATGCTGCTCGCGCTAGAGCGGCAGGCAGGCACCAAATGATCGTCTCCCAGGGTCTTTATCTTCGCCGCCGCATCGCCAATAACGTCTTTATCGTTCTGTCCGTCGCGGCGGCCCTGTTCGGCCTGATCTGGTTGGCGTTTATCCTTTCGGCGCTGCTTTCTCAGGGCGTCGCCGCTCTCTCGCCCATTCTTTTCACGCATTCGACGCCGCCACCGGGCCAGCCCGGCGGCCTTTTGAACGCCATCATTGGCAGTCTGTTGATGAGCGTGCTGGCCGTGGTGCTGGGCACGCCGATCGGCCTCTTCGCCGGCACCTATCTGGCCGAATATGGCAAGCACACAAATTTCGCTTTCGTCGTTCGCTTCGTGAACGACATTCTCCTCTCCGCGCCCTCCATCGTCACCGGCTTGTTCATCTATGAGATCGTGGTCCTGCCGATTGGCCATTTCTCGGCCTGGGCCGGCGCTCTGTCGTTGATGGTCATCGTGATTCCCGTGGTGGTGCGCACCACCGAAAATATGCTGATCCTGGTGCCCAGTGGTTTGCGCGAAGCCGCCAGCGCATTGGGCGCGCCCATGAATCATGTGATTCGCGCGGTGAGCTGGAAGGCCGCGCAGGCGGGCATCATCACCGGCGTGCTTCTGGCGATCGCCCGCATTTCCGGCGAAACCGCGCCGCTGCTTTTCACCGCCCTCAACAATCAATTCCTCTCCTTCAATCTCAACGCTCCCATGGCGTCTTTGCCGGCGGTGATCTTCCAATTTGCTCTCTCGGCTTACGACGATCAGCATCGCCTGGCCTGGGCGGGTGCGTTGCTGATCACGGCGGCCGTGCTGGCCTTTTCCATCATTGCTCGCCTGCTCGAAACCAAACGGAACTGACGACATGGATATCGCGGCCTCAAACCTCGGCAAGCCCAAGGTCGATATTCGCGATCTGTGCTTCTATTATGGGGGCAGCAAGGCGCTGAAGGGCATCACTCTGCCGCTGCACGACCGCAAAGTGACGGCTTTCATCGGCCCTTCGGGCTGCGGCAAATCCACTTTGTTGCGCGCCATCAACCGCATTTACGAACTCTATCCCCAGCAGCGTGCCGAAGGCACCATCACCCTGGACGGCGAGAATATTCTCAAGATCAAGGATCTCAATCTGCTGCGCGCCCGGATCGGCATGGTGTTCCAGAAACCCACGCCGTTCCCGATGTCGATCTATGACAATGTCGCGTTCGGCATCAAATTATACGAGCGGCTGCCACGTTCGGAGCTGGAAGGCCGCATCGAGGACGCGCTCACCCGTGCTGCGCTGTGGACCGAAGTGAAGGACAAGCTGCATGCCTCGGGGCTTTCGCTCTCCGGCGGGCAGCAGCAGCGGCTGTGCATCGCCCGCACCGTGGCGACCAGGCCGGAAGTGATTCTGCTGGATGAGCCCTGCTCGGCGCTCGATCCCATCTCGACCGCCAAGATCGAGGAACTGATCGACGAATTGTCCGCCGAATACACGATCGTGATCGTGACGCACAATATGCAGCAGGCGTCCCGCGCTTCCGACTATACCGCATTCATGTATCTGGGCGAACTGGTTGAATATGGCGCGACCGAGAAAATCTTCACTGCGCCCGATAACAAACGCACCGAACAGTATATCACCGGCCGCTTCGGCTAGAGCGCGACGTAATCCGAAGCCACGGTCTCATCGGCACGCGGTCCGCGCGACAGTGCGTTGAACGGAATGCTGAGAACGACCGCCACGCCCAGATTGAGCGTCAGCGCGCTCAGCGCCGCATAGCAGGGAATGGCTACGCCAAAGACGTGCAGCACATAGATGGAGCTTTTGAGCCCCAGGCTCCAGGCCATTGCCGTGCCCGCGCCGATTCCGCAGGCCCAGCCGATCAGAAGCGCGATGGGATGCAAGGCGCGGGTGAAAAGCGCGACCAGCACCGCGGGCACGGTCTGGCAGATCCAGATGCCGCCCAGAAGCTGCAGCTCGATGGCATACGAGCTTTTTAGCGCCAGCACGAAGAACAAGGCCCCCAGCTTGGCTACGA
Organism: Rhizomicrobium sp.; assembly: GCA_036271455.1. GTDB lineage: Bacteria > Pseudomonadota > Alphaproteobacteria > Micropepsales > Micropepsaceae > Rhizomicrobium. The sequence goes on from DATBAP010000056.1 coordinate 45,912, forward strand.
AAGCGATGAACTTGGCGACCTGGGCTTCGCGCTGGGGCGTGCAATCCGGATTGATGAAGTCGCGGTAGATGTTGCGGCTGAACAGGCTGCCACAGGCGATCGACATGATGGCGGCGGGCACCAGAGCGCCGATGCCGATGGCGGCGAAGGCCACGCCCGCGAACCAATGGGGGAACATGGTGAGGAACAAGGCAGGCACGGCGAAATTATTGCCGAAGCGGTCAAAGCCCGCCGCGTATGCGGGCATCGTCTTCACCGCCGCGGCCACGGCCATGAAACCCAGCAACGCCACCAAGGCGAGCGCGAAGGAATAGATCGGCAGAAGGATGGAATTGCGCTCGACCGCGCGGCGGCTGGATGACGACAGCATGCCCGTGGTGGCGTGCGGATAAAGAAACAGCGCCAGCACCGAGCCCAGCGCCAGGGACGAATAGGCAAAGCCCGCGCCCAGATTGTGCGCATCGCCGCGCGCCAGAAGCAGCTTCTTGGGATCGATGCTGGCGAAGATCTTGGCATAGCCGCCAAGCTCGATCGGGATCACCACCACCGCGGCGATCACGGTCGAATAGATCAGCACGTCTTTGACGATGGCGATCAGGGCGGTACCGCGTAGTCCGCTGGCATAGGTATAAAGCGCCAGCACCACGAACGCGATCAGCAGGGGCAGGTTGGGAATCGCGGAGAAGCCCGGCAAGCTCTGGATGCCCAGCGCGGCGATCACCACCTGCAGCCCGAACAATTGCAGCGCGATGTAGGGAATGGTGGCGGCGATGCCGGTCAGCGCCACTGCCAGCGCCAGGCTTTTGGAGCCGAAACGGCCGCGCACGAAATCGGCTGCGGTGATGTAGCCGTGACGCCGCGCCACCGACCAGAGACGCGAGAAGCCCACGAACAGCAGCGGATAGGCCAGCATGCCATAGGGGATGGCGAAGAAGCCGGTCGCGCCCGCGCCGAACATCAAGGCCGGCACGGCCACGAAAGTATAGGCGGTGTAGAGATCGCCGCCGAGCAGGAACCAGGTGATCCAGGTGCCGAAGCGCCGCCCGCCCAGGCCCCATTCGATCAATTGCGAAAGATCGCCCCGCCGCCAGCGCGCCGCCAGCAGGCCAAGGCCCGCGACACCGGCGAACAGCAACAAGAATACCGTCAAGGTGACGGGATTGGCGTGCCCCATGCCCCGCTTAACTCACTTCTTCACTGGTGTGGTGGTGACCGGTCCCATGCCCACCAGCTCCAACAATGCGTCGCCATCCTTGGCGCCGTCGAAATGCACGGTGTTGGCCAGATCGGTGACCACACTGCCGGCCGGCATGGGATAGGTCTTGGACAGATCGTAAGTATCGCTCGAACTCACCCACCAGGTGCCCGAGATCACATAGGCATAGCGGTCGGTATTGTGGAAATGCGGCCGGCTGAATTGTCCTGGATGCCAGCGGATCAGAATGCCATAGAGGCCGGGCTTGCCGGGATCGCCGAAGATCACCGCCTGGTCCGAGCCCGTGCCCATTTTCCATTTGATGTCCTTGGGCTGGGTGAAGACGATGTGGCTGGGATCGGGAACGGAATAATTGTCCGCCGCCACCGCAGCCGTCGCCGCCGTAAGGACACATGCCGCAATCACAAAGCCGGAAATACGCATCGCAAAGCCTCCCTTTTACACGGAGCGGTTCCAGGAAAAGTGTGGGCGGTTTTCCGTCCGGAACCGCGACAAATCAAAAGTCGATGCTAGGCGGAAGCGGCGGCGGCGCGCAATCCGCCCGCGCTATTTGCTACTTGAGGACTGTGAACCCGTCCTTCTCGAACACCGCCCGCGCTTTGGGCGAGGACAGATAGGCCAGAAAGCTGCGCGCTTCGGGCTTGGCGTCCTTGGTGAGGGCGGCGGGATAGAGGATGGGCGGGTGGCTGTTCTCGGGGAATATCCCCACGATCTTGACGTTGGGCTCGGCCTTGGCGTCGGTCTCGTAGACGATGCCCAGGGGAGCTTCGCCGCGGGCGACATAGGCCAGCGCCACGCGCACATCCTCGGCATTGGCAAGATGATTGGCGACGCTGTCCCACACGCCCAGCGCGGTCAGCGCGGCGCGGCCATATTTGCCGGCAGGCACGGTGTCGGGATTGGCGATCGCCAGGCGTCCGCCCTTCAGCGCGGCCAGAAGATCGAAATGCGGTGTGATGGCGATGGGCGCGGCTTGATCCTTGGGCGCGATCAGCACCAGCCGGTTGCCCAACAGATTCTCGCGGCTGCCTGGCGCGATCAGGCCTTTCTTATCGAGATAATCCATCCAATCGAGATCGGCGGAGATGAACATGTCCGCTCCGCCCGACGCTTCGATCTGGCGCGCCAAGGCCGACGAGGCGGCAAACGACACCACGACACTCTTGCCGCTTTGCGCCTGATAGCCGGCGGCGATCTCTTTCAAGGCGTCCGACAAGGATGCCGCGCCGAACACGGTGATGTCGGCGGCCAAAGCGGGAAGCGGCGCCAGCGCCAGGAACAGGAACGCCGCCAACAGGCGAAAGGATTTTACCAGCATGGGCATCGAGCCTTCGTGATATTCCCTGAAGTATCACGTTTGGCGGGCGCCGGAAAACCCTTGCTCCCGCGCCGCTGGCCGCGTCAGGATAGTGTCATGGCGGGGTTATTCTTGCGTCTTCCCATCGGCGATACCGGCAATCTCGGGCCGGGTAAGGCGCGCTTGCTGGAATTGATCGAAGAGACCGGCTCGATCCGCGCCGCCGCGTCCAAGATGAAAGTCAGTTATCGCCGCGCCTGGCTGTTGCTGCAGGACATTGAACGCATTTTCGGCGGCAAGGTGCTCGAGCGGCACACGGGAGGGAAAGCGGGCGGCGGCGCGGCGTTGAACCAGCGCGGCCGCGATATCGTCCGGCATTTTCGCGCCGCCGAAAAACGCACCGCGCGCGCCATCAAGGCCGAGCTGGACGCGCTCAATCAATTGAAGACCAGCTAGCTAGCTGCGGCGGCCCGCGACCACCAGGCCCAATCCGGCCAGCACAATGATGATGCCGGCGGCGGTGGGAATCCAGACCGTGTGATCTTCCTGCGAATTGATCTGCAGCGGGCCCGCTTTCAGCACCGGCTTGGTCTCGGTGAAGCTGAAATGGCCGAAAAACAGCGCAATTACACCGACCACGATCAGAACGGCACCAAACAAAGTGAGGTTTTTCATGCGAGTCCTCCCACGTGCGGGAGGAAACGGCGCCCGGGAACTTAAGTTCCCGCGATCTTACAAACTGAACCTTACCCCAAATGCCTGGCTGGGGCTTGAACGCGTCAGCCCAACGGT
>DATBAP010000057.1:0-33808 GCA_036271455.1 Rhizomicrobium sp.
CCAGGTCGAGCTGGAGCTTATCGGTGGCGGCTGGGTGCGGATGACCGCCACTCCCACCTCGGAAGGCGGCTCCATCCTGTTCTTCTCGGACTTCACCGCCATCAAGGAGCGCGAGGACGTATTGCGCAAGGCCAAACAGGAAGCCGAGGCGGCTTATGCGGCCAAGACCCGCTTCCTGGCCAATATGGGCCATGAATTGCGCACCCCCCTGAACGCCATCATCGGCTTCTCCGAGATCATCCATGGCGAATTGTTCGGCGCGGTGGGCAATGCCCGCTATGTGGACTATTCCGCCGACATATTGCGCTCGGGCCGCCGTCTTCTGGGGGTGATCAATTCAGTGCTCGATCTGTCCAAGAGCGAATCCGGCAAAATGATCCTCGATGTCCAGGACGTGAATATGAGCGACCTGCTGCAGGATTGTGCCTCACTCGCGAAGGAGCAGGCGGGGCAATCCGGGCTCGACTTCACGGTTCGCGAGATGGATTCTGCGCTCAAATTGCTGGGCGATCCCACCAAGCTTCAGCAGATTTTCCTCTGTCTTCTTTCCAATGCCGTCAAATTCACGCCCAAGGGCGGCCATGTCTGGGTCGAAGCCAAGCGCGGTCCCGAAGGAATCGCGGTGATCGTGGGCGACGATGGCATCGGCATGTCGGCTGAGGATCTGGCCGTCGCGCTGGAGCCGTTCGGCCAGGTCGATAACCGGCTAGAGCGGCGCTATGAGGGCGTGGGCCTGGGCCTGTCGCTGGTCAAGGCGTTCGTCGAACTGCACCAGGGCAGCCTGGAATTCAACAGCGAGCGGGGACGCGGCACCCGCGTGACGGTCACGTTTCCCCTCAAGGCCGAAACCCTCATCTTCGCCAAAGCGATCTAGGGATTGACCGCCCGTTGCTGCTCGAAGCGTTGGGCGACATGCTCCCGCGCCGTCTGGATGGCGCGCACAAAGCCCACCGGATCGGCGATCTCGGGTGTCGTGACGGCGTCCACACCGGTGCCCTCGATGCGCACTGTCCCGTAACCCAGAAGACGGCCCAACATGCTTTGAGTCATTTTGACGCCTTCGATATTGGGCAACGCGATCTCGTTGGTGCGCATCGACAGCGCACCATATTTTTCCACAAAACGATGGCTGGTGACGCCGATCTCGGTGGTCCATTTGCGGATCATCATCCTGAGGAAAGCGATCAGCCCCAGGGCCAGCCAGATCGCCACTAGCGCCGCGGCCCAAGTAAGCGGGCTATTCGCGGCGAGGAAATTCGGCTGCCGGCTTGCCCAAGCCAACAATCCTGCCAGCACCAAAGCGGGGATCAGAAGCTGGCACCAAGCGGAAAGATTATAGGTCCAGGGGAAGCGCGCGCGCATGATCACGGTCTCGCCGGCGCCTAACGACTTGTCGATATAGGACATGGCACCTCCCACCGTTGGTGGAAGGTTTTACGCGATTTCAGAGGCCGGGACTAGCCGCGCATCAGCGTTCATGATCCGGCAACAGGACCTCGCGCACGCCCTTATGATTGGGCGCCGAGATCACGCCATCCTGTTCCATCCGTTCGATCAGGCTGGCGGCCCGATTATAGCCGATCTGCAAGCGCCGCTGGATGTAGGAGGTGGAGGCTTTCTTGTCGCGCGCCACTACCGCCAAGGCTTGGTCATAGAGATCGTCGCCCGATTCCATATTGCCGCCGCCGCCCAGCGCCGCGAAGGGATCGTCGCCTGCGTCGTCGGGTTCCTCGGTCACGGCATCGAGATATTCCGGCGTGGCCTGGGCCTTGAGGAACCGCACCACATCCTCGACTTCATGGTCGGAGACGAAGGGTCCATGGACGCGGCGGATGCGCCCGCCTGCCGCCATATAGAGCATGTCGCCCTGGCCCAAGAGCTGCTCGGCGCCTTGCTCGCCCAGGATGGTGCGGCTGTCGATCTTGGAGGTGACCTGGAAGGAGATCCGGGTGGGGAAATTGGCCTTGATGGTGCCGGTGATCACGTCCACCGAAGGCCGCTGGGTCGCGGCGATCAGATGGATGCCGGCCGCGCGCGCCATCTGGGCCAGACGCTGGACCGCGCCTTCGATTTCCTTGCCCGAGATCATCATCAGGTCGGCGACTTCATCCACCACCACGACGATGAAGGGCATGTGATCCAATTCCAGGACCTCGTCTTCATAGATCGGCTTGCCGGTCTCGCGGTCGAAGCCGGTCTGCACCGTGCGCTTGAGGGTCTCGCCTTTTTCCTTGGCCTTGCGCACACGGTCATTGAAGGCTTCCACGCCGCGCACGCCCAGCTTGGACATTTTGCGATAGCGCTCTTCCATCTCGCGCACCGCCCATTTGAGCGCCACCACCGCTTTGCGCGGATCGGTGACCACGGGGGTGAGAAGATGGGGAATGCCGTCATAGACGGACAGTTCCAGCATCTTGGGATCGATCATGATCATCCGGCATTGCTCTGGCGCCATGCGATAGAGCAACGACAGGATCATGGTGTTCAATCCCACCGATTTGCCCGAACCAGTGGTGCCCGCCACCAGAAGATGAGGCATCTTGGCGAGATCGGCGATCACTGGCTCGCCGCCGATGGTCTTGCCCAAGGCCAGTGCCAGCGGCGCGCGCGCCTTCTCATAATCGGAAGTTGACAGAAGTTCGCGCAGATAGACGGTTTCCCGGATCTGGTTGGGAAGCTCGATGCCAATCACGTTGCGGCCGGAGATCACCGCGACACGAGCCGAGACCGCCGACATGGAACGCGCGACGTCATCGGCCAACGACACCACGCGCGAGGATTTGACGCCCGCGGCGGGCTCGAATTCATACAGGGTCACCACCGGGCCGGGGCGCACCGCGGTGATGCGGCCCTTGACGCCGAAATCGGTCAACACCGCTTCCAGCATGCGGGCATTTTCTTCCAGCGCCTCATCCGACAGGCCGTGATTGTCGACCGCCTGCGGCGCCTCAGTGAGAAGGCCCAACGCCGGCAGCTGATATTCGCCGGAGGCGAGATTGAGCGCGGGCTGTTTGGCGGGCTTGCCGGGCTTGGGCGCGCGCTTGGCTTCATCACGCTTGACGCGGCCCTCGCGCCGTTCCGCCAGCCGGGTCGCGGCCAATGGCTCGGGGCTCTCATCCAGGTGATAGCCTTCCTCGCTGTCATCGTCCTCGAACTCCGGCTCGTCCGCGTCTTCGTCATGCGGCACAGCCGCCGCGCGGGGTGGGGAAAGCTTGATGCGCCCGCCCAGCCACCAGAGCGCAGCGGGAATATTTGCCGCGCCCCGCGCCAGAGGAACAAAGCGCAAGCCCGTGGCCAGGAACGCCAATGGCAATCCGATGGCCAGAAGAAACAGCGGCACTGCCGTACCGATCCAGGCATGGCCATAGGCCGCGCCCGCATGGATCGAAAGCACGTGCGCGGCGATGCCGATCATGCCGCCCACACCGGCGGGCAGAGTGGCGGGGGCGGGGAAAAGCCCCAACCCCGCCGCAACGGCCAGGGTACCGAGCGGCCACGCCACAAGACGCAGCAAGGCATGGCGCAGATTTTTTCCGAACAGCGCGCGCAGTCCCCAAAAGGCGGGCGGCGCCAGAAAGGCGAGCGCGGCGAAACCGAATGTCTGCAACAGAAGATCCGCCGCCACCGCACCCAGCGGACCCAGAAGATTGGCGACTTCGCGGCCATTGGCATTGTTGAGGCTGGCATCGTCGGCATGATGGGTGACCAGCGCCAGGAGCGCCGCACATGCGACGGCGAATAAAAGCAGGCCCGCGCCGCGCATCATCATCATGCCCAGCAGCCGCGCCAGCGCTCTGCGGGCATCGGCCAAGGCTTCGCTCATGGCGCTGCCGCGGGCGCGGGGATGGTAGACACCACCGATCATTCGGGATTGGGACATTATTTTTTACCCCCTTCTGTCCGCCACGCGGGCAAGCCCGCTAGCGGACATCTTCCCCCTCCAGCCGCTTCGCGGCGCGGGGGAAGAAAGCCTCGACCAAGACGAACTGCCCAAGACGAAAGAGCCTGTGCCATATCGGATCAGGACCCTAGAAAATTCCTCACCCTTTCGAGTGCGGTCATAATGGTTGATAAATCCCTAACAAGGGCAATCCGGATAAAGGAAAAACCAGGGTTTGACTGGGTTTTTCCCGGCTCAATTTCCCGCCCCATATAGGCGCCCGGCAGGACTTTGACCCCCTCGCCCCGCCACAGGCCCAGGGTGGTTTCCTCGCCATTGCCGGTCTCCAGCCAGAGGAAAAAGCCTCCCGCGGGCCGGGCGACGCGATTGCCCAGGATGCGATGCGCCGCCGCCATCTTCTCGGCATAGAGAGCGCGGTTTGCCGCCACATGATCTTCGTCCCGCCAGGCTGCCGCTGACGCCGCCATGATCGGGCCCGGCATCTGCGGGCCCGCCACATGGCGGAAGGTGCGGAAGCGGGCGATCAACTCGGCGTCGCCTGCCACCATGCCGGAGCGCATGCCGGGCAAACCGGAACGTTTGGACAGCGAATGAAAAGTGAGAAGGCGGGCGAAGCCGCCCGATTGCTTGAGCCGCGCCGGCAGCGCAGAGGGCGGCGGCTTGTCGAAATAAATGTCGGCATAGCATTCGTCCGCCAGCACGATGAAGTCGTGACGCTCGGCCAGCGCGAACAATTGCCGCCAATACTCCTCGCTCGCCACCGCGCCTTCGGGGTTGGACGGCGAACATATGTAAACGGCGGCCAACCGCTTCAGCATGGCATCCAGCAAGCCGGCGTAATCGGGCAGAAAGCCGGTCGCCGCGGTCGAAGGCACATAAAGCGGTTCGGCACGGACGCCCAACGCGGCGGCGGCATACGCTTGATAAAAAGGATTGGGCATCGCCACGATGGGCCGCTCGCCATTCTTGATCAGCGGCAAGAGTGGGAACAACGCCAGGAACAGGCCTTCGCGTGTGCCGTTCAAGGGCAGGACATGTTTTTCCGGATCGATGGCGCCGTTCAGGCCGAAGCGGCGGTTGAGCCACGCGGCGGCGGCTTCGCGCCATTCATCGCTGCCGGTGATGGGCGGATATTTGCCGAATGCTCCGGCGTTCTTGACCAGCGCCTCGGTTACGAAGGCGGGCACGCTGCCGCTGGGATCGCCCACCGAAAGATTGATGGGATCCTTGCCGGGCTCGATATCGCCCAGAAGTTCGGCCAGCCGGGCGAACGGGCCGGCCGGCAAATCAGACATCAGCGTTTGGGTCACGAAAGCTCGCGCGAAGCAGCTTCGTGAATTTCTAAGCGTTCACTGGTCCCAGGCCAAGCCCGTCAGCCCGAACCCATCAACCATGCACGGTCTCACCATGCAGATTGAAGTCCAAGCCCTCGATCTCGACTTCACGATCGACGCGCAAGCCCAGCGTCAGATCCAGCACTTTGAGAATCAGGAAGGTGACGATGGCGCAATACACGAAGGTGGCCGCCACGTCATAGAACTGCAGCAGCATCTGATGGCCATTGCCATCCGCCAGCCAGCCCTTGGCGCTGGGATTGACCGCATGGGAGGCGAACACGCCCGTCAGGATGGCGCCCAGCGCTCCCCCCACACCATGCACGCCCCAGGCGTCCAAGGCATCGTCATAGCCGATCCAGCGCTTGACCCAGACCGCGGAGAAATAACAAACAAAGCCGGCTGCAAAACCGATCAGCAGAGCGCTTCTGGGATCGACATAACCCGAGGCCGGCGTGATCGCCACCAGCCCCGCTACCGCGCCCGAGATCATGCCCAGCACACTGGGCTTTTTCGCAATGACCCATTCCGCCGCGGTCCAGGCCAGCGCCGCCGCAGCAGTGGCGACCTGGGTGGCGACCGCGGCCATGCCGGCATTGGCGTTGGCGGCGGTCGCAGAGCCGGCATTGAAGCCGAACCAGCCCACCCACAGAAGCGAGGCGCCGATCACGCTCAAGACCAGATTGTGCGGCGCCATGCTTTCGCTTTTGAGACCGATGCGTTTGCCCAGCATTAGGCAGGTGACCAGCGCCGCCGTCCCGGCATTGAGATGCACCACCGTGCCGCCGGCGAAATCGAGCGCGCCCATAGCGCCCAGCCAACCGCCACCCCACACCCAATGCGCGATCGGGCAATAGACCAGAATGAGCCACAGCGACATGAACCACATGAAGGCCGAGAATTTCATCCGGTCCGCCAGCGCGCCCGCGATCAGGGCAGGCGTGATGATGGCGAACGTCATCTGGAAAAACATGTAGACGGATTCGGGGATGGTGGTGGCCAGCGGGCTCACGGCATTGACGGTCATCCGGCCCAGCAGGAACTGGTCGAAGCTGCCGATGAATTGATTGATCCCGCTATTGGCATTGTTGGTGAAGGCCAGCGAATAGCCGATCACCATCCAGAGCACGGTGATGATGCAGGTGGCGCCGAAGCTCTGCGCCAGGGTCGCCAGCACATTCTTCTTGCGCACCATGCCACCATAGAAGAGCGCCAGGCCCGGAATGGTCATCATCAGCACCAGCGCGGACGACGTGAGCATCCAGGCGGTGTCGCCACTGTCGAATTTGGAAGCAGCAGCCAGCGCCGCGCTGGGCAAAAGAATACCCGGCAGCACCGCCGCCAAAATCTTGAGGAACTTCATGAAAAATCGGGCCCTTGTTTCTAGACCCTTATCAAAAATTGTGCCGAGTCTTTCTGCTATCTAAGATACTGGAAATAAATGGTTTTTCCGCAGAAGCCCGAATAGGCTGCGGCTTCGTTCGCTCAAAAAAAAGGCATGCCCTCGCAAATGCACAAATTATGTGCGTGGGGCGGCTCTTTCCTTCCCGCCCCGAATGCGGCTTACACCAGCCATGGATCAGAGCGATGTGATCGTCTGTGGCGGCGGCATGGTGGGCCTCACTTTGGGGCTGGCCCTGGCCAAAGGCGGTCTCCAGGTCGCGCTGGTCGATGCCCTTGCGCCGGCGACGACGGTGACGCTGGAATTCGATGGCCGGGTCTCGGCTCTGGCTTATGCCAATGTGCGCATGTTGCAAGTCTTGGGTGTCTGGCCGCATCTGGCGCCCGAGGCGCAAGCCATCCGCGAGATTCTGGTCAGCGATGGCGCGGTGGGCCGTCCGGCCTCGCCGTTCTCGCTGCATTTCGATGCCCAGGAAGTGGGCGCCGACAGTTTGGGCCATATCGCCGAGAATCGTCATATCCGCGCCGCGCTTCATGCCGCCCTCCAACACGAAAAAAATCTCACTCTGATCGCGCCGGCCGAAATCCAATCGCTGGCGGTGGAAGGCGCTCATGTCCGGGCACAGTTGAGCGACGGCAGCGAACTCCAGGCCAAGCTGGCCATCGCTGCCGATGGCCGTGATTCCAAGCTGCGCAAGACGATGGGCATCGGCGTGATCGGCTGGGCCTATCCGCAAACCGGCATCGTCGCCACCGTGCACCATGACAGGCCGCACAATGGCGTGGCCTATGAGCATTTTCTGCCATCGGGACCATTTGCGATCCTGCCCATGACAGCAGACCGCTCTTCGCTGGTCTGGACCGAGGCCAAGGACAAGGCCCCTGCCATGCTGGCGCTGGGGCCGAAGGAATTCGATGCCGAAGTCGCGGCACGGTTCGGCCGGCATCTGGGCAAGACCGAAGTGGTGGGCGCGCGCTGGTCCTATCCGCTCACCTTCCATCTGGCGCGCGATTATGTGCGGCCGCGTTTCGCGCTGGCCGGCGATTGCGCCCACGGCATCCATCCCATCGCCGGTCAGGGTCTGAATTTGGGCTTGAAAGACGCGGCCGCGCTGGCCGAGACTTTGCTGGATGCCGCACGGCTGGGCCAGGATATCGGCGCGCTTGATGTATTGAAACGCTATGAGCGCTGGCGGCGATTCGACTCCTTCACCCTGGCCGCGTCTACCGATGCGCTCAACCGCGTCTTTTCCAATGACATTGCTCCGCTGCGGCATTTGCGCGATCTGGGGTTGGGCGTGGTGGACGCGATCGGACCGCTGCGCCGCCTGTTCATGCGCCATGCCGGCGGGGATATCGGGAAGTTGCCGAGGCTCTTAAAGGGCGATCCCGCCTAATGCTTCCACCAGCGTCGCGCCGCGCGCTCGCGGGCGGATAAAGGCGCGCGCGTTCCGCGGCCCGCCATGGCTTGCGGCAATTCTGTATAAAAGCGCCGAGCGATCGTGCCGATGCGCTCGGCCCGCGCCGTTTCGGCGTCATCGCGGTCGAGATAGATCTTCGTCTCGAACAGATATTGCACCACATCGCCGACTTTGATCTCGGCGATGGGCTCGACCTGTTCTTCCGCCGTCTCGAGCGCATGGCGAATATGGGCGGTGGGATCGGACTTCTCCTGTTCCTGCCGCACAATGCGCTGCACATTCTCGGTGTCGAAACGCTTAAGCGCCGGCAGAGCGAAACGATAGAAAAGAATACAGGCAAGAATGAATCCCGATGCCCAGAGCATATTCTCCAGCATCGCGCGCTATCCCGTCACCAGACGCGAAATGCCATGCCCATGCCTGAGATAATCCTCGCTTTGCATTTCGATGAGCCGCGAGGCGGTGCGGCGGAAGGTGTCGGCGCCATCGCCATCGGTATAGAGCAGAGAAGGTGCGGCTTGCGCCGATGCGATCAGCTTCACATTCTGATCGTAGAGCGTATCGATCAGGAGAACAAAACGCCTGGCCGCGTCGCGCTTCTCGGCCGACAGGATGGGGATATGGTCGATCAGCAAAGTGTGGAAATTCCGCGCGATTTCCAGATAGTCCGCCGCCGCCAGGGGCTTCTCGCACAGATCGGCAAAGGAAAATCGCGCCACGCCCCGCGCCGCCTGGGGCACCACAAGGCTGCGGCCGAACACGGTGAGGCGGGCGGGTTCGCCGCGCGCGCAGTCCGTCAGCCGCCGCCAGGCCGCGTCCATCGCTGTGTCGGTCTGTGGCGACAGGGGGGTGAGATAGACGGGATGGCCGGAAAGGCGGTGAAGGCGGTAATCGGTAGGCCCGTTCAATTCCACCACCTCGAGCCCCTCTTTGATCAGGGCGATAAAGGGCAGGAACAGCTGGCGGTTGAGGCCGCCTTCATAAAGCCGGTCGGGTGCGACATTGCTGGTGGCCACGATCACCGTGCCCAGATCGAACAGTTGCTCGAACAGCCGGCCCAGGATCATGGCGTCGGCCACGTCCGTCACCTGGAATTCATCGAAACAGAGAAGCCGTGCCTTGGCGGCCAGCGCCGCCGCCACGGCGAGGATCGGATCGCTCGCGCCGGCCTTGGCGCGTTCGACATGCAATCTGGCGTGCACATCGGCCATGAAGGCGTTGAAATGCACGCGGCGTTTGGGCGCGACAGCGGCTTCCTCGAAGAACAGATCCATCAGCATGGATTTGCCCCGGCCCACGTCGCCCCAGAGGTAGAGCCCGCGCGGCGGTGGCCTTTTCCGGAAGAGGGAAAAGCGATTGGGCCGCGCGAGAAGCCGAGCCAGGCTGCTGAGCTTTTCGGCGGCGGCGCGTTGTGCGGCATCCGGCTTCAGCGCGCCACTGGCAAGCGCACTGCGATAGCGCCCCATCAGCAAATCAAGCGCCTTCCACCACCAGGATTTCGCCCAAGCTGGCCTTGCGGCGAATCTCGGCCGCTGCCTGATATTCCGGCGAGCGATAGCAGGCGATGGCCTGGTCGTAGCTGTCGAACTCGATCACCACATTGCGGCCGCGGCCGGCGCCTTCGACCGCTTCGCATTTGCCGCCCCGGATCAGGAATTTGGCGCCGTATTTCTGATAGGCTCGTGTCGCGCCGGCAACATAGGATTTATAGGCCTCGGGATCGCTCACATCGATCCGGGCGATCCAATAGCCTTTGGCCATCAGGCGGCTCTCAACAATTTGCGATTGATCAGGCATTCGGCGATCTGAACGGCATTGAGGGCCGCGCCTTTGCGCAGATTGTCCGCGACGATCCAAAGCGACAAGCCGTTCTCCACCGTGGGATCCTTGCGGATGCGGCTCACATAGGTGGCGTCTTCGCCGGCGCAATCGATTGGCGTGGCGTAGCCGCCATCTTCGCGCTTGTCGATCAGAAGCACGCCCGGGGCCTCGCGCAGCACCGCGCGCGCCCTTTCCGCCGTGATGGGTTTCTCGAATTCCAAAGTGACCGCTTCGCTATGGCCGATGAAGACCGGCACGCGCACGCAGGTGGCCGTGACCTGAATGTCGGGATCGAGAATCTTCTGCGTCTCCACCATCATCTTCCATTCTTCCTTGGTGTAGCCGGAGTCGAGAAAGACATCGATATGGGGAATGACATTGAACGCGATCTGCTTGGTGAATTTCTCCCGCTCGATGGGATCGGCCACGAACACGGCGCGGGTCTGGCGGAACAGTTCGTCCATCGCGTCCTTGCCCGCGCCCGAGACGGATTGATAGGTGGAAATCACCGCCCGTTTGATGGTGGCCAGATCGTGCAGCGGCTTCAGCGCCACCACCAGCTGGGCGGTTGAGCAATTGGGATTGGCGATGATGCCCTTCTTGATCTCGCTGAGCGCATCGGCGTTCACTTCCGGCACCACCAGGGGCACCCCCCGGTCCATGCGCCAAGCGCTGGAATTGTCGATCACGATGGCGCCTTGGGCGACGATCTTGGGCGCCCATTCCTTGGCGACCTTGCCGCCCGCCGACATCAGGCAGATATCGGTGCCTTTGAAGTCGAAATAGTCCAGCGCCTTGACCTTGAGGATATGGTCGCCGAACGACACTTCGGTTCCCACCGACCGGGTCGAAGCCAGCGCCACCACTTCGCTGACGGGAAATTGGCGCTCGGCCAGCACCGACAGCATCTCGCGCCCGACATTGCCGGTCGCGCCCACCACAGCGACTTTATAAGCCATCGTCCAACCTTGCCCTCGAACCGGGCGGACACATACTAAAAAGCGGGCGGGCTTGAAAGAGGCCGGGTTTTGACCCGGATCGGCTGGCAAACCTAGCGGGCTTATTCGCCGGGATGCCACTTCAGCCGGAACATGGCGCCGCCCTGGTCCACGCCGGCGCTGAAGGACGGCATGTAGCTCGATACCGGTTGGGTGGAGAAAACATCCATATGGCCGTTTTGAACACCCAGGCTGCGGGCGACCTCATCGGTATAGGTCATCGGATAGGGGCTCGTGTTCTCGTCGTGGACCGGTTTGGGCGCGCCGGGATACTGCAGCGAAAGCGTATCCTGGAAGGGAACCCGCATGGCTTGGGCCGAAGTTCCCATCCCCAGAAGCGCGATTAACGCAACGATTGCAGCCTTTCCCCGATGCATGGCCGGAACTTCGCAAGATTACGGACAGGAAACTCGAATTCTCGTAGCTTGTTGCAAGCTAATTTTTTTGCCGCTGACGGATCTTTCTGGGAAGATGCGTAATCGGGATCACGGGCGGGACTTCCGTCGAAATTTGGGACAGTTGCGATGAAAAGGATTTTCCGTGCGGGCGCATCCGCCACGCTGCTCTGCTTTGTCAGCGCCAATCTGGCCGAAGCAAGGGGATCGGCTTGCGCCACCGAGGCGGAAATCTCCGCCATCCAGGTTTCAGCCGTGCAGCAGGAGCTCACCGATGCGGCGCTGGCTTGCGGCCAGCACGAGACCGATTTGTTTAACCGCTTCCAGACCGTCTTCAACAAGGAGCTGCGCCGCTCGGATGCGCTGATGCTGGCCATGTTCAAGCGGCTTGATGGCCCGTCCCGCGGAAATTCCGAGTATGATTCCTACAAGACCCGCGCCATCGCCCATGCCGAGCAGCGCCGCACCAAGCCCGGCGCGGCGGCGGATTTCTGCAAGACCGCCGATATCGTGTTTGCCGCGGCGCTGGCGCTCGACAAACCGATATTGGAGGATTTCGTCGCCGGCGTTCCGGTGTACGAAAACAATCCCGTCAGTGCCTGCGAAGTGAAAGTGGGGGTGACGTTGGAAGGCGTTGCCGTCGGTCCCGCGGTGATGCCCACGCCGCGGCCCGCGCTGCCGGGCGATCCGCCCAACCCTGGTTTATTCCCGCCCTAGCCGACCGCTTATCGAAGCTGGGTCGAGAATTTCTTCCCCCACGCGCGTAGCGCTGGCGGGGAGGTGTTTCTGAGCGCTTGCCCGAAAGAGACAGTGGGGGCGAGAGAAAAGTCAAAAAGAAAGGGCCGGTCTTTCGACCGGCCCTTTTGTTTCAGAGGAAGGCTTTATCAGCCGCCCAGATCGATGACCGCGCGGCGGTTCTTGGGCTCGCGCACATTCGGACCGGTCGGCACCATCGGATCGTGGAAGGACTTGCCTTCGATCGCGATGGCGTCGGCGCCCAGGCCCTGATGGACCATCTCATCCTTGACGGACTGAGCGCGGCGTACTGACAGCGCCTGGTTGTACCTGTCCGAACCCACCGTATCGGTGTGGCCGGTGACCATGATCCGGACCGAGCCAAGAGTCTTGGCGGCGGACACGGCCTGGGTCACGGTCGACTGCGCTTCCGCCGTCAGGTCCGACTTATCGAAGTCGAAGAAGACGATGTAGGTCTTCGCCGGCGGAGGAGGCGGCGGAGGAGGAGGCGGAGGAGGAGGAGGCGGAGGCGGAGGCGGAGGCGGCGGCGGGGGCGGCGGGGGCGGCGGCGGTGTCATGAACCACCGGAAGCCAACCATCACCGCATTCTCGGTCAGATTGCCGACCTTGATGGGCGCGAAGCTCGTGTAAGAGGTGCCGACATTGCCGCTGCCATTCTGGTTCGAGCGATAGCGATAATCGAGGAACAGATCGACATCGGGCGACATCGAATAGGCGATGCCGGCAATGCCCTGATATTCGAAGGCAAGATGCGATTCTTTCACCCATGTGAAGGCCGTGCCCGGCACGGTGACATTGATGCGGCCTTTGCCGCCGCCCAAACCGCCGCCCAAGGAAATCTTCCAGGCGTCGCCGATTGGAATGTCATAGACCGCGTTGAACATGTCGCTGGCGACGCTGGCGGAACCACCGAAGCCCGACGAGCCGCTGATGCTATGGGAGTCATAAGCGATTTCGTCCTCGAGGCGGAGGCCGGAAGCCCATCCATAGCCGAAGGTGCCAGCGACGATGGCGCTGGCTTGAGTCTTGATGCTCAAATCTCCAGCGGCGAGGGCTGACGTGGTATGAATGCTGCTCATGCTGTCATAGCCGCCGCCCAGGCCCAGATACCAACCGTCTCCGGCATGTGCGGGAGCGCTCATAGCCACCGCCGCGACGCCGGCCAAAGCCAACATGCGAATTTTCATTGTTCTACCCTCGCTTGAAATATCGACGGGGCAGTTATCCCCCCCGCCTGACGACTTTAATTCGACACTCGGCTTATAACGGTGATCCGCCTGAAAGTCTCCACGGGGGGTGCCCCTTTGGCCTGGATTGCTGCCCGGATTTCAAGGTTTTATGGGGCGGCTGTGGTCCCCGCGCCACAGGGTTAAGGGGCCAATTTCCCAAAAACCTTTGGCGCCGAGTGAAAAATGAAAGCGTAACGTCCCTTGAGCAGGGTCAATTCCCCCATGCCGCCGCTAAAGCCTTCCAGTGGTGCAAGAAATTCCACTCTGGGGCTGACGTGGAACAGCTTCAGCCAGGCCATCAGCGCGGCCCTCGCTAGAAAGCCCAGCCCTTTCAGATCGGCGAAGTCCACCACATGCCAGCGGCCATTTCCGGACAGTGCCGCGATGGCGGCAAAGAGCGCCCCTTGCCAATCCGGGATCATCGAAAGGCTGTAGGAGAAGAGCACGTGATCGAAGCTTTCGACTCCGAACGCGGAAGGTGAAAGCTCTTCGGCCAAGCCGTGCCGCAGAAGGATGCGATCTCCGAGCCCGGCCTCGCGCAATTTGGCCCGCGCGGTTTCCAGCATCGCCTCGGAAGCGTCCAGCCCATAAAGACGCGCTTCGGGGTAGCGGCGGGCAATCGCGATCAAGTTGCGGCCAGTCCCACAACCCACCTCGATCAAGGTTGATCCCGGTTGAAGAGCAAGCTCTCCAATCAGCCGGTCGCGGCCCAGGAGATAATATTTCCGGGTCAAGTCGTAGACATGACGCTGAGGCCGATAGACCCGGTCCATCAACCCCGTGTGAGTCTCAAGAGAGGGGGCGGCGGACATAGATATGAAAGCCGCCATAGATGGACGAGCGGTCCTGGGCATGAAGCACCCGGCTCTGCCATTCGTGATAGAGCCAGGGCGCCAGAAGATCAGATTGAAGCTTCTGCGGCAGGGGGCTGGCTTCGCCCGCAGTCCGGAAGATCACGCGTGCATCGCGCGAATGCGCGGTGCGGTCGACCTCGCGCCACAATTCGGCGAGCTGGGCCGGGGTCATCCAATCCTGGGCGTCCAGCAGCACGAAGCGGTCGAGCGACTGCGCGGGTTGCTCTCTGAGAAAATCCAACAGCGAGGCGTGAGTGATGCTGACCGAGCCCACCCGCGCTTTCAATGTCGCGTAATTCTCGGCCTTCAGATAATCGGGAACCGCCGCGCGTGCTTCAATGTCATAGCCGCGGCCGAACGCCTGCCAGGCGAAATAATTGTCGCGGATGGGAAAATCGCAAGCCAGGCGCTCCACCCGTTCCCTGAGCACTGAGATCGCGTCGCTGCCGGATTCGACCAGCGCATCATATTGCGCCGGCGGAATGCCCAGTGCGTAAAGCGAGATGGGCGATTTCGACATCAGCTTGATCGGCGCGCTTTCAAACAGGGGCGCCACGATCTGGTTGAACAGGTCGCGCTGCTCACGGGGATTCTTGGCGTCCAGCAAGTCCTCGAGTTTCTTGCCATGCAGCCGCGCTACGCCGTGCAGAAGCCCGATGAAACGGCCCAACAGTCCATGGCGATAGAGATTGCGCGCGAACATTTCGATGCGCCGCCGCTTGGGCGCGCCCGACATGGCTTGCCAATGGGCGCGGGTCTCCTGGTCCAGCCGGTCGCGCACATGGTTGTCGAAGAGATCGAGATTGGCGGGATCGGAGGCCTGACCAAAAAACCGGAAGAAACTTTCATGGTCGGGCAGATGAGTCAGCGCCGCCAGCTTCAATTTGGTGAGTGCGACATGATGGGGATTGAGATCGACGGCAAAAATCTTTGCCGGCGCCGCCGTCAGATAGTTGAGAACGTTGCATCCGCCCGAGGCGATGGTGACCACCCGATGATTCGGCTCGAGCTTCAACGCATCCAAATCCACACTGGGGTCTTCCCAGATTTGGTTATAGACAAAGCCTTGAAACATAAGGGTAAAAAGCCGCTCTAACACACCCCTGCGGCTGGCGGGAGCCGCCTGATGCGCGGCCCGTTCCAAAAGCGCGTTCGCCATTCTCTCAAGCCTTCCCGCGCGACCCTGGACATGTCATGCCGTGAATCGCGCGCGCCTTGTGAATCACGCCATGTGAATCACTTATGAAGGGCATAGGGTATTTGCATGACGGATTGGCGAAGGCACCAGGGCATGATGCGGGGCATAATGGAAATCGCGCATGAGTGAATCGGGCCGAGACGCTTTGACGGAGGTGTTGGGCCTCCTCGATCTGGAGCAGATCGAAGAGAATATTTTTCGCGGGCTCAGTCCCAAGGCGCGCACCCAGCGCGTATTTGGCGGGCAGGTGCTGGGCCAGGCGCTGGCGGCCGCCATCCGCACGGTCGAACCGTCACGCCATTGTCATTCGCTGCATGCTTATTTCCTGCGCCCCGGCGATCCGCGCATTCCTATCCTTTACGAAGTGGATTGCGCTCGGGACGGCAAAAGCTTTACCGCCCGGCGCGTGGTGGCGGTCCAGCATGGAAAACAGATTTTCAATCTCGCCGCCTCGTTCCAGATTCCGGAAGCCGGATTCGATCATCAATTCGAAATGCCCAAAGTGCCCGAGCCCGAGGAGTTGGAAGATGCCGCCACCGTGCTGGCCAAGCGCGCGCATGAATTCCCGGAAGGCTTGCGTGAATGGATCTTGCGGCCGCGCCCGTTCGAGACGCGCCCCGTGATCCTCGATGGGCCCGGCGACCGTCCGCCCCGCCCGCCATTCGACAATATCTGGTTTCGCGCCGCCGGCCCGGTGCCCGGCGATATTCGCCAGCGTCAAATCTTGCTGGCCTATGTCTCCGATATGACATTGCTGGATACGTCGCTGCTGCCGCACGGCAAAAGCTTTTTCTCGGCGGTGCAGATGGCCAGCATCGACCACGCCATGTGGTTCCATCGCGATGCTCCGCTGGACGAATGGCTGCTCTATGCCCAGGACAGTCCTTCCGCATCAGGCGCACGGGGCTTCAACCGCGGCCTGATCTTCACCCGCGCGGGCCGCCTGATCGCTTCGGTGGCGCAGGAAGGATTGATCCGGCCGCGCGGCGTCTGAACCATGCTTCAGCCACGTGTCGCTTTTTAATAAAATTGTTCCCAGGCCGGCGGACAAAACCGGCCGCCTAAAGCAACGTCGTCTTCATTCCTTTGGCCGATGATCACCACGCATGAGAATGATGGCGATCAGGCGATGAGCTGGAGTTTTCTTGGCGCTGCGAGCTGGCAATTTCTCATCACGCTCTGGCATGTGGTGCCGTGGCTGGTGGGGGCGGGCGTCGTTTTCTCGCTGCTGTCCGCCATTTCGCCCTGCAATGCGGGCCGGCCCTGGTGGCACAAGCGCGGCCTAACGACGGATTTGGCGTACTGGATTTTCGCGCCGGTCTTCTCCCGCTATCTGCGTATCTGGGTCACGGTGATGGGGACGATGCTGATCTTCGGCATCACCGATGGCGCCGCCATCGCGCAATTCTATGATCATGGCCATGGCGCCATCGGCCGCCTGCCGCTGTGGCAACAGGGACTGATCTATCTGGTGGCGACGGATTTCGCGCTTTACTGGATCCATCGCCGCTTCCATCGCGGCTTTCTGTGGAAGTATCACGCCGTCCATCACGTTTCGAAAGACGTGGAATGGATTTCCGCCTCGCGCTTTCATCCCGTCAATCTGGCGTTCGGCACGTGCGCGGTGGATATCGCTTCTTTCCTGTGCGGCATCTCGCCGGAAGTCTTCATTGTGGTCGGGCCTTTCACCACCATCGCTTCGGTCTTCGTCCATGCCAATCTCGATTGGACCTT
This sequence comes from Rhizomicrobium sp., assembly GCA_036271455.1. Lineage (GTDB taxonomy): Bacteria > Pseudomonadota > Alphaproteobacteria > Micropepsales > Micropepsaceae > Rhizomicrobium. Next base: position 17,043 of record DATBAP010000057.1, read on the forward strand.
GGGGCCCTTGAAATACCTGCTGGTGAGCCCCGTCTTTCATCGCTGGCATCACGCCAGCGAGGTGCGCGACAAGAATTTCGCCAGCACCTTCGCGCTATGGGATTGGCTGTTCGGCACCTGGCATATGCCGCAAGGCGTCTTGCCCGACGGCTATGGCATCGACGACGAGGCGATGCCGGAAGGTCTGATGCCGCAGATCGTCTATCCGCTGCTGCAAGGCGCCGGCGAATAAACCTCCGGCTTACTGCGAAGCTTGTCCGGACGCAGCGCCCTTGGCGGCGCCTTCGTGCGTGGCCAGCTGACCGTTGACGGCATCATAGACATCTTTGGCGTCGCCGGGTTGCGGTGTCGCCTCGCAATGGCTGGCGGTGCAGCTATAGGTGAGGCGGCCCGTGCCGCGCTGCAAGGTCACGGTGGAATCCTCACGCGCCATCACACTGACATGCGTATTGGAAACCTGATCGCCTTGATGATCCAGAGCCACGATATTGGTGTTGCCAAAACCTTTGCCCAGCACGAAGGCGTGCCGCGAATCGATCATGTTGATGTCGGCGATGGACGGATTGCCCACATAGACGGTGGCGACCGGTTTGGGAAATGTGATGGTGCGCACTTCATCCATCGAAATCGCAACGCCATCCGCGTAGGCGGGAGAGGCGGCGACGACAATCAAAGCGGCGAAAAGAGTGCGGCGCATGGCGGCGCTCCTGTGATGTTCAGCGAGCCCACGCTAGGGCGACGCCCTAAATGAAGCCTTACAATCAGAGGGCGGAAGCGCCGGCAGAATGCGAATACGAAGAATTGGTAAAGCAAGTTCGACCGGCAAGCGTCGCATTGTCTCGACCAGGCCCGGATAGTTCCTTTCTGGAACAACGGGATAGAAGCAATTGCATCATGCCGGTTAAGGTGAAATTAAATCGGCCTCTCTAGTCTGGCACCGTCCTGTTGCGAACGAAAATATCGTGCGCGTTGGGCGTCCTAGGGTGTCACTAATGGAGACAGATATGAGCAAGCTGATTTCGCGCTTTGTGCGTGATGAGTCCGGCGCCACCGCCATCGAGTATGGCCTGATCGCTGCCCTCATCTCGGTGGTCATCATCACCGCGTTGACCACCGTTGGTTCGAACCTGAATACCAAGTTCACCAGCGTCGCGACCTCGCTGCGTTAAGCCGCGAGACGCGATGACAATCGCAATGACAACGGCCGCCCCTAAAGGGCGGCCGTTCGTCCTTCCGGAAAACGCAATGATAGCCCAGATTCTTCTGATGCTCGTGCTGCCCGCGCTGCTCGCGGTCGCGGCCGCATTCGATCTGGCGACTTTCACCATTCCCAATCTTCTTTCCCTGGCGATCGCGGCTGCCTTTGTTGTCTTCGGTCTGGCGCTGAGGATCGCGCCCGGTGTTTTCGCCTTCCATCTTCTGGCGGGGTTGATCGCGCTGGTGGCGGGTTTTGCGCTGTTCGCCTTCGGCTATATCGGCGGCGGCGACGCCAAATTATTCGCGGCGACCGCGCTGTGGCTGGGATTGCACGATTTCCTGGCTTATGCGTTGGCGTCATCGGTGCTGGGCGGATTGCTTACAGTGGCACTCTTGCTGCTGCGCCAATGGCCGTTGCCGGCGGGTTTGGCGCGCTGCGATTGGATTATCAAGCTGCACGAAAAAAGTTCCGGCGTTCCGTACGGTGTCGCACTGGCGAGCGGCGCGCTGTTGATACTGCCGCATGCCGAGATTCTGCGCCTCGCCGCGGCGGCGTAAAACGCTGCAATCCTTCCCTTTATATTAAGCGAATTCTAAGTGGTGCCGTGATGAATTGGACGCTGGAAGGAGCGCCAATTTCATGAATACCAAACGTCTTGCTGTTCTGGGCTTCGCTGGCGTCATGGCCGTCGCCGCTGCACTTCTCGCGCGCGGCATGATGGGCGGCGGCACGCCCAAGGCCGTGGCCAAGATCGCGCCGCCGATGGCGATGAGCGATGTGCTGGTGGCCAACGCCAATCTTCAGCCGGGCCATGCCCTCTCCGCCGATCAGGTGCGTTGGCAAAGATGGCCCAGCGCCTCGGTCGACGCCTCCTTCATTACCAAGAAATCCATCACCAGCATCGACGAAGCGGTGAAAGGCACCGTGGTGCGCGCGCCGCTCCTTGCCGGCCAGCCCATCGTCACCACCGCGATCGTCCATGGTCAGGCGGCTGGCTTCATGGCGGCAATGCTGATGCCGAACATGCGCGCGGTTTCGATCAATATCAGCGCCGATTCGGGCGCCGGCGGGTTTATCCTGCCCAACGACCATGTCGATGTGATTCTGGCGCGCAAGCTGGACGGCACTCCGCCCCGGGTGGAAGCGAAGACGATCCTCGCCGACGTGCGGGTGCTGGCGGTGGACCAGATCTTCAAGCAAGACAAGGACACCAAGAGCGTGATCGGCAAGACCGCGACTCTCGAACTCACGCCTGCCCAAGCGCAAAGCGTGGCCGCGGCCGAGGATCTGGGCACCATCTCGCTGTCGCTGCGTCCGCTCGCGGACAGCGATACGCCGGTGGCCAGCAATGTGCCCGGCGATGACGATCGCGGCGGCCAGGTTTCCATCATCCGCTATGGCGTGATGCACGAGGATTCCGTTGCGGGAGGGAAGTCCCAGTGAGAAAGCTCGCTTCGCAACTTCAATTGGCCGTCGCCTTCACCGTTCTGGCGTTGGCGCCCGCGCTCGCGGCGCCGCAACTGCCGCATCCGGCTGCCTCGGTCGATGAAAGCAGCGCCCGGGTGGTCCGGATGGCGGCGCACAATGGCCAGCCCGAGAACAAGCACATTACGCTGGGCCTAAACAAGGCGGTGGTGGTCGAACTCGATGCCGACGCCAAGGACGTGCTGGTGTCCAGCCCCGACATCGTCGACGCGGTGGTCAAGACGCCGCGCCGCATCTTCCTGATGGCGACCAAGACCGGCCAGACCAACGCCTTCTTCTTCGACGGGGCCGGGCGTCAGATTTCCTCGCTCGACATCAGGGTCGAGCGCGACGTCAGCGATCTCGCCCAGATGATGAAGGACGATTTGCCCAACTCGGCAATTAGGGTTTCCGCCATCAACGACAATGTGGTGTTGGCCGGCTCGGTTTCGAGCGCGGTGGAAGCGACCCGCGCCGCCGATCTGGCCGCCAGCTTCGCCGGCGACCCCAAGAAGGTGGTCAATCTCCTGAGCGTCGCGGGCGGCCAGCAAGTGATGCTGAAAGTGCGCATCTCCGAGATGCAGCGCCAGATCGCCAAGCAGCTGGGCGTCAACATGGCCGGCGTGGGCATGATCGGCGGCGCGCCCCTGGCGCTTTCCACCAACAACCAGTTCGGCCTGGTGGGCCAGGCCTTGAACGAGCTCTCGGGCGGCCAGATCGGCCAAGTCTGCACCTCCGGCGTCAATCCGCTGGGGGGCGCCTGCACCTTCCAGAACAACGCCCAGGGCGCCTTCACGGCGATGGAGACGATCGGCCTCTTGCATACTTTGGCCGAGCCAAATTTGGTCGCCGTGTCCGGCGAGACCGCGAAGTTCCTGGCCGGCGGTGAATTCCCCGTGCCCGCGGGCCGCGACCAGCAGGGCAACATCTCGATCGAGTTCAAGCAGTTCGGCGTCGGCCTGTCCTTCACGCCGGTGGTGCTGTCCAACGGCCGCATCAGCCTGCAGCTCTCGACCGAAGTGAGCGAGCTCACCAACACCGGCGCCTTCACCCTTCAGGGCGGCACGGTCACAACCTCAAGCGGCACGGTCCAGACTGGCGGCGTCACGATCCCCGCATTGGATGTGCGCCGCGCCGACACCACCATCGAGCTGCCATCGGGCGGAAGTTTCGCCATCGCCGGCTTGATGCAACACACCACCAAGCAGCAAATCGATGCCTTTCCGGGCCTCAAGGATCTGCCGGTGCTGGGCGCCCTGTTTCGCAGCCGCGACTTCCAGAACGACGAAACCGAACTGGTGGTCCTGGTCACGGCTTATATGGTCAACCCCATTTCAGAAGCATCGTTGGCGACGCCCAGCGACGGGTACGTCACGCCCGGCGATCCGGAGACGATTCTGCTGGGCCGCCTGAACACGGTCTACAAAAAGAGCACCGACAAGCCACTCACACCGGAAGCTTCGGCTCCGGTGGGCTTCGTGGTGCGCTAGGAGAATCTCATGCGCGAGATGACAAGCATCCTGTTGCGTGGCTTTTGCCTTGCCGCCGTGATCATAGCGGGAAGCTGCTCGTCGCCCTCCGGTGACGAGAAGATGATTTTCGACGATCCGACCGCCAATCACCCGATCCTGGTCCAGCCTTCGTCCCAATCGCTGAATGTGAACGTCTCGCCTGCCGGCGTCGCGCCGGCCGACATGGCGCATCTCGATGCTTTCGTCAGCGACTATCAGGCCCATGGCAACGGCAGGATCGTGATCAACGCGCCCGCCGGCGCGCTGGCGAATGCGGAAATGGTCCAAATCGCCGACCACATCAACGCCATGGGCGTGAGCCGCGATCAGATCCTGGTTACCATCCGTGATGCGGCGCCGGGCGACAGCCAGGTCCAACTGAATTATGTGAGCTATCAGGCCAACACCGCGCCCTGCGGCGACTGGTCCGAAGACCTGTCCTACACGATGGACAACAAGACGGCGTCGAATCTGGGCTGCGCCGTCCAGCACAATATCGCCGCGATGGTGGCCGATCCGCGCGATCTGATGGGCCCGCGGCCGATGGGCGGCGCGGATGCCGACCGGCGCGCCACAATCATCACCAATTACGAAAAAGGCACGCCCACCGCGGCGACCAAGACCGCCGACCAGTCGAGCGCGATTTCCGATGTGGGCAGGTAGGACCGATCATGGCCAAGGATGAGACTTCTCAAGAGACGTTCGGCGCCGCGCCCCATGAGCGGCCGGTGCCGCGCATCTCGATTCATGCGTTTTGCGAATTCCCCGACACCGGCGCGGTGCTGCAGCGCGCCGCCGATGACCGCCGCTTGTCCAAGGCGCATCTCACGGTGCAGCTGGGCGGGGTGAATGCCGCGATCGAATTCTTCCACGGCCAGACCACGCCCAATCTCCTGATCGTGGAAACCAAATTGAACGGGTTGGACGCGCTGGATGAACTCGACCGCCTGGCCGAGGTCTGCGATCCCTCCACCAAGGTGGTGGTGGTGGGCCGTGTCAATGATGTGGAGCTGTATCGCGAATTGATGCGCCGGGGCGCTTCGGAATATCTGGTGGCGCCGCTCCAGCCGTTGCAGGTGACCGAAATGATCGCGGGCCTTTACTGCGATCCCGGCGCCAAGCCGGTGGGCCGGGTGATTGCTTTCATCGGCGCCCGCGGCGGCGTGGGCTCGTCCACCATCGCCCATAATGTGGCCTGGTGCGTGGCCGAGGAACTGGCCATTCACACCACCGTGGTGGATTTCGACCTGCCGTTCGGCACCGCGGGCCTGGACTTCAATGACGAGGCCGGTCAAGGCGTGGCCGAGGCGCTGGCGTCGCCGGAACGGCTGGACGATGTGCTGCTCGATCGGCTTTTGATCAAGCGGGGCGATCATCTCTCTCTCTTCACCGCGCCGGCTTCGCTGGAGCGCGACTATAACGCCGCGCCGGAAGCCTATGAGGCGGTCATCGATGTCACACGCAGCTCCTCGCCTTGCGTGATCGTGGATTTGCCGCATGCCTGGTCGCCCTGGATCAAGAATTGCCTGGTCGCGGCTGACGAGATCGTGATCGTGGCGATGCCGGATCTGGCGTCCCTGCGCAACGCCAAGAACATGATGGAGCTGGTGCGCCATGCCCGCCCCAACGATCCCAGCCCACGTCTTCTGATCAATCAGGCCAACACGCCCAAGCGCCCCGAGATTCCCGCCAAGGATTTCGCCGAAACCATGGGCGTCGAGCCAATTGCCGTGCTGGGATACGATGCCGCCTTGTTCGGCCAGGCCGCCAACAACGGCCAGATGCTGCTGGAACTTGCCCCCCGCGCACCTCTCTCTGATGGCGTGCGCCTGCTGGCGCGGGCCCTCACCGGCCGCGATGTCGGCGCGCGCGCCACGGAGAAGGCGCCGACTTCGATCCTCTCCTTTCTGACGAGCCGCAAGCGAGCATAAGAGATGTTCGGCAAGCGCAGTGGCAGCGAGCCCGCGATCCGCATTCCAGCGGGCGCGGAGACACGCGCGCCTGCCGGTAACCCGGCGCCGCCGCGCCCCGCGCCGGCGCCCCTGCCCCGGGCGGAAAAAATCGCACCTTCGCCCGCGCCGGTCGCCAAGGTGGTGGATGATCGCTCGGAAGATTATTACCAGATCAAATCCACCATCTTTAACGCCCTGATCGACACTATCGATCTGGGACAACTGGCCCAACTCGACGCGGAATCGGCGCGCGAGGAAATCCGCGACATCGTCAACGAGATCATCTCGATCAAGGCGGTGGTGATGTCCATCGCCGAGCAGGAACATCTGCTGCAGGACATCTGCAACGATGTCTTGGGCTATGGGCCGCTGGAGCCGCTGCTCGCCCGCGACGACATCTCCGATATCATGGTCAACGGCGCCGGCCGGGTGTTCATCGAAGTGGCCGGCAAGGTGCAGCTCACCAATATCCGCTTCCGCGACAATGCCCAGTTGATGAATATCTGCCAGCGTATCGTCAGCCAGGTGGGCCGCCGCGTGGACGAGTCTTCGCCGATCTGCGACGCGCGCCTGCTCGACGGTTCGCGCGTCAACGTGATCGGGCCGCCTTTGTCGTTGGATGGCCCCACCCTCACCATCCGAAAATTCAAGAAGGACAAGCTGAAGCTGGACGATCTGGTCCGCTTCGGCTCGATCAGCCCCGATGCCGCGCGCGTGCTGCAGGTGATCGGGCGCTCGCGCTGCAATATCCTGATCTCCGGCGGTACCGGCTCGGGCAAGACCACGCTTTTGAACACCCTCACCGCCTTTATCGATGTCGATGAGCGCGTCATCACCTGCGAGGACGCGGCGGAATTGCAGCTGCAACAGCCCCATGTGGTGCGGCTGGAGACGCGGCCGCCCAACCTCGAAGGCCAGGGCCAGATCACCATGCGCGATCTGGTGAGAAACTGCCTGCGCATGCGGCCCGAACGCATCATCCTCGGCGAGGTGCGCGGCGCCGAGGCGTTTGATCTTCTCCAGGCCATGAACACAGGCCATGACGGCTCGATGGGCACCTTGCACGCCAACAGTCCCCGCGAGGCGATCAGCCGCCTGGAATCCATGATCACCATGGGCGGCTTCGCGCTCCCCACCAAGACCATCCGCGAGATGATCGTGGGCTCGATCGACGTGATCATCCAGGCCGAGCGTCTGCGCGACGGCTCGCGCCGCATCACCAAGATCACCGAAGTGATCGGCACCGAAGGCGATGTGGTGATCACCCAGGATCTCCTCACCTATGAAGTGCTGGGCGAGGACGAGAATGGCCGCTTGACCGGCCGGCATGTCGGCACCGGCATCGTGCGCCCCGCCTTCTGGGAACGCGCTCGCTATTACAATCTGGAGCGCGAATTGGCCGACGCGCTGGACAAGGTCAATCAATGATTTATCTGGTCGCATTGCTGGGATTGCTGTCGCTGGGCGGCATGGCGTTCGCCTTCGCCGGCGGCGACGAGCGCTCGCAAAAGCGCATTCAAGCTGTGGCCGGACCCAAGGACGCCTCGCGCGCGGTCAAGGTCCAGTCGGAAGCGCAGAAGCGAAAGAAATTCGCCGCCCTGCTCGAGGACGTGGAAAAGAATCAGGCGGCGCAGCGCAAGCAGGAAAAGCCCACCTTGCGCCGAAGGCTGGAGCAGGCGGGCTTCGCCAACGCCCGCCCGCGGACGTTCTGGATTGTTTCGGCCGGACTGGGCGTGTTCGTGGCGCTGGTCTGCTTCGTCACCGGTCAATCGCCCTTGGTCCTCATCATGGCGGTGTTCGCGGTGAGTTTGGGGCTGCCGCGCTGGGTGCTGAATTTCCTCACCGCGCGCCGCAAAAAGAAATTCACCAAGGAATTCGCCAACGCCATCGATGTGATCGTGCGTTCGGTGCGTTCGGGCCTTCCGGTCAACGAGGCGCTCCGCATCGTGGCGCGCGAGACCCCCGATCCGGTGGGCGCCGAATTCACCCGGCTGATCGACGGCCTCACCATGGGCGTGTCGATGGAGCAGGGATTGAAGAAGATGCATGAAAGCATGCCCACGACCGAGGTGGGCTTCTTCAGCATCGTGATGAACATCCAGTCCAAATCGGGCGGCAATCTTTCGGAAGCCTTGGCCAATCTGGCCGGGGTGCTGCGCGACCGCAAACGGCTGGAAGGCAAGATCAGGGCGATGTCGTCTGAAGCCAAGGCGTCGGCCGGCATCATCGGTTCGCTGCCGCCGGTGGTGATGGGGATCGTGTGGGCCACCACGCCCGGTTATATCAGCCTGCTTTTCACCGAGCGCATGGGCAATCTGATGCTGGCGGCCTGCCTGTTCTGGATGGGCACCGGCATCGCGGTGATGCGCAAGATGATCAACTTCAAGCTCTGAGGACCACCATGCTCGACGTCGGTATCCTCACCATTCTTTTCGACAAGACCTTCCTCGCCACCCTGGCGGCGGCGCTCTTCGCGTTCGCCACCATTGTCACGTTGGGCCTGCCCCTGATCGCGCGCGACGGCCTCAGCGACCGGCTCAAATCGGTGGCGCAGCGGCGCGAGGAGTTGCGCGCCCGCCATCACGCGGCGCTGAACGAGAAGCGGGGCTTGCTGCGCGTCGAACCGTCCAACCTGATGAAGTCCACCCTGGATCGCTTCAAGCTCACCAATTTGCTGGAGTCCGAGGACAGCCGCGACAAGCTGGCCATGGCCGGGTACCGCGGCCAGGCGCCCTTGATCGCCTTCATGTTCTTCCGCTTCGTGATGCCGGCTATCGTCTTCGCCGTGGCGCTGATCTATCTCTTCGTGATCACCCATTTCCATTGGTCGTTGATGATGAAGCTCAGCGCCGCCTTCGCTGGCGCGCTGCTGGGCTATTACCTGCCCGACATTTTTGTTTCCAACATCACCGCCAGGCGCCAGCAATCGATCATGCGCGCCTTTCCCGACGCACTGGACCTGATGCTGATCTGCGTGGAATCCGGCATGTCCATCGAAGCCTCGTTCGGTAAGGTGACGGGCGAGATCGGCACCCAATCGGCCGAGCTGGCGGAAGAATTGGGGCTCACCACCGCCGAACTCTCCTATCTGCCCGACCGCAGCCAGGCGTTCGACAATCTCGCCCGGCGCTGCGGCCATTCCGGTGTCAAAGCGGTGGCGATCGCGCTCAACCAGGCCGAGAAATACGGCACACCCATGGGCCAGGCGCTGCGCGTCACCGCCCAGGAGAATCGCGAGATGCGCATGCAGGAAGCCGAGCGCAAGGCAGCCTCACTGCCGGCCAAGCTCACCGTGCCCATGATCGTCTTCTTCCTGCCATGCCTGTTCGTCGTGATCCTCGGGCCGGCCATCATGAAAATCATGCATATCGGGCATTAAAAGGCTAAGGGCGCGGTTCTTTTGCGTCCTGAGGGCGTCGCGCGTGCTCACGTGCTGTACGCACGCTCCGCGCGACGCTCCTGCTCAGGCCGCAAAATCCCTCGCGCCCAGACGCGTGTGCTGCCGCACAGCTACTGAGGTCCGCGCTGTAGCTTCTCGCAGTGGTCCTCGACCTCGTTGGCAATCTGCATGCACCTCTCTTTGGGCGCAGAAACAACATGGGTGTCGGTCATTTTGGATCGGCATAGCCGCGCGGAAACCAGACTCCGCGCCAAGTGGGGGCTTCCATATTGGGCGTGACATGCTTGTCCAGACGGGCAAGGTCTATATCCACCGTCATCGTCATTCCGGCAAGCAGGGTATCGCCTCCAAATACCTTTTCCCGAAGGAGCGTAGTTGCGTCATCCTCAGTCCAAGCGGTCACGCCATAGCCAGGCGGTGCTGTAGCTGATCGGATTTGAACCAGAAGTGGCGGAGGGAACGTGTCATCGCCTGCAAGTTACCCCCGGCCCCCCGAAGTACAAGGAAAGAGCTATCTTGAAGCTTGGTCGTGGCTTTCTTCCCCCCGCGTCGCGAAGCGACTGGCGGGGGAAGATGTCCGCCTGCGGGCTTGCCCGCGTTGGCGGACAGATGGGGGCACCTAAAGAGTCAGGGCGGAGGGGTTAGTAGTTAAGCGCCGTCTGGCGCAGATCCGGGATCGCGGCTTTGGGGGCCGCGCTCTTGGCATCCGCCGCTTTCGCGGTCTTGTCATCCGGAGTGACCGGCTTGGCCTGCGGTTTGGGGTGGGATTTGACCGGGCCGGCCAAAGGATCGGCCGGAACGGCTTGCATCACCACTTGCGGATTGGATACCGCAGGCACCGCCGGCAGAGCGGCAGGCGTCGGCGCACGCGAGGCGACGTCCACGGCGGGCGCCTTGGCGGCCAGCGCCTGGGGCGGTTGCGCCGCTTGGGCGACCGGGGTGGGCGCCAAGGCCGCCAGCGAATTCACCAGGGCGATATTGTGTGCGATTTTGGGATCGGAGGCGCCGCCCGCACTGGCCGCGCTGGCGATCAGCTGACGGGCCATCGCCGGATCGCTCGCCAGCATGCGCGACAAGGCATAATTATTCAGGATGGCGGGTTCGCCGGGCTTGAGCGCCAGGGCATGTTCATAAGCCCTGCCGGCGGAAATCTGGTCGCCGGCCTCGTCATAGGCCACGCCCAGGGCCGAATAGACGGTCCAATCGCGGGGCTGCAATTCGGTGGCGCGGGTAAGGAACTGTACCGCCTCCTGGGCGCGGCCCTTTTCCACCAGCGCCTTGCCATATTCGCCCACCACCCTGGGATCATCCGACGCCAGCAGCATCAGCTGGGACAGGGTATGGATAGCGTCGTCATAACGGCCGGCCAACCGCGCCTGCTGCGCCTGGCGGACGCCGCTGTCCACATCGGAGGGGAGCGCTCCGGTGGAGGCGGAGACGTTCTTGTGCTGGCCGATATTGCCCAGGACGCCATTATTGTCGCTGGCGCAGCCCGCAAGGACGCTGCCGCACAAAAGAAGAGAAGCCAGGGAAGGGGCAAAGCGCATGATGAGAGGGCCTGTTCGTTGCCTTCAAGCATGCCTCTGGCGGGTCAACAAAGCCTTAAATATATTGGGTTATATCGAAGCAAAGGCGGTCTATGAACCGCGCTTTTCCGGCGCGTCGGCAACGGTCCTATTCCTGACGCAATGAGAGGAGTAAATGCAGGTCATGCATCGCCGATTCTCCACACTCCAGCTCGTTGCCGTCATCGCGGCTCTGGGTCTGGGCGTGACGGCGAAGGCAGATACGCCCCGCATCCCGTTTCAGATCGCCACCGGCTCGACCACCGGCGCATTCTTTCCCGTGGGCGAAGCCATCGCCGGCCTGATCAGCCATCCGCCCGGCGTGACGCGTTGCGACACCGCCAATGTCTGCGGGCCCGCCGGATTGATCGTCACCGCGCGCACCAGCGAAGGCACGCTCGACAATGTTCTTTCGGTCAACAATGGCGATGTGGAATCAGGACTGGCGCAAAGCGACGTGGTGGCGGCCGCCGTCAAGGGCCAGGGACCGTTCCGCCCCAAAGGCAAGCAAAGCCATGTGCGCGTGATCGCCTCGCTCTTCAGCGAAGACGTGCATCTGGTGGTCTCGACCGAGTCCAAGATCGATTCCGTGGCCGGTCTTCGGGGCAAGCGCGTTTCCTTCGGCCTGCCCGGCTCGGGCGTGGGATTCACGGCGGACGAGATTCTCAAAGCCTATAATGTGCCGCTGGGGCGCATGCGGCGCTTTAATCTGGATACGCCGGCGGCGATGGATGAACTCAAGCAGGGCCGCATCGACGCCTTCTTCGCGGTGAGCGGTGTTCCGCTGGACGGCCTGGGTGATCTCCTCGCCAGCCACGCCGCCAGGCTGGTGCCCATCACCGGGGCCGGCCGCACGCAATTGACGAAAAACCAACCCGCACTGGAAGCGGCGGTGATGAATTATCCGGGCCAGCAGGTCGGTACCGTGGCGACCCGCGCCTTGTGGATCGTGCGCGACAGCGTTCCCGATCCGCTGGTCTATGACATCACGCGAGCCTTGTTCAATCCGGTCAATCGCAATGCGTTGACCGGGAGCAGTCCTGCCGCGCGCGAGATCGGCCTCAGCACCGCGGCGCTGATGCCGCCCGCGCCGCTCCATCCGGGCGCCCAGCGTTTTTACGCCGAAGCGTCGCGCGGGGCGCAGCGTTAGGCGATCCCGTCCGCGACTTCTTTGCGCGAATCCTTGAGCCAGGCCTGCATGCCCGGCAGCGCCCAAATGCGCGCCATGTAATCTTTGACCGGCTTCGACACGGCGATGTCGAAAGTGGTAAACCGCGACACCACCGGCGCATACATGCAATCGGCGATGGAGAATTTGCCGAACAGGAATCCATCCTTGCTGCCATACCGCGCCAGCGCGGTTTCCCAACTGGCCAGAATGCGCGCGACCTGGCTTTCGGTGGCGGGGCGAAGCTCCGGCAGTTTCAATTCCCTGGCGAAATCCATACTCAGCTGATCGCGCAGATCGGGAAAGCCGGAATGCATTTCCGCCGCATAGGAGCGCGCCAGCGCCCGCGCGGCCCAATCCTTCGGCCAAAGCTGCGCCTTCGGATGGCGATCGGCCAAGGTCTCGCAGATGGCAAGACTGTCCCACACCGTGACGGTTTCCCCGCCGTCCTCGATCTGCAGCACCGGTACGCGCCCGGCGTTGGAGAATTTGCCGATGGCGGCTTTGGTGGCGGCGGCGTCGGTCTTGCGCAACTGGACCACCACTTCGTCGAAAGGCTGGCCGGTGGCCATCAGCGCCAGATAGGCGCGCAGCGACCAACTCGACCAGTCCTTGGTGCCGACGATCAATCTGTACATGGTTTTTTCCTGGGCGTTTCCTGGTTTGATTCAGCGGGGATTTGATTCATAACGTCAGGCGCGTCCTTCGATGAAGAGTCGGCCATGCATGCGAGCTTCACGAAAAATGCCAGGAATGCAATCACGCTGCATGCCGTGGCCGCCAAAGACGCAAGCGCCCTTAGCCGCAAGCTGCCCTATCTCAAGGCCTCCGGCTTTACCGGCAAGGAGGGCGAATTGCGCCTGGTGCCGGGCCGGGGCGGGATCGCCGCCGCCGTGCTGGGCCTGGGCAAGAATCAGGATCCGCTGGCGCTGGCGGCGTTCGCCGAGCAATTGCCGGACGGCGTCTATCGCCTGGGCGAAGTGCCGGATTTCTGCGGCGGCGCCAATGCGGCGCTGGCCTGGCGGCTGGGACTCTATGCGTTTGACCGCTACAAGAAGCCCAAAGCGCGCCATCTGAAATTGATTCTGCCCAACGGCGTCGCCGGCGAAGAGATTTCGCGCATCGCCGATGGCGTCACGCTCGCTCGCGATCTCATCAACACGCCCCCGAATGACATGGGCCCCAAGGAATTGGCCGAGGCCGCGCGTGCCGTAGCGCGGGCCCAGGGCGCCAAATTCCACACCATCGAAGGCCCAGCCTTGGCGCGCGGCTATCCGCTGATCGCTGCGGTCGGGCAAGGTTCGGCGCGGGCGCCGCGCCTGATTGAACTGATCTGGGGTGATGCCAGGGCGCCCAAAGTCACCTTGGTGGGCAAAGGCGTCTGCTTCGACACCGGCGGCTACAATCTCAAGCCCACCTCCGGCATGGCCACCATGAAGAAAGACATGGGCGGCGCGGCGGTGATGCTGGCCCTGGCGCAAATGGTGATGGCGGCGAAATTCAAGCTGCGCCTGCGGGTGCTGATCCCGGCGGTGGAGAATTCGGTGTCGGGTTCGGCCTATCGTCCCAGCGACGTGTTCAAAAGCCGCAAGGGCCTGACGGTTGAGATTGGCAATACCGACGCCGAAGGCCGCTTGGTGCTGGCGGACGCGCTGGCCGATGCCGATGCGGAAAAGCCGGAGCTGTTGATCGATTGCGCCACCTTGACCGGCGCGGCGCGGATGGCGACGGGCATGGAGTTGCCGCCCTTCTTCACCGATGACGAGAGTTTGGCCGCGGATATTTCGCGCCTCGCCAATGTTGTGGCCGATCCAGTCTGGCGGCTGCCCTTGTGGCGCGGTTATGAATCATCTCTCAACAGTCCGGTCGCCGACCTCACCAACAATCCCAGTTACAATTTGGCCGGCGCCATCACCGCCGCCTTGTTCCTCAACCGCTTTGTCGAAGAGGCCAAAAGCTGGCTGCATCTCGATATTCCAGGCTGGGTGGACCGGCCCAAACCCGGCCGCCGTGCGGGTGCCGAGGCCAATGGCGCGCGCCTTCTCTATGCGCTGTTGAAGGAACGCTATGGCCGATAAGCGCCTGACGCCCGCGCGCCCCGATCTGGCCTCGTCCTCTCTCAAGGGCCGGGTGGAAGCTGCTCATTTCGTGGATGGCGAAGAAGCGACGGTGGCATGGGGGCGCGTATCGTTGCGGGCCGGCCCCTCCCATGATTCCAGGCAAGTGAGTGAATTGCTGTTCGGCGAAATCGTCACAATCTATGAGCGCAAGGATGGTTGGGCCTGGCTTCAGGCCAAAACCGATTCCTATGTCGGCTATGCGCGCGAGAGCGGGCTGGGACCAGCCTTCGCGGCCGACGCGCACGTGATCCAGCTTCTTACCCCGCTCTTGTCCGCGCCGGACGTGAAATCGCCGTTGCGCGATCTCTTGCCGCTCAATGCGCGGGTCAAACGGGGCAGGCAGGAAGGAAATTTCGTGGCGGTCGCGGACGGCTTTGTGTCCGCGCAGGCCTTGGCCCCGGCGGCCGCATCCGATTTCGTCGCGGTGGCGGAACGCTTCATCGGCGTACCCTATGTCTGGGGCGGCAAGACCTTCCAGGGGCTGGATTGCTCGGGCCTGATCCAGACCGCATTGCAGGCCGCCGGTATCGCTTGCCCGCGCGACACCGACATGATGGAGCAGGCGCTGGGCCACGCGGTCACGCGCGATCAAATGAAACGTGGCGATCTAATTTTCTGGAAAGGTCATATGGGCGTGATGCGTGATGCTCAGACCTTGCTGCACGCCAATGCTTTTCACATGCAGGTGAGCAGCGAGCCTTTGGATGCGGCGATAGCGCGTATCGCAACGCCGGTGACGGCGATCAAGAGGCTTTAATAGCCTTTACTGAGATCGACGATATTGTCGAGCGGCCGGCCTTCTTCGCATCGCGCCACACAGTCGGCGACATAGGCCAGCGCCATTTTGGGATCGGTGATCCCGGCGATATGCGGCGTGGCGGTGATCTTGGGATGATTCCAGATCGGACTGTCGGCCGGCAACGGCTCGGTCTGAAACACATCCAGCACCGCGCCTGAGAGATGCCCGGAATCCAGCGCCGCAATCAAATCTTCCTCGATCAGGTGGCCGCCGCGCGCCACGTTGATCACAAAGGCGTCTTTGGGGAGCTTGGCGAAGAAATCCGCGTTCATGATGCCACGCGTGTCATCGGTCAGCGGCAACACACAGACGCAATAATCGCACTGGGCCAGGAATTGCGGCAATTCTTCTTTGCCCGCGAAGCTTTTCAGGCCGGATACGGTTTTCGGCGAACGGCTCCAGCCCAGCAGTTGGAAATCGAACCCCAAAAGGCCAGCAGCGATGGTGGCACCAATATCACCCAGCCCCAATATGCCGATGCTTGTATCGCGCGACGGCTTGGTCAGCATGCGCTGCTGCCATTTGCTTTGCTGCTGCATGGTGTCGAAGAAACGCTGACCGCGATGAGCGATCAGCACATGCATGGTGACGAATTGCGCCATCTCATGCATCAAGGTGGGATCGACAAAGCGCACCAGCGGCAGGTTTTTGGGAAATTCCGGATCGCGCAGAAATCCGTCCACGCCCGCGCCCAGCGAGAACACGGCTTTCAGGTTCGGCAGCGTCTTGAGGAAACCTGGCGGCGGACGAAACCCGGCGACGTAACGAATTTCATCCAGCTTGTAGGAATCGCGATCCGCCAGCACCGCGTCATATCCGGGTCCGCTCAGTCCGCTTTTGACCAGGGCGTCCCAGCCCGGCGGCAGTGTGAAGAGGACTTTCGGCTTTCCCAGTTTGGGCTCTTATTTTTTCGGCGCGGCAGGAGCCGATTGGGCATTGGCGGCGCCAGGTGCCGGTGTCGCGGCTTTGACCGTGGTCCCAGTGCTGGTTGCGGCGGACGCGGCTTTGCCTGCGCCGGCTGGAGCAGGGGTGGCCGCCGGGGCAGTGGCGGAAGCAGCACCCGTCGCAGCGCCACTGGCCGGAGCAGCAGCACCAGCCGCCGCGGGAGCCGCAGCAGGCGCGGCGGTCTTGGGTGCGGGCGCCGGGATCGGGGCCGGGCTGTCAGCATTGCTGCGCAGATAGGCGATCAGATTGATGCGGTCCTGCTCGCGCGGCAGGCCGGCGAAGGTCATCTTGGTGCCGGGAACATAGCTCTGCGGTGATTTCAGATATTTGAACAATTCGTCATAGGTCCAGGGGTCGTTCTTACTCTTCATGGCGCCGGAATAATCAAAGCCGGGATGGGTGGCGCGCGGACGGTCCACCACGCCATAAAGATTGGGACCGATCTTGTTGGGTCCGCCCTTGGAAAGATCGTGGCACTGCTCGCACTTCACCGAGACGGTCTTGCCCGTGGCGACGTCGGCGGCGGGCAGCACCGTGCCCCAATCGGGCATCACTTCGGCCACAGGCGCGGCGGGCGCGCCGCCGGCCGGATTCTCAACCACGCCTTCGACCACATAGCCGGGCTTGGCGGGCTTCTCGGGCTC
>DATBAP010000058.1:0-19891 GCA_036271455.1 Rhizomicrobium sp.
GGACGACCAGGCCGAGACCTTTCTGTTGCGCCTGGGCCGGGGCAGCGGGTTGGACGGGCTTTCCGCCATGCGGGAGCTGGCGCCTTTTCCCGTGCCGTGCTTCGAGGATTTGAATCTGGCGCGTCCGCTACTGGGCACAGGGCGCGCGGATCTGCGCTCCTATCTCAAAAAGCGGCGCCAGGATTGGTTGGAAGATCCCATGAACAGCGAAGCCCGTTTCGCGCGCAGCCGCATCCGCGCCTTGATGCCTGCCCTGGACGCGGCGGGGCTGTCTTCGGCACGTATTGCCGATGCGGCCGCACATCTGGCCCGGGCCCGCGCCGCGCTGGAACTGGCGACCGAAGCCGTCTTGGCGCGGGCAGCACGGCCCGACGGCAAGCATGTGGCATTGGACGCCAAGGCTTTGGCTGCTGCGCCCCGCGAGATCGGCCTGCGCGCTCTGGCGGCGCTGCTAATGGCGGTGTCGGGCGAGGCCTATCGCCCCCGGTTCGAGGCGCTGGAGCGGCTCTTTGACCGCCTAGCCCAGGAAAAATTGGGCGGAGGAGCGACATTGCATGGCTGCCGGCTTTTCCCGGCGCCCCGCGCGGCCCAGCTTTTTGGGCCGGAAACGGTCGTTTTGGCGAAAGAAAGTTCCCGAAAGGCCGCAAAAAGGCCTTAACTACTGTGTCCCATCCGCAATTGCGGAGCCCAGACGAATTTCTTAACGTTTTGACGTCTGGCAATGCACTAAAAACGTTCCTATCTATTGAGAAATCCGGGGCGTAAGGCGGTGCCCGCGCCCGGGCCTTGGGCCCTGACGAAAGGACGCCTCTTTGAACAATCTGCGAAATCTCGGCCTGTGGATCCTCATCGCGGTCCTCCTGGTGTTCTTGTTCAACCTGTTTCAGGGGACGGGCACCCACGCCACGGCCAGCGCCATTTCCTATTCGAAATTCAATGAAGAGGTGACGCAGAACCAAGTCCGCAAGGTCACCTTCCAAGGCGAACAGGTCAAAGGCGAACTGGTCACGGGCCAGCCCTTCACCACCACCGTACCGGCCAACGACACGACCCTGTGGCCGATGCTCAAGGCCCACAATATCGATACTGCCGTCTCGCCCGCCGATGACGGCATGCCGTCTTTGCTCGGCATCTTCGTGAACTGGTTCCCCATGCTGCTGTTGATCGGCGTCTGGGTGTTCTTCCTGCGCCAGATGCAATCGGGCGGCGGCAAGGCGATGGGCTTCGGCAAATCGCGCGCCAAGCTTCTCACGGAGCGGCAAGGCCGCGTCACGTTTGAAGATGTGGCGGGCGTGGACGAGGCCAAGGATGATCTGAAAGAGATCGTGGACTTCCTGCGCGATCCGCAGAAATTTCAGCGCCTGGGCGGCCGCATTCCCAAGGGCGTGCTGTTGGTCGGCCCTCCCGGCACCGGCAAGACCTTATTGGCGCGCGCCATCGCCGGCGAAGCGAATGTGCCCTTCTTCACCATTTCCGGCTCGGACTTTGTCGAGATGTTCGTGGGCGTCGGCGCATCGCGGGTGCGCGACATGTTCGAACAGGCGAAAAAGAATTCGCCCTGCATCGTCTTCATCGACGAGATCGACGCGGTGGGCCGCCATCGCGGCGCCGGTCTGGGCGGCGGCAATGACGAACGCGAACAGACCTTGAACCAGTTGCTGGTCGAGATGGATGGCTTTGAAGCCAATGAAAGCGTGATCCTGATCGCCGCCACCAACCGTCCCGACGTGCTGGATCCGGCCCTGCTGCGTCCCGGCCGTTTCGACCGTCATGTGGTGGTGCCAAATCCGGATCTCGCCGGCCGCGAAAAGATTTTGCGCGTGCATCTGAGGAAGGTGCCGTTGGCGCCCGATGTCGATCCGCGCGTCCTCGCCCGTGGCACCCCCGGTTTCTCCGGCGCCGATCTGGCCAATCTGGTCAATGAAGGCGCGCTGCTGGCCGCCCGCCGCGGCAAGCGCGTGGTGATGATGACCGAATTGGAAGACGCCAAGGACAAAGTGATGATGGGCGCCGAGCGGCGCTCCATGGCGATGAGCGACGAGGAAAAGAAGCTCACCGCTTTCCATGAAGGCGGCCACGCCATCGTGGCGCTGAACGTGCTGGGCTCCGATCCCATTCACAAGGCCACCATCATTCCGCGCGGCCGCGCCTTGGGCATGGTGATGCGCTTGCCGGAACGCGACCAGCTCTCGCTCACCCGTCAGAAGATGCTGTCCGATCTTTGCGTCGCCTTTGGCGGCCGCATCGCCGAGGAGCTGGTGTTCGGTCACGAGAAGGTGACCACCGGCGCCCAAAGCGACATCGAACAGGCCACCCGCATGGCACGCGCCATGGTGACCCGCTTCGGCATGTCCGACAGTTTGGGCCCGATTGCCTATGCCGAGAACCAGGAGGAAGTGTTCCTGGGACATAGCGTGTCGCGTACCCAGAATATCTCCGAAGCCACGGCGCAGAAGATCGATGGGGAGATTCACCGCATCATCGACGAATGCTATGCCAAGGCGAAGGACATCCTCACCGCGCATCTGGCGGACCTGAATCTTCTGGCCCGCGGCTTGTTGGAATATGAAACCCTCACGGGCGATGAGATTATTGGGCTGCTGAAGGGCATTCCGCCGGTCCGCACCCCGTATGAAGACCCGGTGCTGCCGTCCCGTGGCGAAGGCACCTCCGTCCCCGTGGCCGGCAAGCCGCGTGGTCCGGGGCCCATCATCACCCCCGAGCCGCAACCGGGCCACTAAGCTCGTTTAAGGCGCTTGTCTTTTGCGTCCTGAGTGCGTCGCGCGTGCTCACGTGCTATACGCACGCTCCGCGCGACGCTCCTGCTCAGTCCGCAAAATCCTGCGCGCCGCTGAGACTGATGGGGCGGAGCGCCAATCAGGCGCTCTTTTTTTCTGACCATGAAAATTCTCGGCATCCTCAACATCACCGACGATTCCTTTTCCGATGGCGGGAAATATCTCGCGCCGGAAGCAGCGCTGGCGCATGGCCTGACGCTGATGGAAGAGGGCGCCGATATTCTGGACATCGGCGCGGCGTCATCCAATCCCGACGCAAAAATTGTTTCTCCCGAAACCGAGATCGCCCGGCTGGCGGCGGTGCTATCCGCGCTTCGCAAAAAAGGCGCGATAATTTCCATCGATTCCTTCTCCGCGCCGGTGCAGCGCTGGGCGCTGGCGCAGGGTGTCGATTATCTCAATGACATTCACGGCTTTGCCCAGTCGTCGTTTTATCCGGACTTGGCGGCGGCCAAGGCCAAGCTGGTTGTGATGCACGCGATCCAGGGTGAGGGAGCCGCCACCCGCGCCGACATCCCCGCCGGAGAGATTTTCGACCGCGCGGTTTCCTTCTTCGACAAAAGGCTGGGAGCTCTCGCCAAGGCCGGGATCGAAAGCGACCGGCTGATCCTGGACCCCGGCATGGGGTTCTTCGTGGGCAGCGACCCGGAGAACTCCCTCACCTTGCTGAGGCGCCTTCCCGACCTCAAAACCCGCTTTGGCCTGCCTCTTCTGGTCTCGGTATCGCGAAAATCTTTCTTGCGAAAAATTACAGGCCAGAGCGACCCCGCCGGCGCGGCGGTCCTGGCGGCGGGGCTTGCCGTCGAGCTTTACGCATATCTTCAGGGCGCGGACTATCTGCGCACCCATGCGCCGGGCGCCTTGAAGGCCGCCTTGAAGCTTCTGTCCGCCCTGAATGCAGAGGATTTTAACGAACAAAGACGCTAGGTTGGGGTGGCGGCCAGACCGCTGCTAGAGCAGGACCAAGTTCCTATGACGCGTAAATATTTCGGCACGGACGGGATTCGCGGCGCTACCAATGCCTCGGTGCTGACGCCTGAGATCGCGATGAGAGCGGGCATGGCGGCGGGACGCATCTTCACCCGCGGCGCCCATCGCCATCGCGTGGTGATCGGCAAGGACACCAGGCTTTCCGGCTACATGATCGAGAATGCGCTGGTTTCGGGCTTCACCGCCGTGGGCATGGATGTGTTCCAGTTCGGGCCGTTGCCGACACCGGCCGTGGCCATGCTCACCCGATCGCTGCGCGCCGATATCGGCGTGATGATCACCGCCTCGCACAACCCCTATATGGACAATGGCATCAAATTCTTCGGTCCCGACGGACAGAAGCTGTCCGATGCCGTGGAACTGGAAATCGAACAATTGATGGATGGCGGCCTGGAAGCGGGGCTCGTCACCGGCGGCAGCATCGGCCGCGCCAAGCGCGTGGATGACAGCCAGGCGCGCTATATCGAATTTGCCAAGCGCACGTTTCCCCGCAACCTCAGACTGGATGGATTGCGCATCGTGATCGATTGCGCCAATGGCGCAGCCTACAAAGTGGCGCCGGAAGTGCTGTGGGAACTGGGCGCCGACATCGTGGCGCTGGGCGTTTCCCCGGACGGCCTCAACATCAACCAGGATTGCGGTTCGACCGCGCCGCAGGCGATGTGCGCCAAGGTGCGCGAAGTGCGGGCCGATTTCGGCATTGCGCTGGATGGCGACGCCGACCGGGTGGTGATGGCGGATGAGGAAGGCCGGATTCTCGATGGCGACCAGATTCTCGCGCTGATCGCCAAAAGCTGGTCGAAAAGCGGCGTGCTCAAGGGCGGCGGCGTGGTCGGCACGGTGATGTCGAATGCGGGTCTCGACAATTATCTGGGTGGGCTGGGGTTGACGCTGGCGCGCGCCGCGGTGGGCGACCGTTATGTGCAGGAAGAGATGCTCAAGGGCGGCTTCAATGTGGGCGGCGAACAGTCAGGTCATGTGATCCTGTCGGATTTCGGCACCACCGGCGACGGAGTGGTGGCGGCGCTTCAAATCCTGGCGGTGATCGCGCAGGAAAACAAACCGGCCTCCAAGGTCGCACATCTCTTCGAGCCCTTGCCGCAGATATTGGAGAATGTGCGGTTCCGCAAAGGCTCGCCGCTGGACGATGCGCGGGTGAAATCCTCGATCGACGCCGCCAAGGCCAAGCTGGGCGAAAAGGGGCGCGTGCTGGTGCGCAAATCCGGCACCGAGCCCCTGATCCGGGTGATGGCGGAAGGCGAAGACGAAAAGACCGTGCGCGCCGTGGTGCGCGCCATCGCCGGCGCGATCGAAGAAGCGGCAGCTTAGGGTCCTATGCACCGCTTGCTGGTGATCGCCGGCTCGGATTCCTCGGCGGGGGCCGGGATTCAAGCCGATCTCAAGACCGCCCAGGCGTTCGGCGTCTATGCCCAGACGGCGATTACCGCCGTGACGGTCCAGGACACAAACGGCGTACATGGCATCGAGACCATCAGCGCCCCGGCGGTGAAACGGCAAATTGAGGTCGCGCTGGGCGATATCGGCGCCGACGCGATCAAGATCGGAATGCTGGGCAGCGGCCTCCTCGCCGCGGCAGTGGCCGACGCTCTGGAAAATGTCTCCCTGCCGCTGGTGCTTGATCCCGTGCTGGTCTCATCCAGCGGTCGGCAGCTGCTGGACAATCACGGAATCGGAACCCTGAAATCGCGGCTGTTGTCGCGCGCGTTTCTGGTCACGCCCAATTGGCCGGAATGCGAAGTGCTGACGGGAATCCGGCCCGACAGTGATACGGCGATGGAAAAAGCCGCCAAAGCCTTCACGCAGCTGGGCGCCCGGAACGTCCTGATCAAGGGCGGCCATGGCGATGGCGCATCCGTGCGCGATGTCTTGATCGAACCGGACGGACGAATTTCGGTTTTTGAATCGCCCCGCCAGGACACGCGCCATACCCATGGCACAGGCTGCGTGTTGTCCACCGCGATCGCCTGCGGTCTGGCGCAAGGCAAGACGCTGACCGACGCGGTGCGCCTGGCGCATGATTTCGTCCAGAACGCGATCCGCACTGCGCCCGGCCTGGGCTCCGGCCACGGGCCGTTGAATCTTAAATAAATGGATCCCGCACCATGATCGTGTCGTCGCGATCGGGACTGGTGGAAAGCAGCGCCACCGGCGCGCCGATCAATTCTTCCACCCGGCGCACATATTTGATGGCGTTGGCGGGAAGCTGTGCCCAGCTGCGCGCGCCTTGGGTGGATTCCTGCCAGCCTTCCAGCGTTTCATAGATTGGGGTCAGACGCGCCTGTGCTTGCGCTGCGGCGGGCAGATGATCCAGCACTTTGCCGTCCAGGCTGTAGCCGGTGCAGATCTTGATCTCGTCAAACCCGTCCAGCACATCCAGCTTGGTGAGCGTGATGCCGTCAACGCCGCCAGTAATCACGGTCTGGCGCACCAAGACCGCGTCGAACCAACCACAGCGGCGCTTTCTTCCCGTCACGGTGCCGAATTCGCGGCCACGCTCGCCCAGTCTCTCGCCGATGGCGTCCTTCAATTCGGTGGGAAAGGGACCCTCGCCCACCCGCGTGGTATAGCTTTTGACGATGCCCAGCACGGTGCCGATCTCGCGCGGACCGACGCCGGCGCCCGCCGCCGCCTGTCCCGCCACCGTGTTGGACGAAGTGACGAAGGGGTAAGTGCCGTGATCGATGTCGAGCAGCACCGCCTGCGCGCCCTCGAACAAGATGCGCTTGCCCGCCTTCCGCGCCGCGTGAAGCTCGCGCCAGGATGAGCCGATGAAAGGCACAATCCTGGGCGCGATCTCGCGCAAAGAACTCAGCAGCGCGCCCGCATCCGCTTCTTTCTGGCCGAAACCGCGGCGCAGCACATTGTGATGCGCCAAAAGCCGTTCCAGCTTGGCGGGCAGGGCATCGCAATCGGTGAGGTCGATGGCGCGCAGCGCCCGGCGGCCCACCTTGTCCTCATAGGCGGGACCGATGCCGCGCTTGGTGGTACCCAGTTTCTGGCTGGCCGCTTCCTCGCGCATCGCGTCCAACTCGCGGTGGAGTGGCAGCACCAGCACGGCGTTCTCGGCCAGGACCAGCAAGTCCGGCGTGATGGTAAGGCCGGCCTGACCGACCCGCGCGATTTCTTCCAGCAGCGACCAGGGGTCCACCACCACGCCATTGCCGATGATGGAGCGTTTGCCCTGCACCACGCCGGAAGGCAGCAGCGAGAGTTTGTAAGTCTTCTCGCCCACCACGATGGTATGGCCGGCATTGTTGCCGCCCTGGAACCGCACCACGATGTCGGCGCGATTGGCGAGCCAGTCGATGATCTTGCCTTTGCCTTCGTCGCCCCATTGAGCGCCGATCACGGTGACGTTGGCCATGGATATACCGTACCCGGATGAATTTCAGTGGCGCGCGTCGGACGCGACGGCACGGTGACCATTTATAGCATGGGATAGCCGGGGGTAAGGGGCGAGTTGCCGCTGTTTGTTACCCCCTCCGGCCTTCGCACCTGGGCGGTGCTACGGCCACCTCCCCCGCCAGCATGCTTTGCATGCGCGGGGAAGGAAGGTCACGACCTAGCTTCGAGAGGTATCGGTGTTTAGCTTTAGTAAAACACGCCGTAATCGACCTCGATGATCATGCCGCTGCTCTGGTCGATCAGAAGCGCGTCACCGCCGACCCGAACCCAGATCGCGCCGAAGGGCGGCGGCGGCAGGTCATAGATGGAGTAATCCGTCAGCCAATATTGGCGGTCCCAGAACAGCCCCGGCAGGGTCATGCCCCAGGTCCAGCGCCGCGCGTAATATCCCTGCGGCGGACGGTAAGCTGGCCCATGGAAGCGCCGGCTGGCGTTGAAATTCTGGTGATAGTTGCGGGCGCTGCTGAAGTCGCGAGATGGACCACGCATCGCGTTGTTGGCACCGGGCCGCTGTTCGGGACCGCGCCCGGCATTGCCAGGCCTGTTCTGCGGCGCCGGGTTTGGACGCGCGGCGGTGTTGGGCGCGGGACGATTGGCCGCCGGGCGGGCCTGTTGCGGCCCGCGTGTTTCACCACCGCGCGGAGGTCCGCCGCGTTGAGGCTGGGCTTGCGCGGCCGGACGGGCTGCGGGTGCGCCGTGCGGCGCGCCGCCGACTTGAGGCCCATGCTGTTCGGCATGCGGCGGTGCGGCTTGATCGTGATGTTCGCGGTCCTGGGCGAGCGCGGGCGAACCCGCAATAAGGCCGATAATCGCGGCCGAGACGAGAAATTTGCGCATCAAATCCATTCCGGGAATTGCCAACGCATAACACAAAAACCGCGCATAAGTTCCATTTACCGGGTGTTCCGCGCTGTTATGGTCGAGCCTGATGATCACCTTGATTCTCGCAATTGCCGACAATGGCGTGATCGGCAGAAACGGCGCGATCCCCTGGCGCATCAGCGATGATCTCAAGCGCTTCAAGCAATTGACCATCGGCAAGCCGGTGGTGATGGGGCGCAAGACCTGGGATTCGCTGCCGAAAAAGCCCTTGCCGGAGCGCACCAATATCGTGGTCACGCGCCAGCCCGGCTGGAAAGCCGATGGGGCCCTCGCGGCGTCGTCCTTGGACGATGCTCTTGCTCAGGCGGCGCAGGCCGCCGAAGTGATGGTGATCGGCGGCGCGGAAATCTATCGCGCGGCTTTGGCCAAAGCCCAGCGCATCGAATTGACGGAGGTGCATCGCCCGTTCGAAGGCGATGCGCTTTTTTCCTTCGAGCGCGAAACCTGGCGCGA
This sequence comes from Rhizomicrobium sp., assembly GCA_036271455.1. Classification (GTDB taxonomy): domain Bacteria; phylum Pseudomonadota; class Alphaproteobacteria; order Micropepsales; family Micropepsaceae; genus Rhizomicrobium. The sequence continues at coordinate 8,550 of DATBAP010000058.1, forward strand.
AGTGGCGCGCGAAGAACATGTCACACCGGACGGGTTGTCCTTCAGTTATGTGACGCTTACTCGAAAATGATGTTTGGCATGGCGTGGGTTTCGCCCTGAAGCGCGGCCGCGACTTTTTCGGCGACCGCCAGGAAAGACAGGGCCTCGGGGCTGTCGGGCCTTGTCGCCATCACCGGCGTGCCTTCATCGGAGCTTTCGCGGATCAGGGGCACCAGCGCGATCTCGCCCAGGAACGGCACGCCCATTTTCGTAGCCATCTCGCGCGCGCCGCCATGACCAAAGATGTGGTGCGGATGGCCGCAATCGGGGCAGACAAAAACGCTCATATTCTCGACCAGGCCCAGGATCGGCACCGCCGTCTTGTTGAACATGGCGACGCCTTTCTTGGCATCGATCAAGGCGATGTCCTGGGGGGTGGAGACAATCACCGCGCCTTTGAGCGGAGCGCGCTGGGCGATGGTGAGCTGGGCATCACCCGTGCCCGGCGGCATGTCCAGCACCAGCACATCCAGCGGTCCCCAGAGCACATCACCCAGCATCTGGGTGAGCGCCGATTGCACCATCGGCCCGCGCCAGATCATGGCTTCGTCCTCCTTGACCAGGAAACCGATGGACATGGTCTTGATGCCGAATTTCTCGATCGGCTTGATCTTCTTGCCGTCGCTTTCGGGCTTGTGGCGAATGCCCAGAAGGCGCGGCAGCGAAGGGCCGTAAATGTCGGCGTCCAGCAGCCCCACCTTCAGTCCCAGCCGCGCCAGGCCCAGGGCCAGATTGACCGCGACGGTGGATTTGCCCACCCCGCCTTTGCCGCTGGCCACGGCGATGATGTTCTTCACGCCCGCGATCGTGTTTGGTTGAGGCGGTTGCTGAGGCCCAGCAGGCTGGGCGTTGTGCGCAGTAAGGACAGCGGTCACCGACAATATACCCGCAAGCTTCGCCACCGCCGCTTCGCTGGCGGCCCGGAGCGGCTCGGCGGCGGAGCCCTGCGCGGCCGGCACTTCCAACGCGAAACCGACATGGCCATTCCGGACCGTGAGACCGGCGACCATATTCTGCTGCACCACCGAGCGGCCTGAGACCGGGTCGATCACCTGGTCGAGCGCATGGAGAATATCGTCACGGGTCGCGGGGGATGCCATCGCCGCTCTATAGGCCGCCCGACCTCCGAAACCAACAGGTTCCAGAATCGGACTGACCGGAACGAGTTGTCCATGTCCGCGGTTTAAGGAAGCCGACGGCAAAGGGCCGCGACGGGCGTTAAAAGCCCGTTTGGCGGGGCCGGTGCCGCGGCGCTATGCTGGAGCGGCGATTCCGCCAGGCTCCAAGGATTTTCAGGACGATAGACATGCGGTTTGCGCTTGCATTTTGTGCCGCTCTTGCCTTGGCGGGCGGTCCGGCGATGGCGCGGCCGGCGCCGGATTCCTTCGCCGATTTGGCGGCCAAGCTGCTGCCCACCGTGGTCAACATCGCCACCACCCAGACCCTGAAAGCGCCCCCGCCTTCGGCCATGCCCAATGTGCCGCCGGGTTCGCCCCTGGAGGATCTGTTCAAGAATTTTCTCGGCCCCAATGCCGAGCGGCCCAAGCATGTCACGTCGCTGGGCTCGGGCTTCATCATCGATCCCGCCGGCTTCATCGTCACCAACAATCATGTGATCGAGGACAGCGACCAGATCACCGTGACCTTGAATGACGGCTCCAGCCTTTCCGCCAAGATCGTGGGCCGCGATATCAAGACCGATTTGGCGCTGCTCAAGGTGACGCCCAAAAAGCCTTTGCCCCTGGCCCATTTCGGCGACAGCGACAAGGCCAGGATCGGCGACTGGGTGATGGCGATCGGCGATCCCTTCGGCCTGGGCTCGACGGTGACGGCGGGCATTGTCTCGGCCCGCAACCGCGACATCAACGCCGGTCCCTATGACGATTTCATCCAGACTGACGCGCCCATCAACCGGGGCAATTCCGGCGGGCCGCTGTTCGACATGGACGGCAATGTGATCGGCATCAATTCCGCGATCTTCTCGCCTTCGGGTGGCAGCGTGGGCATTGGCTTTTCCATTCCCTCCAACCTGGCGCGCGACGTGGTGGCGCAGCTGAAACAATTTGGCGTGGCGCGCCGCGGCTGGATCGGCGTGCGCATCCAGCAAGTGACGGACGAGATCGCCCAAGGCATGGGCCTTCCTAACACCCAAGGTGCCCTTGTCGCCGACGTGACCGCGGGCGGCCCCGCCGACAAGGCGGGGCTGAAGAATGGCGATGTGGTGGTGGGCTTCGACAGCAAGCCGGTGGCGGATTCGCGCGAATTGCCCCGGATCGTCGCGGCCACGCCTATCGGCAAGACTGTCAATATGGACGTGCTGCGCAAAGGCAAGAAGCAGAGCTACAAGATCCTGATCGCCAAGCTGGACGAAGCGCCGGCGGACAAGCCAGGCAAGAAGCTGCCGCCGCCTGCGCCCAAGCCCAAATCCAAAGTCTCACAATTGGGCCTGTCGCTGGCGCCGCTGGATGACGCCGCGCGCGCCAAATACAAGCTGTCCGGCAATGTCCAGGGCGTGGTGGTAAGCGATGTGGATCCCGAAAGCCCCGCCGCCGACAAGAATTTCCGCCCCGGCGATGTGATCGTGGAAGTGCAGAGCCAGCCGGTGAAATCGCCCGCCGACATCGAGACGCGGGTGGATGCCGACGTCAAAGCCGGCAAGAAAGTCGAGCTGATGCTGGTAAGCCGCGGCGGTGAGATGACTTATATTGGTCTCAAGCTCGATTAATTTCGATTAGACCTACACGATCTCGCTGTCGCCATAGCCCTGCAGATACAGCAACGCTGTGAGATCGTTATGGTCTATTGAAGCGCCGGCGGCGGCCGCAACCAGGGGCTTGGCGTGATAGGCGACGCCCAGGCCGGCACGCTGGATCATGGCCAGATCATTGGCGCCATCGCCCACCGCCAGCGTTTCCGCATCATCCAGTTTCAATTTGGCGGCGGCTTCTTCCAGCGCTCGCAATTTGGCTTCGCGGCCCAGGACGGGATGACCCACTTCGCCGGTAAGCGCCTGGCCGTCGTCCAATAGCGTGTTGCCGCGCTCGGCATGGAAGCCCGCCGCTTCGGCAACCCGCGAGGTAAAAAATCCGAACCCGCCCGACACCAGCATGGTATGGGCGCCGTTCTTGCGCATGGTGGCGAGCAGGCTTTTGGCGCCGGGATTGAGACGCACCCGCTCGGCATAGGTGCGCTCCAGCGCGCTGAGCGGCAACCCCTTGAGCATCCCCACCCGTTCGCGCAGCGCCGCTTCGAATTCCAGTTCGCCGCGCATGGCACGCTCGGTGATGGCGGCGATCTTGGGCTTGAGACCCGCCATGTCGGCCAATTCGTCCAGGCACTCGACATTGATGATGGTGGAATCCATGTCGGCGATCAGAAGCTTTTTCCGGCGCTTGGCCGTGGCGACAAGATTGATATCGAGCTTCAACCCTTCGGCCAGCACGCGCGCCTCAGCCAGCGTGGGCACCATGTCTTGCGCGTCCAGCGGCAGATCGAAAGCATGGCCGGGTGAGAGGATATGGGCGCGGCCCAGCTTGAGGGGTGCGAACAAGTCCGGATCGGCGCCACCACCGATGACATTCAGGACAAAGGCGGACATGTTGCTCTGATGAAATGCGACGCCGTGCTTATTGCAGGCCCCACCGCGAGCGGCAAGTCCGCCGCCGCGCTGGATTTGGCGCAGCACATCGGTGGCGCGCTGATCAATGCCGATGCGATGCAGGTCTACACGGAAGCGCCCATCTTGACCGCGCAGCCCGACCGGCACGCGCGCGCGCAAGCGCCGCATCTCCTCTATGGCCATGTCCCAGTGCGCGAACTTTATTCGGTGGGACGCTATGCCGAGGATGCGCGCGGCGCGCTGGCGGAAAGTCGCGCGATGGGCAAAGTCCCCATCTTCGTGGGCGGCACGGGTCTTTATTTCACCGCGCTGACGCAAGGGCTGGCGGATATTCCGCCCATCCCGGCGGAGATCCGCGCGAAAGCTCGCGCGCTGCTGGATGAGATCGGCGTGGGCGCATTGCATGCCCGGCTTTCCACCCGCGATCCCGAGACGGCGGCGGAGCTTCGCCCCACCGATCCGCAACGCGTGGTACGCGCCTGGGAAGTGCTGGAAGCGACCGGCCGTCCCCTGATCCAGTGGCGCAAAGAGCAAAGCGCGCCGCTGCTGGAAGGGCTGGAGCTCGCCCGTTTTGTGCTTGATCCGCCGCGTCCGCTGCTGCGGGACCGGATCGCCACGCGGTTCGAGGCCATGCTGGATCAGGGCGGCGAGGAAGAGGCGCTCGCTTTGGCGGGCCTCGATCCGGCGTTGCCGGCCGCCAAGCTTTTGGGCCTCCGGCAGTTGGCCGCTCATGCCCAGGGGACGCTTTCGCGGGAGGGCGCGATCGCCGAAGCGGTCACGGCCACGCGGCAATTCGCCAAGCGCCAGCTCACCTGGTTTCGCAACCGCATGGGTGATTATGCCTGGTTTGACCCCTATGAGAGCAATATTATTGCGCAATATAACGACTTTGTTGCGTGAAATTGCTTGACGCAAAGTGCGCTGCACCCTAACGTGCCCGCCATGACAGGTTTTGTCGTACTTATTTGGAGGCCATCGCCCGAACGCGGCTAACCCCGCGTGACCGGACGATGGCGTGTGATAAAGGGGCGGAAACGCCCCTTTATCTTTTGCAGCACGCTGAGGGGACATGAATACGCATACGGAATTGGCGGACCGAGCCGCCGCCCAGGAGACAGTCCAACTGACGGGCGCCCAGATGGTGGTGCGCGCCCTCAAGGACCAGGGCGTCACCCATATTTTCGGCTATCCCGGCGGCGCGGTGCTTCCCATCTATGACGCGCTGTTCGCCGACAATGGCATCACCCATGTCCTGGTGCGCCATGAACAAGGCGCCACCCATGCCGCGGAAGGCTATGCCCGCTCCACCGGCAAGTCCGGCGTGGTGCTGGTGACGTCGGGGCCCGGCGCCACCAATGCGGTCACTGGCCTCACTGACGCCTTGATGGATTCGATTCCCTTGGTGGTTCTCACTGGCCAGGTGGCCACCCATTTGATCGGCACCGACGCCTTCCAGGAAGCCGACACGGTGGGCATCACGCGCGCCTGCACCAAGCATAATTGGCTGGTGAAGGACGTGAACGAATTGTCCCGCACCCTGCACGAGGCGTTTCAGATCGCCACCCAGGGGCGGCCCGGTCCCGTGGTGGTGGACATCCCCAAGGACGTGCAATTCAAAACCGGTGAATATTTCACGCCCGACCAAATCCGCCATCGCACCTTCCGGCCCAAGACCGAGCCGGACCAGGACGTGATCGCCCGCGCGGTCGAGATGATGACGCAGGCCAAGCGCCCCATCCTCTATACCGGCGGCGGCATCATCAATGCGGGTCCGAAAGCCAGCCTGGCTTTGCGCGAACTGGCGTCGCTCACGGGCTTTCCCGTCACCTCGACCTTGATGGGACTGGGCGCGTTTCCCGCCTCCTCGCCGCAATGGCTGGGCATGCTGGGCATGCACGGCACCTACGAAGCCAACAATGCCATGCATGATTGCGATCTGATGGTCTGCCTGGGCGCGCGGTTTGACGATCGCGTCACCGGCCGCATCGACCTCTTCTCGCCGGGCTCGAAAAAGATTCATCTCGATATCGACGCCTCGCAGATCAACAAGATCGTGCGGGTGGATTTGCCCATCGTCGCCGATGCCGGGCGGGCCATTGCCGAAATGGTCAAGCTGTGGAAGGCGAAAGGCGCCAAGGCCCAATCCTTGAAGGATTGGTGGGGCACGATCGACCGTTGGCGCGCCAAGAAATCCCTCGCCTATCAGGCTTCGGACGCGCTGATCAAACCGCAATATGCGATCGATCGCCTCTATGCGCTGACGCGGGGCAAAGATGTCTACATCACCACCGAAGTGGGCCAGCACCAGATGTGGGCGGCGCAGCGCTTCAAGTTCGAGGAGCCCAATCGCTGGATGACTTCGGGCGGTTTGGGGACGATGGGCTATGGCCTGCCCGCCGCAGTGGGCGTGCAGATGGCGCATCCCGGTTCGCTGGTGATCGACATTGCCGGCGAGGCCTCGGTGCAGATGACCATGCAGGAAATGTCCACGGCGGTGCAGTACGACCTGCCGATCAAGATCTTCATCCTCAACAATCAATATATGGGGATGGTGCGCCAATGGCAGGAATTGCTGCATGGCGGGCGTTATTCCCATTCCTATTCGGAAGCGCTGCCCGATTTCGTCAAGCTGGCGGAAGCTTTCGGCTGCCTGGGGCTGCGCGCCGATAAGCCGAAAGAACTCGACGACAAGATCCGCCAGATGATCGAAAGCCCCAAGCCGGTGCTGTTCGATTGCCGCGTGGACCCGGCGGAGAATTGCTATCCTATGATCCCATCGGGCGCGGCGCATAACGATATGATCCTGTCCGCGCTCTCTGACGCCGAGGTGAGCGACGAAGGAAAGATGCTAGTGTGATGGCCAACGAACGTCACACTTTGACCGCCCTGGTGGACAATGAGGCGGGCGTGCTGGCCCGCGTCGTGGGTCTTTTTTCCGGGCGCGGCTATAACATCGAAAGCCTTACCGTGGCCGAGGTGGACCCCAAGGCGGGCACCTCGCGCATCACCATCGTCACCTCGGGCCCGCCCCAGGTAATCGAACAGATCGAGGCGCAGCTTCGCCGCGTGGTGCCGGTTCATGCCGTCACCAATTGGACTTTTGCCTCCGGCGCCATCGAGCGGGAAATGGCGCTGGTGAAAGTCTCGCGCGGCGCGCTGAAAGCGGCGAAGGCGGCGGCGGAGACATTCGGCGCCCGCGCCCTGGACGAGGGCGGGGTGTTTGAGCTGACCGACGCGCCCGCCAAAATCTCCAGCTTCATCGAAGCCATGCGGGCGCTGGGGCTTACCGACGTCTCGCGCACCGGCGTCGCCGCCATCAGCCGCGACAGCGATTAGCGGCTTTCCTGCATGTGACATATGAGCCGGGAACAATTGCCCACTTTTCCTGGAGCGGATAAAAGGCGGGCGCCAGAAAAGGATAGGAAAATGCGGGTCTATTACGATCGGGACGCCGATCTCAATCTGATCAAGAACAAAAAGGTCGCGGTGATCGGCTTTGGCTCCCAGGGCCATGCTCATGCGCAGAATATGCGCGATTCCGGGGTCAAGGATGTGGTGATCGCGGTCCGTCCCGGCGCCTCGGCCAAGAAGGCGGAAGCCGCCGGCTTCAAGGTGATGAGCGTCGCCGACGCCGCCAAATCGGCGGACGTGATGATGATGGCGACACCCGACGAGCTTCAGGCCGACATCTGGAAGAATGATCTTGAGAAAAACATGAAGCAGGGCGCGGCGCTGATGTTCGCCCATGGTTTCAATGTCCATTTCCGTTTGATCGAACCCCGCAAGGATCTGGATGTGCTGATGGTTGCGCCCAAGGGCCCCGGCCACACTGTGCGCGGCGAATATCTCAAGGGCGGCGGCGTGCCCTGCCTGATCGCAGTGCATCAGGACGCCTCCGGCAATGCCCAGGATCTGGGACTGTCTTATGCGTCGGCGATCGGCGGCGGCCGCGCCGGCATCATCGAGACCAATTTCCGCGAGGAATGTGAGACCGATCTGTTCGGCGAACAGGCGGTCTTGTGCGGCGGCCTGGTGGAGCTGATCCGCGCCGGCTTCGAGACTTTGGTGGAAGCCGGTTATGCCCCCGAGATGGCGTATTTCGAATGCCTCCACGAAGTGAAGCTGATCGTGGATTTGATCTATGAAGGCGGCATCGCCAACATGAATTACTCCATCTCCAACACCGCCGAATATGGCGAATATGTCACCGGTCCGCGCATCATCACCCCGGCCACCAAGGCCGAGATGAAGCGGGTGCTGGACGACATCCAGAGCGGAAAATTCGCCCGCGACTGGGTGTTGGAGAACAAGGCAGGCCAGACCTCGTTCAAGGCCACCCGCGCGCGGGGCGAGCAGCACCCCATCGAGGAAGTGGGCAAGCGGCTGCGCGCTATGATGCCGTGGATTGCTAAGAATAAACTGGTAGATACCGCCAAGAACTAGGCGCTAGCCTTTTGGCCCCTGAGTGCGTCGCGCGTGCTCACGTGCTATACGCACGCTCCGCGCGACGCTCCTGCTTAGGTGCCAAAATTCGGCGCGCCAAGATTGGAGTGGGGAGAAGAATGATCAAATTCGCTTCGCTTTTGGGTTTGATCATTCTCTCGGCGGTTCCAGCCTTCGCCGATCCGGCCACCGCTGTTCGTCTGCGCGACCAGGCGCTCACCGATCCCACCGCTTATGACGTGCTGGAATCCCTCACCACGGAGATCGGTCCGCGTCCGGCCGGGTCGCCCGCCCAGATGCGCGCGCGCGATTGGGCCCTGGCCAAGATGAAGGCGCTGGGCTTCACCAATGTCCATGCCGAGCCTTTTGCCAAGCAGGCTTGGCTGAGAGATGCGGAGAGCGCCGAGATCTTATCGCCCTTCCCACAGAAGCTGGCGATCCTGGGCCTGGGCAATTCGGTGTCCACGCCACCCGAAGGCATCACCGCCGAATTGGTGGTGCTGAAGAGCATGGCCGAGCTTCGTGCCGCGCCCGCCAATGCCTTTGTGGGCAAGATCCTGCTGGTCAGCCAGCCCATGACCCGCACCCAGGACGGCAGCGGTTATGGCGCGGCGGTGGCGGCGCGCTATGCGCCATCGGAAGCCTCGCGCCGGGGCGCTGTCGCCTATCTTACGCGCTCGATCTCGACCAGCACGGCGCGGGCACCGCATACCGGCACCACCCTGTATGCCGCCGACGCGCCCCGGATTCCGGCGGGCGCCTTGGGCGTGCCGGATGCCGATCTGCTTGAACATATGGCGGTGCGCGGACCCGTGCGCCTGCATCTGCTGCTGCAGTCGCATGTGGTGAACGCTACCGCCTGGACGATTTCGGGCGATGTGGCGGGCAGCAGTCGTCCCGATCAGGTAATCGTGGTGGGCGGCCATATCGACAGTTGGGATCCTGGCACGGGCGCCATCGATGACGGCGCCGGTGTGGCTATCGCCGCCGCAGCGGGGCATTTGATCGCCCAATTGCCGCGCCATCCCGCCCGCACTATCCGCGTGGTGTTCTGGGGCTCAGAAGAGACCGGCGGCTCGGGCGCGGCTTATCTCGACATGCACAAGAACGAGCTCGACAAGATCGTCATGGCGGGGGAAAGCGATCTGGGCAGCGACAATGTCTACAAGCTGGAATTGCCGCCGGGCGCGGCCGCCAATCTCGAATTGTCGCCGCTATCCGGAATTCTTGCGCCGCTCAAGATCATGGTCGCCACCACGCCGGCTTTGGATGCGGGCAGCGATGTGGAAGATATCCAGCATGCCGGCGTGCCGGTACTGGCGCTGAGCCAGGACGCCAACCGCTATTTCGATTATCACCATTCCGCCGACGACACCTTGGCGATCGTCAGACGCGGCGAACTCAACCAGAATGTGGCGGCCTGGGCCGCGACCTTGGATATGGTGGCGGACAGCGATCTGAATTTCCGCGCGGCCAAGTGAGTGGGGCCTCTGTCACAATAACTTCATCGAATAAAAGCCGGTTTTTGGAACTCATTAACCCCTGAAACACCAAGGCCCGCCTAGCGTTCCGGCCGGATCAGAAAACGCTTTGGCCGTGCGCGACATCGAAACAGAACAAAATCCGGCCCGCCCGCAAACCGCGGGCGCGCTGGCGATCGCGGCCCGGGCGCTCTCCCACACCATGACCTGTGGTGAAGTCTTCGCGTGGCTTCTCGACAATCCGGCGGTGCCCGCGGTCGCGGTGCTTGATGAGTCTGGCGCCGTCGCGGGCCTGGTCAACCGGCTGATCTTTCTCGCCCGTTATGCCCGCCAATATGCGCCCGAGCTGTACAGCCGGAAATCCGTCCTCAAGCTCGCCAATCTCGCGCCCCTGATCGTGGACGAGCATGTGCAATTCTCCGATTTGGGCGCGACCTTGCTGGTCGAAAATCCGGACGCCTTGATCGAGTGTTTCGTGGTCACCGCCAAAGGCCGCTATCTGGGCATTGTCACGGGTGAGGCGCTGCTGCGCTGTAAAGTGTCGCTGCTCCAGGACCGTGAACAGGAGTTGAGCGATGCCCTGTCCGTCGCGCATGAGGCCAGCCGCGCCAAGAGCAATTTTCTCGCTTTGATGAGTCACGAATTGCGCACCCCGCTCAACGCCATTATCGGCTTCTCCGAAGTGCTGGGCGGGGAAATGTTCGGCGCCTTGGGCAATGCCCGTTACCGCGACTATGCCCATGACATCCACGGCGCAGGCCGTCATCTGTTGGCCTTGATCAACGACATCCTCGATCTTTCCAAGGCCGAAGCCGGAAAATTCGAGCTCAATTGCGAGGAGATCGGGGCCAAGGACTTGATCGGCGAATGCATGAAGCTGATGCGAGGGCGCGCCGTGGAAGCCAGGCTCAGCCTCACCCAGGGTGTGGCCGGTGACATTCCCCCGCTTTATGGTGATCGCTTGAGAGTGAAGCAGATTCTGCTCAATCTTCTCTCCAATGCCGTCAAATTCACGCCGCCGGGCGGCGCGGTGCGCACCAGCGTCGAGCGCGGCGAGGAGGGCAGCCTTGCGATTTCGGTATCCGACACCGGAATTGGCATCGCGCCGGAGTTCATCCAGGCGGCGCTGGAGCCGTTCCGCCAGATCGCCTCGCCTTTCGCGCGCAATGTCGAAGGCACAGGGCTGGGCCTTGCGCTGGCCAAGGCCTTGATGGAATGCCATGGCGGCACCTTGGAACTGGAAAGCGCGCTGAATCTGGGAACCACCGCGCGGCTTATCTTTCCAGCGGAGCGGGTGATGGAAAAACCCGCCCACGCGACTGCTTGATCATCTAGAAGCTTGGCCATGCCCTTCCTCCCCTGCGTATGCGCAGCATGCTGGCAGGGGAGGCGGCCATAGCAGCGCTTGCGATGCGAAGGCCGGAGGGGTGAACAAAACTAAGTCGGATTTTCCAGACTGAACAATGCCGCATCATCGTCATACGAGAACAGTTCGCTGAAACGGCCCCAGCTCACCACGGTCTTGAGCGTGTCTTCCGCCGCTTCCTCGGTCATATGGTCTTCCAGCTCGTCCAGGAAACGGCGGCGGGGCGCGGAATGGCTGGCCCGTTCGTCCAGCACCCGGCGGATATGCACCGCCAACGGCACGTAATTCATCAAGGCGCGGGAGAAAATCTCCTTGCGCTCATTCAAATCGGCTTCGGCGAAGCGCTTGCCCATATGGGTGAGCCTGATGTCGCCGCCTTCCACGTCGGCCAGAT
>DATBAP010000059.1:0-2376 GCA_036271455.1 Rhizomicrobium sp.
CCTGATGCCCCGGACCGGCGGCGGTACGTTCCTGACCCTGGGCGCGATCTATGTGCTGGCGGCGCAGGCTTTCGGTTTCGCCGCTGGCGGCCATGTCGCGGGCCGGCTGATCGGGCCGGCGCTCGAGACCCGGCGCGAAGAGGAATGGCGTGCTGGCCTGCATGGGTTGGTGGTGTGGGCGATCACGGTCGTCGCCGGTCTTGTGCTTCTTGCGCTTGTCGCGGCAGGCGGTGGCCCAAGCCTTAATGGCGCGTCGCCGCGCAATGACAGCGCTATCGCCGCTTATTGGTCCGATGTGCTGCTGGCGCCCATGGGGCCGCACGGCGATATGCGCGGCGCCGATCTGGAACAGGACAAGCAGGAAGCTGCCCGCGTGCTCCTGGCGGATCTTCATCCCGGCAATCCCGCGCACAACGCCAATCATGACGATCTGGTGCGGCTGACCGCAAAGGATGCCGGCGGCGCCTATGATGGGGCGGTCCAGCGGGTGGATTCCGTTGAATCGCAGATGCGCCAGGAATTGGATCTGGTGCGCAAGGCCGCCGGCTGGGCGGCGCTCTGGAGCGCCTTTGCGCTTCTGTTCGGTGCAGTGCTCAGCATTGCTGCCGCCATTTCCGCCGGCTGGGAAGAGGACAAACTCGGTTTCAGCATGGCGCGCCGTTATTGACCAGCAAGCATCAGGAGATTTTCATGAACGATAAGACCCAGCCATTTCTGTCCGATGTCCAGACTCTGCGCGACCGCGCCAAAAAGCATCTGGAACAGGGCGCGCTTGGCACCAACTATGGTGGCGACGTCAAGAAGACGATCGAGATTCTGCAGGCGGTGCTGGCGACCGAGCTGGTCTGCACCTTGCGCTACAGTCAGCACGCCATCGCCGCCCATGGCATTTCCAGCGAAGGCGTGAAGGCGGAATTCGCCGAACATGCCAAGGAAGAGTGGGAACATGCCCAGTCCGTCGCCGAACGCATCAACCAGCTGGGCGGCGAACCGAACTTCAATCCGGAAGGTCTTACCACCCGCTCGACCTCGCAATATTCGCAAGGCGGCAATCTGGTCGAACTGATCCGCGAGAACCTGATCGCTGAGCGTATCGCCGTCGATCATTATCGCGAGCTGATCCGCTATTTCGGCAATGACGACCCCACCACCCGGGTGATGATCGAAGGCATTCTTGCGGTCGAGGAGGAGCATGCCGACGACATGCATGATCTTTTGGTCGCCCATGAAGGCAAGCCGATGCTGAAACGGTAGCGGCCGGAACTTGGGAAACCGTCATCTGTCCTGTCTGTTATCAAGACAGGACAGGAGATGGCCATGAAGCCCATTGCCGTAGTTTTTGTGATCGCTCTCATTCCCGCGACGGTCATGACCGCCCATGCGAAGACCGTCACGGCGACGCATGGCACCGCTGATCAAAAGTCGGTTTCCGGTGTCGCGGGGCCGCCCCCCACCGCTCAGAATTCGGGCCCGTCACAGGACGCGTCCCAGGCCGGCCCGTCTTCCACCCATCCCGGCAAGAAAGCGCTGAAGAAGGCCAAGGTTGTGGCCCCGCCCCCCATGCACGATCCGAACTGACGCCAGCTCAAACTGACGCTGCAATGCAACGTAGCGGCGCCACCGTCTTGCCCTTGTCGCTTTGCTGTATACACTTCCCCCCGGCAACCATGCGCCACGAGACGCGCGGGTTTATCGGGGAGGTTTCCTGTGAAGGCATGTCTGGCGGCGACGGCCGCTGTTTCCTTGTTGCTCACACCTGTCGCGGCAGTCGCGCAGTCCGCGGCCACGGCTTACGCCAGTGCGCCGGAACTGCCCTATGAGGCGGTGCCCAATTTCTTCAAGATGCCCCCCGGTGACACCATGGGTGAAATGCAGGGCGTGGCCACCAACTCCAAGGGCGATGTCTTCGCCTTCTTCCGCGGGCCACAGACAAGGCTTTGGGAGTTCGGACCCGACGGCAAATTCATCAAGGAAATCGGCAAGGGCTTTTATGGCTTCGCCTTTGCCCATTCGGTGCGCGTCGATCGCCACGACAATATCTGGACGGTAGACGAGGGCACCAATGTCATCACCAAGTTCAATCCCGAGGGCACCAAGGTCCTGATGATCGTCGGTCATCGCCCCAGCCAGGCCGAAGGTCCTTATGCCACGCCGAAGGGGCCCAATCCGCCGGACGAGAAATACACGCTATGCCGGCCCACCGATGTGGCTTGGGACCAGCAAGACAATATCTTTGTCAGCGACGGCTACTGCAACAACCGGATTGTGAAGTATTCGCCCGAGGGCAAGTTTTTGGCCGAATCCGGCAGCGCCGCACCGGGCAAGGGCGAGAATGAATACAACCTGCCGCACGGATTGCAGGTCGATCACCAGGGC
>DATBAP010000060.1:0-49997 GCA_036271455.1 Rhizomicrobium sp.
AGGCGATAGCATTTTCGCTCGCGCCGCTCAAATGATCCGCGACCGGTGCTGCAACTGGGTTAACGCGCCTTATAGGTATAGACATAGGTCCAGTGCTTGCTGGCGCCGGGCGCCAGATCGATGGCGATGGTGGGCTCGACCGCCATAGCCGTGCGGATGGACCAGAGATTGAGCTTCACCAGCGGATTGTCGCCCGTCACCCGCATGCCCGCGCCGGTCTTGGTGTCGTCTACACGGATGTCATAATCGCTCGGGCTGGCGCCATAACCCTGGATCAGGAACGACACGACCTCCTTGTCCGCGAGCGGACGTTGAAAGGCGATGCGGTTGCCGTCGATCCGCACCAGTGCCGGGTCGGGCGCTTTGTCCGGCGTGACGGGAAAAGGCAACGTCACGGCGACATCGGCATTGCCGGGGCTGAGCTTCAGGAAATTATGGTCGTATACCGTGGTGGTGAGCTGCGCGTTGCCGCCGTTGGTCAGCACATGCTCGATGCGCATCTCGGCTCTGCCGGGCGTCAGGCGGATGATTTTCTGATAGCGAAAGGCTCCGGCTACATCCTGGGTGAAGGTTATGCTCGACGCATCATGGCCGACCTTGCGGATGCCGGCATCGGCGATGTCATAGATGCGGTAATGATTGTAGGGCGCATCATCCGGCTTTTTCAGCAGGCCGACGCCGATCTTGATGAAGGTGCCACCGGGCCGGGCCTGATCGAAACCCACCGGCGCGAATTCCTCGACCGGACCCGAGATCGCGCTGTCCGGTCCGCCCACCACGCCTTCTGGCGTGAAGGCATAATCCATGATCTCGGGCGAGACGCGGTCGAACCATGGTCCGTAAAAATCCTGCTGCCCCACGGTCAGGCTGCCGATCACGCCGGACTGGTCGAACCGCGTGCCGCGATAAAAACCGCGCCCCGGATCGGGAAGATAAATCCTGGCCTGGATCGTGCCATTGCCGATCGTCACTGACGGCGCGTCCAAAGGCACTGGCGCGGTGTGGCGGGGAAGGGGTTGCACCGGCTGGGCGTGGGCGGTGCCCAGCGCCAGCCAACAGGCAGCCGCGGCCAGCCATTTTCCGGCGTTTTTCTCGCGCATATCCGTTTCCCTCGCGCGCCCAACCCCTGTATGAGGGCAGGCCGAACCATATAGCAAAATCCCCATGAAACGCGTTCTCATCACGTCCGCCCTGCCATATGTCGCCGGGGTCAAGCATCTGGGCAATCTGGTGGGCTCGATGCTGCCCGCCGATGTTTTCGCCCGGTTCTGCCGTGCCCGGGGCTATGACACCTTGGCGATCTGCGCGACCGACGAACATGGCGCGCCGGTGGAATTGGCAGCGCTGGAAGAGGGCACGGCGGTCGCCGACTATTGCGCAAAATGGCACAAGGTGCAGCGCGAGCTGGGTGACGCGTTTGGTCTCTCCTGGGACCATTTCGGGCGCTCGTCTTCGCCGCAGAACCACGAACTCACGCTGCATTTCGCCCGCCAATTGTGGAAGAACGGTTTCCTGGAACTGCGCACAACCAAACAGGCCTATTCCGCCACCGATGGCCGCTTCCTGCCCGACCGTTATGTGATCGGCACCTGTCCGCATTGCGGCTATGACCGGGCGCGGGGCGACCAGTGCGAGAATTGCACCCGCGTGCTCGATCCCGTGGATTTGATCCGCCCGCGTTCGGCGGTGTCGGGTGCCGAGGATATCGAGATCCGCGATTCCACTCATTTGTTTCTCAAGCAATCGCAATTCTCCGATAAGCTGCGCGCCTGGATTGAGAGCCATAAGGCGGACTGGTCGCCCATTGTCACCTCCATCGCCTTCAAGTGGCTGGACGAAGGATTGAAAGATCGCGGCATCACCCGCGACTTGGAATGGGGCATTCCCGTGCCGGCCGACATCGCCGACGGCAAGCTCAAGGGCAAAGTTTTTTACGTCTGGTTCGATGCGCCCATCGAATATATCTCCGCCACCAAGGAATGGGCCGATGCACATGGAAAAGGCGATTCTTGGCGCGACTGGTGGTTCGGCGATAAAGCGAAGGACGTCACTTATTGGGAATTCATGGGCAAGGACAATGTGCCTTTCCACACGGTGGGCTTTCCCGTCACCATCATGGGGTCGGAGGAACCTTGGAAGAAGGTGGACCGGCTCAAGGGCTTCAACTGGCTCAATTATGACGGCGGCAAATTCTCCACCTCCGGCAAGCGCGGCATCTTCATGGACACGGCGCTGGACGTCGCGCCCGCCGATTACTGGCGCTATTATTTGATCGCCAATGCGCCGGAAGGTTCGGATTCCAATTTCACCTGGGAGCAATTCGCCGGCACCATCAACAAGGATCTGGCCGACGTGCTGGGCAATTTCGTCAACCGGGTGACGAAATTCTGCGCCGCGCGTTTCGATGGCCGCGTGCCGGGCGAAGGCGAATATGGCGAGGAAGAGCGCGCGCTCGCCAACGAGCTGGACCGGCGGATTGCACAGTACACGGACTATATGGAAGTGGCGGAATTCCGTAAAGCCATGGGCGAGCTGCGCGCCATCTGGGTGGCGGGCAATGAATATCTCACCAAGGCCGCGCCCTGGACCCATATCAAGACCGACCGCGCCAAAGCCGCGGTGGGCGTGCGCATGGGACTCAATCTGGTGCATCAATTCGCGCATCTCACTTGGCCGGTGATGCCCGGGATGGCGCGGAAGATTCACGAGACCATCCAACCCATCGGCGGTGGTCCCGATCTCATTCCCTGGCCGGATCGGCCCATGGCCCAGGCGCTGGATGAATTGGAGGCGGGTCAGCCCATCCATTCGCCGGACGTCCTGTTCCCCAAGCTCACCGATGAGCAGGTGGCGGACTGGAAGGCGCGGTTTGGTGGGTCAGCCTCCGGCGCGCAATAGCGCGCGAGCATGTCCGGTGGACATGCGAGAGGAGGCCGACGCCGCGAGCTTGGGCGAGCGGCCGGAAAGGCTACAGACTCTAGCGTCGTGAATTTATCTTGAGCGGTCCCCAGCCATCGGGACCCAGCGCTTCCAGCGGCGAGAAGCGCGATTTGTAATCCATCTTGTCGGAATTGCGCACCCAATAGCCGAGATAGACATAAGGAAGCTCGCGCGCGCGCGCCGCTTCGATGTGATCGAGGATCATGTAGGTGCCCAGGCTGCGCGCATCCTCGCCGGGATGGAAAAAGGAATAGACCATCGAAAGTCCGTCGCGCAGGATATCGCTGAGCGCCGCCGCCAGCAGCGTGCCGTCGGGCCGGCGATATTCCACGATGTGGGTGTTGACCGGCGTCTCTTCCACCATCGCGACATAATCGAACAGACCCATGTCGCTCATGCCGCCGCCCGAATGGCGCGAATCCAGATAGGTGCGCAGCAGTGCGAACTGCTCGCGCGTCGCTTCCGCCGGGGCGGACGCGCGCGCGAGATCCCGGTTGCGCCGGGCAATGCGCTTCTGGCTGCGGCTCATGGCGAACTCGTCCGCCACCACCCGCACCGACACGCAGGCATTGCAGCCCTCGCAAGCCGGACGATAGGCGATGGACTGGCTGCGGCGGAATCCGGAATGGGTGAGCGCTTCGCTGAGCGGCTGGGCCAGGGGACCGGTGAGGCGGGCAAAGACCTTGCGTTCCACCTTGCCCGGCAAATAGGGGCAAGGCCCCCCCGGTGTGAGGAAGAATTGCGGAACGCGGGCGTTGCGAAGATCGGTCACGGCGCAATTATGACCAAGCCTATGCGGACCTCGCAACAAAATATGCGCTGTAAGGTGTACGCGCGGGCGCTATCGCCCCGAAAATAAGTATTTTTACAGACTGTGGCCGGGAGGCGCCGGCGGGGCCTCGCGCATCAAAAGGATGGAAAGGCGGCGGTTGGCCGAGGCGCTGGGGTCTTCCGGCAGCAAAGGTTCGGAGCCGGCTTTGCCTGCCACTTCATAGATGCGGTCCGAGGGAAGGCCGCCGCTCTGAAGCAGGGCGCGGGCGGCATTGGCGCGGGCCGACGAAAGTTCCCAGGCGTTGCCGCCCTGGCCTATGTCATTTCCGCTGACATGCCCGCTGATCGAGACCCGGTTAGGCAGGGTATCGATCACCTGGCCCACCACTGCCAACAACTTCTTGGTGTAGGCCATGGGCTCGGCCGACCCCTGCTGGAACATGGGCCGTCCATCCTGGTCCACCAGCTGGATGCGCAGGCCCTGTGGGGTCTGTTCCAGCATCACCTGGTGGGAAAGATTGGCCAGATCAGGATTGTCCTGGACCGATTGCCGGATAGCTTCGGCGGCATGGGCGAATTCGCCATCCTGGCTCGAACTGGCGTTGGAATTGCTGTCCGCGGTCTGGCTGGTGCCGGACGCGCCTTGGGTGACATTGGTCGCCAGCGATTTCACCGGACTGGTGGGCGAGGGAGGCGATTGTTTCTGCATCACCGATTGCGCGCCGCCGGCGTGCGCCGATTCCTGACCCATCACCTTGCCGCCCAACACGCCGCCCGAACCGGACACGGTCTGGGCAATGGATTGGGGCGCGAAATAATCGGCGATGCCGCGTTTCTGCTCCGGCGTGGTGGTGTTGATCAGCCACATCAGGAGGAAGAACGCCATCATCGCGGTCACGAAGTCGGCATACGCGACTTTCCAGGCGCCGCCATGGTGTCCGCCATGCCCGCCCTTCTTGATTTTCTTGATGATGATCTGGCCGTCGGCCATGTCCCAACCTCACGCAGGGCCGGACGGCTTTGCGCCTTTTGGCCCAGATTTACCCAGGCGGATCATGCATTAGGGCTCTTAACCGAGTATGAAGCGGGCTGCGCTTGAGGTTAGCTACGCCCATGGATTCGCGGGGTTTTAGAGACGCACTGGGCTGTTTTCCCACCGGCGTGGCGGTGGTGACCGCCGGCCATGCCGACCAGGATGAGCATATCGGCATCACGGTGAATTCCTTCACCTCGGTGTCGCTGGAGCCGCCTTTGGTTCTCTGGTGCATGGATCGCCGTTCCTACCGGCATGACATCTTCGCCCAAGCCACCGGCTTCACGGTGAGCATCCTGGGCACCGGACATAAAGACGTCTCGGCGCGTCTGGCCCGGCCCGGCGAACATTCCCTCGACGGGATCGCGCTGCTCGAGACCGAACTCGGCCCTCCCGCGCTGGCCGATTCATTGGCGGTATTCGAATGCGCCACCGAACAGAGGCTGGAAGCCGGCGATCACACGATTTTCCTGGGGCGGGTTTTGCGTTTTTCCCGCCCCTCGGAGTCGGCGCCCCTGGTGTTTTTTCTCGGACGCTACAATGCACTCGAGCCGGGGCGCTGAAAGTGCCAATCCGTACAATGGTTTAGTTGTCTCCGCTTAAAGTCTTGCGCGTTATAATAACGCTGCTCATATTCGGGCCATGAAAAACCTGGATCGAGACTTCGTCATCGTTCTCAATGACGTGGCGCGCCGAATGCGCACCCGCTTCGACCAATGGGCCCGCAACTACGGCATGACCAGGGCTCAGGGCCTGATCCTGGCTCGGCTGGAGCGTCAGCCGGGCCTTTCCCAGATCGAACTGGCCGTTATCTGCGAAGTCGAGCCCATCACGGTGGGGCGCCTGGTGGACCGGCTGGAAGCACGCGGATTTCTCGAGCGCCGTCCCGATCCCGCCGACCGCCGCATCCGGCGCCTGCATCTTTTGCCGGCGTCGGCGCCGATCCTGGCTGCGATCCACGATTACCGAGAAGCATTGGAAGACTATCTTACCGAAGGCCTTGATCCCGAAGTGCAGAAAGCGATGGAGGAAGCGCTTCTTCACATGAAATTCAAGCTCGCCGCGGAAGCAAGCCGGCCCAAGCTCGCGGTGGGAGAATAATCTAGGCATGAAAGTTTCTTTTATCGGCCTTGGCGTGATGGGCTACCCGATGGCGGGGCATCTCGCCCGCGCCGGACATGACGTGACGGTGTTCAACCGCACGGCGGCCAAGGCGCATGCCTGGGTGAAGGAATATGGCGGCAAGGCCGCCACCACGCCCGCCGAGGCAGTGCAGGGTGCCGAGATCGTGTTCTCCTGCGTCGGCCGCGATGGCGACCTGCGCGAAGTGACCCTGGGGCAGGATGGCGCCTTCGCCGCGATGCGCAAGGGCAGTCTGTTCGTGGACCACACCACGGCGTCGGCGACCATCGCGCAAGAATTGGCAGGGGTAGCCAAAGAGCGCGGTTTCGAATTCCTCGACGCGCCGGTGTCGGGCGGCCAGGCAGGCGCGGTCAATGGCAAGCTCACCATCATGTGCGGCGGCAGCGAAGCCGCGTACGCCAGGGCCGAGCCGGTGATGGCCTGCTATGCCCGCCAGTCGCGGCGCCTGGGCCCCGCGGGTTCGGGCCAGCTCACCAAGATGGTCAACCAAATCTGCATTGCAGGTATTCTTCAGGGCTTGGCCGAAGGATTCAGCCTGGCACGCGCGGCGGGTTTGGACATCGAAGCCGTTGAAGAGGTGATCTCCAAGGGGGCGGCGCAAAGCTGGCAGATGGAAAACCGCACCAAAACCATGGCGGCAGGCCATTACGATCACGGCTTCGCGGTCGAGTGGATGCGCAAGGATCTGGCGATCTGCCTGGATGAAGCGCGGCGTGCCGGCCTCAGCCTGCCGCTCACTGCCCTGGTCGATCAATTCTATGCCGAGGTGGAGAATCTTGGCGGCAAACGCTGGGACACCTCCAGCCTGTTCGCGCGCCAGGAGATGATACGGTCCAGCAAGAAAGACATGCCATGAACAACGAGCAATGCGCCACCGAAGCCAAAGCTGCCGGAAAATCCTCTGAAGCAGATCGTCCCTATCATCACGGCGATCTGCGCAACGGCCTGCTTGATGCCGCTCGCGCCATCCTGGAAGAAAGCTCGCTCTCCGCGCTTACCCTGCGCGCCGTGGCCAGGCGCGCCGGCGTAAGCCATGCCGCGCCCTATCGCCATTTCCCCAATCACGAGGCGCTGCTGGTGGAATTGGGGGTCGAAGGCTTTCACGAACTGCGTCAATACATCGTCGAAGCCGCCAAGATGCCGGGCCCGGAATCGGATCGCGTTGCCAATATCGGCGCCGCCTATATGCGCTTTGTCGCCAAGCGGCCAGCCGTGGCGCGGCTGATGTTCGGCTCCCAGATTCCCAATCGCGACAAATTTCCGGCGCTGGGCCACGCCGCCGACGCGATCGGTGACGAGATCGGCTCTGCGCTGCACGATTCCGCGCTGGGCCTGGCGGTATGGTCGGCAGTGCACGGCCTGGCCATGCTGGTGCTTGAGAATGTGGTCGATCTGGGCCAGCGCCGCTCGGGATTGCACGTCCTGCCCAGCCGCGCGGAAATTTTGCTCAGAAGCCTGTTCTCGACAAAAAGGGATTAGCAGCGCGCACCGGCTTTCTTCCCACGCGCGGCGAAGCCGCTGGCGGGGGAAGATGTCTCTGGGCGCTTGCGCGAAAGAGACAGATGGGGGTTATTTCAAAAGCCTCGCCGCTTCCAGCGCAAAATAGGTCAACACGCCGCTGGCGCCGGCGCGCTTGAAACCGGTGAGGGTCTCGATCACGGCGCGGTCGCGGTCCAGCCAACCCTTCTCGAACGCGGCTGAGAGCATCGAATACTCGCCCGACACCTGATAGGCGAAAGTGGGGACGCCGAAACGCTCCTTCACCCGGCGCACCAAATCGAGGTAAGGCATGCCTGGCTTGACCATCACCATGTCGGCGCCTTCTTCCAGGTCCAGCGCCACTTCGCGGAAGGCTTCGTCACTATTGGCCGGATCCATCTGGTAGCTGCGCTTGTCGCCGGCCTTGAGGCCCGAGCTTTTCACTTGCGACGACCCCACCGCATCCCGGAACGGCCCGTAGAAGGCCGAGGCATATTTGGCGGCATAGGCCATGATCAGTGTGTTGTGATGGCCGTGGCTCTCCAGCGCGGCGCGGATCGCGCCCACCCGCCCGTCCATCATGTCGGAGGGAGCAATGATATCGGCGCCGGCCGTGGTCTGCACCAAAGCCTGCTGTACCAGGACCTCGATGGTGGAATCATTATGCACATCGCCGTCGCGGATCAGCCCGTCATGGCCGTGGCTGGTATAGGGATCGAGCGCCACATCGCAGAGGATGCCGATTTCTGGCACGGCTTGCTTGATCGCGCGCACCGCGCGGCAGATGAGATTGCCGGCGTTAACGGCTTCGCGCCCGTCCTCACTTTTCAGCTTGGGATCGGTGGAGGGAAACAGCGCGATCACAGGAATGCCTAAGGCCGCCGCCTCCTTCGCCGCCTGGACAGCAACGTCCACCGTAAAGCGCTCGACGCCGGGCATCGAGGCCACGGCCTCGCGCTTGTTCTCGCCTTCGATCACGAAGATGGGCCAGATCAGGTCCGCCGCGGTCAGCGTATTCTCGGCCACCAGCCGCCGCGTCCAGTCGTGACGGCGGAGACGTCGCATGCGCGTGGCGGGATAGGCGCTCATGCCAATGTCTTGCCAATTCGCCACCGCCCACGCAAGTCTGCGCCTTGCCACCCTGGAATCCCCGGTTAATCTGCCGCGATGCAAGAGGCCGAGCCCGACATCCTGTTCGAGACCAGGGACGCTTTGGGCCTCATCACCCTCAACCGGCCCAAAGCCCTCAATGCGCTCACCCACGGCATGTGCATCGGCATGCACAAGATGCTTTTGGAATGGGGGCAGGATCCCACCATCCGCATGGTGGCGATCCAGGGCGCAGGCCCGCGCGCCTTTTGCGCCGGCGGCGACATCCGCGCCATGGCGGACAGCAGCATCGACAAGACGCCGGCCGCCGCCAATTTCCTGCGCGACGAATATCGCCTTAACGGGTTGATCGGCGCTTTTCCCAAGCCCTATGTCGCGCTCACCCATGGCGTGGTGATGGGCGGCGGCGCCGGGGTCTCCGTGCATGCGCCTTATCGCCTTGCCGATGACGATCTGGTGTTCGCCATGCCGGAAACCGGCATCGGTTTCATTCCCGACATCGGCGCGAGTTTTTTCCTTTCTCGCTGTCCCGGCGAAACCGGCATGTATCTGGCGCTCACCGGCGCGCGCATCGGCCTGGGCGATGCACTGGCGCTGGGTCTGATGACCCATAGCGTCGCCGCGTCCAATCACGAAGAACTGACCGCGCGTCTCGCCGTGGGCGAAGCGCCGGACAAAATCATTTCCATCTTTGCCCGCCCCGCGCCGCCGTCGCTGATGGCGGAGCACCGCTCCCTGATAGATCGCGTCTTCGCCGCCCACTCGATCGAAGCCGTACTGGAGCGGCTGGATCGCGACGGCAGCGATTTCGCGGCCGAGACGGCGCGGGCGATCCGAGGCCGTTCCCCCACCTCGCTCAAGCTCGCCTTCCAGCTGGTGCGGCAAGGAAAGGGGCTGCCGCGGAACGAGTGTCTCAAAATGGAATATCGCGTGGGCAGCCGCGTCGTAATGGGACATGATTTCCGCGAAGGCGTGCGCGCCTTGTTGCGGGACAAGGATGGCAGGCCCCGGTGGGAGCCTTCCGCGCTGGCCGCGGTCACTGACCGGGATGTGGCGGGGTATTTCGAGCCTTTGGGCGCCCGCGAACTCAGCTTTGCCGGCAATGCGGCACAGTGAGTTCACACTTTCTTTTCCATAAGTGAGCATCCAAGCAGGTTCTGCGCCGCGGCTTTCGGATTTTACGAGGCCTTAATCACTTCGCCCTACTCTTGCCGTAACAAAAATCAGGTGGGCTCCGCGAATGCGGAGGGGGTGAAGACATGACGGCGACAGCTATGGTCAAACCGAAAGTCGCGACGGCGCTAGACGGCGTCGTGTCCCTGCGCAAGCATTATCTCGAGACGCTCAACCTGGTCGAGAGGCTGCATCGCCAATTGCTGGATGTGATCAAGGATGAGTTGGACCGCCGCGACGAGCGCGAGATCAACTCCGTCCAGGCGCTGCTGCTGTTCAATGTGGGCGACCAGGAACTGACCGCGGGCGAACTGCGCACGCGCGGCCATTATCTGGGCTCCAACGTTTCCTACAATCTCAAAAAGCTGGTGGAGTCGGGCTATATCCATCACGAACGGTCCGAAGCCGACCGCCGCTCGGTCCTGGTGCGGCTCACCGAAAAAGGCGAGCAGGTGAAGATCATGGTGGCCGAGTTGTTCGACCGTCATCTGGGCTCGCTGGAAGCCGTGGGCAATGTGGGCCAGCCCGATCTGGACGTGATGAACGTGACTCTGAAGCGCATGGAACGCTTCTGGATCGATCAGGTTCGGTTCCGTCTCTAACGGGCGTTGCCCGACTCAGCTAGTCTCCGCGCCATGTCCAGACGCATGATGACGGCGTTACGCCGCCACGCACGTTTTTATATCGCGCTGAGCTGCGGGATCGCGGCCCTTCTGGCCGGGCAGGCGTCGGGATTTTCATCGCCATTTCTTTTGGGCGGCGACGTTTTCTATCTCATCTTCCTCACGCTCATCATGGTGATGACCGCCAATATGTCGGCGCGCGAGTTTCGCAAGCGCGCCAAGAGCGAGGATGAGGGGATCACTATTGTGATCCTGATCGTCCTTGCCACCATGCTGTTCTTCTTCACTGCCGTGTTCGAAGCGTTGAACCGCAAGCACGGCATCCAATGGGTGCCGCTGGCGCTGGCGGGCATCGGCGCGCCGCTAGGTTGGCTGGTGCTCCATACCGCGATGGCGTTCCATTACGGGGATATCCATTATTTCGATGATCCGCGGACTTCCGCGGATGATGGAGGCGACCTGGATTTTCCCGGCCGGAGCGAACCCTGTCCCTGGGACTTTCTCTATTTCTCATTCGTCATAGGCATGACCTGCCAGGTCTCGGACGTGCAAGTGAAGACCACGGTGATGCGCCGCACCGTGCTTTGGCATGGCCTGGTGTCGTTTTTCTTCAACACGGTCTTTATCGCGGTGGCGGTGAATGCGGCGGTGGCGATGGCGAGTTAAGAACGACTCGCAACAAGTGCTGCGGCGTATCTGCGCGGGAAACCGCCGATGTGACAAATTGCATAGAATCAAACACTTCTTCTGAGCTATCTTTCAAACTCTGCCGGGGAAGATGATAAAGGCATTCCGTCATGGCATTTCCGTACGATTCCAGTTTCAAGGATGCCTTGACCGCGCTGCGGCGTGAGGGCCGCTATCGCGTCTTCGCCGACATCATGCGTCAGCGCGGCGAGTATCCCAAAGCCGAGTTCATCAGTGATACGCCCGGCTCCAATGGCGGCGGCCGGCCCATCATGGTCTGGTGCTCCAACGATTATCTGAACATGGGTCAGCATCCCAAGGTGCTGGCGGCCATGCATGAAGCGATCGACGCGGTGGGCGCAGGCTCCGGCGGCACGCGCAACATCTCCGGCACCTCGCGCTATCATGTGGAGCTGGAAAAAGAGCTGGCCGATCTCCACGGCAAGGAAGCGGGCCTGCTGTTCACGTCGGGCTTCGTCTCCAATGACGCAACCTTGGCGACCTTGGCCAAGATTTTGCCCGGCTTGATCATTTTCTCCGACGAATTCAACCATGCCTCGATGATCGAGGGCATCCGCCATGGCGGGACAGCCAAATATGTCTTCCGCCACAATGATATGGGCCATCTCGAGGAATTGCTGAAGGCCGCCAATCCGGCCTCGCCCAAACTGATCGCCTTTGAAGGCGTCTATTCCATGGACGGCGATTTCGCCCCCACCAACGCGATTTGCGACCTGGCCGAGAAATACAGCGCGCTCACCTATATCGACGAAGTCCATGGCGTCGGGCTTTACGGGCCGCGTGGCGCTGGTGTGGCGGCGCGCGACGGCTCGATGGGCCGCATCGACATCGTTGAGGGCACGCTGGCCAAGGCGTTTGGCGTGATGGGCGGGTACATTGCCACGTCGGCCGAGATCGTGGACTGCATCCGCTCTTTCGCGCCGGGCTTCATCTTCACTACCTCGCTGGCGCCGGCGCTTGCCGCTGCCACCCTGGCCTCGATCCGGCATCTCAAGGCCAGCGACGCCGAGCGCGCGCGGCTGCACGACCGCGCCGCGCACCTCAAACGCCGCCTCGCGGAGGCGGGTCTTCCGGTGATGGAAAGCACCAGCCATATCGTTCCCGTATTCGTGGGCGATGCGGCGCTGTGCAAATCGGTGACCGATGCACTGCTCAAGGAGCATGGCATCTATGTCCAGCCCATCAATTATCCCACTGTGCCGCGTGGTACCGAGCGGCTGAGGCTCACCCCGTCGCCCGCCCATACCGATGAGATGATCGAGGAGCTGATCGTGGCCCTCAACATCGTGTGGGACGCGCACAAGCTGTCGCGCGCGGCTTGAGCAAAAAGACGCAATCCGAAATCTATGTTGAGTTCGTGGTGCACGGGAATTTCGTCAAGGCGACGGCGATCGATTCGGCCACCGGCACCGAAGCCAGCATCGTCGGACCTGCCAAGGCCGGGCGCGAAATCCTGTCTCACGCGGCCATGCGCAAGCTTGAATATGTGCTGAAAAAGCAGGGCGGAGAATGACCTAGGCGCGTTTGCGGCGTGGCTTGCCAAGCCCGATCTGCTTGGCGAATTCGCTGCGCCGCGCCGCGTAATTGGGCGCGGTCATGGGATAATCGGCGGGCAGATTCCATTTGGCGCGATAGGCTTCGGGTGTCAGTCCATATTGCGCGCGCAGATAGCGCTTGAGCATTTTCAGTTTCTTTCCGTCTTCCAGGCAGACGATGTAATCCGGCGTCACCGATTTTTTCACCGGCACCGCCGGCGCACGCGTGGGCGCGCCTGGCCCGGCGCCCTGGATGCCACCCAAGGTGGCGTGCACGCTTTTGATCACATTGGGCAAATCCTCGGCCGCGACCGCGTTGCGGCTCACATAGGCGGTGACGATTTCCGTCACCAGCTTGAGGATGTCTTCTTCGCTTCGTGTGTCATCGCGCATTGTGACCAATATTCCCGGCCGCCTTTACTGGAATCGCGGCGCCTATATTCCTATTTTAAAGTACAGATTGGGGTATTACTACGTCATTACCGTACAAAGCGGCAAAAATCCCGGAATCCCGCCTTTTTTCCTGCGTCATCGGCAGATTCGGGATTGGACCAAAGCCGCGCTAGATTTGGTGCCCGGGGCAGGGTAAATCCGCGACCCCTGCCGGACCCGACTAGATCGGGCCGGCTTCAAGAATAAGGTGGTGGTGATGTCGGCCGTAGCCCATTCCGTTCCGGAAGAATCTTCGTTTTTCACCCGCGGGTTGGCCGGGAGTGATCCGGAAGTGGCGGACGCCATCGCCCTGGAATTGGGCCGCCAGCGCGAGAAGATCGAATTGATCGCGTCCGAGAACATCGTCTCCAAGGCGGTGCTGGAGGCCCAGGGTTCGGTCCTCACCAACAAATATGCCGAAGGCTATCCCGGCAAACGCTATTACGGCGGCTGCGAATATGTGGACGTGATCGAAACCCTGGCGATCGAGCGCGCCAAGAAGCTGTTCGATTGCGGCTTCGCCAATGTTCAGCCCAATTCCGGCAGCCAGATGAACCAGGCGGTGTTCCTGGCCCTGCTCAATCCCGGCGACAGTTTCATGGGCCTGGACCTGGCTGCGGGCGGCCATCTCACCCACGGCTCGCCGGTCAATATGAGCGGCAAATGGTTCAAGCCGATCCCCTATGGCGTGCGCCGCGATGATGCGCTGCTGGACATGGACGAGATCGCCAAAAGCGCGCGCGAGCACAAGCCCAAGCTGATCATTGCCGGCGGCACCGCCTATTCGCGCATCTGGGATTTCAAGCGCTTCCGCGAGATCGCCGATGAAGTGGGCGCTTATCTGATGGTGGACATGGCGCATTTTGCCGGCCTGGTGGCGGGCGGCGCCCATCCATCGCCTATTCCGCACGCCCATGTGGTGACGTCCACCACCCACAAATCCCTGCGCGGCCCGCGCGGCGGCCTGATCCTGACCAATGACGAGGCGTTGGCCAAGAAGATGAATTCCGCGATCTTCCCGGGCCTGCAAGGTGGTCCCTTGATGCATGTGATCGCCGCCAAGGCGGTCGCGTTCCAAGAGGCGCTGCAGCCGGGTTTCAAAATCTATGCGAAAAAGGTGGTCGAAAACGCCCGTGCCCTGGCCGAAACCTTGAAAGAGCAGGGGCTCGATATTGTCTCCGGCGGCACCGACAATCATCTGATGCTGGTGGATCTCCGGCCCAAAAAGGCCACCGGCAAGGCGGCGGAAAAATCGCTCGATCGCGCCTTCATCACCACCAACAAGAACGCCATCCCCTATGACCCGGAAAAGCCTTTCGTTACCTCCGGTATAAGATTGGGCACGCCCGCCGGCACCACCCGTGGCTTCGGTCCTGCCGAATTCCGCGAGATCGGCAAGCTGATCGTGGAAGTGGTGGACGGCTTGGCCAACAAGAACCATCAGGACGGTGACCCCGACGTGGAGACCAGCGTGCGCACGCGCGTGGGCGAACTCTGCCGCCGTTTCCCGATTTATTGAGAGGACCCGAATGCGCTGCCCCTTTTGCGGACATGACGACAGCCAGGTGAAGGACAGCCGTCCTTCCGAAGACAATTCCGCCATCCGCCGCCGGCGCCATTGCCCGGAATGCGGCGGACGCTTCACCACTTTCGAGCGGGTGCAATTGCGCGAATTGATCGTGGTGAAGAAGAACGGACGGCGCGAAGCCTTCGACCGCGACAAGCTGGAACGTTCGATCAATCACGCTTTGCGCAAGCGCCCGGTCGAGCGGGAACGGGTGGACCGCATGATCACCGGCATCGTCCGGCGGCTGGAATCCATGGGCGAGAACGAGATTCCCGCCAACATGATCGGCGAATTGGTGATGCAGGCGCTGGCCAGCCTGGACAAGGTCGCCTATGTCCGCTTCGCCTCGGTCTATCGCAATTTCCGCGAGACCAGGGACTTCGAGAATTTGATCGGAGAGTTGGAAGGCGACAAGGAATAACGTGAATCACGATTCCAATGCTCGTCATGCTGCCCGCTTAGCCGCGGTACAGGCTCTTTATCAAATGGAACTCGCAGGCGGCGGCGCGGACGAGGTGGCCGAAGAATTCATCGCCCATCGTTTCGGCGAGACGCCTACGGACGCGGATCTCTTCAAGAGCATTCTCGAGGGCGTGCCGGCGCACCAAGCCGAGATCGACAAGGCCATCGCCGCCTGTCTCAGCGAGACGTGGACCCTTGCGCGGGTGGATTCCATTCTGCGCGCAATCCTGCGGGCGGCGGGCCTGGAACTGGTAGCCAGGCGCGATGTGCCCGCCAAAGTGGTGATCGACGAATATGTGGGCATCGCCCATGACTTCTTCGCCGGCGACGAGCCCGGTTTCGTCAATGCCGCGCTCGATCGCATGGCGCGGCGGAAACGGGCCAAGGAGTTCGGCCTGCCCGTGCCGGACGATGAACTGGATTTCTGAAGGGCATGGATGAATTCGGCATCATCGCCCGCTATTTCGCGCCGCTCGCTAAAGATCCCGGTGCGCTGAAGCTGAAGGACGACGCGGCGTTTATTTCACCGCGTCCGGGCCTCGATCTGGTAATCACCACCGATCAGATCGCCGCGGATACCGATTTCTTCCCGCACGATCCGCCTGCCACGGTGGCGAAGAAGGCGCTGCGCGTGAACCTTTCCGATCTTGCCGCCAAGGGCGCCAAGCCGGAATATTATCTGCTGAATCTGGCATTGCCCCATTCCGTGCATGACGCGTGGCTGACGGAATTCGTTGCCGGACTGGCTGGGGACCAAAATCAATTCGGCATTTCGCTTCTGGGCGGCGATACTTCGGCCACCGACGGCCCGCTGAGTATTTCCATAACGGCTTTCGGTTTTGTCCCCCAGGGCAAAATGGTGAAGCGCAGCGGTGCGAAAGTGGGCGACGCGGTTTATGTCACCGGTACCATCGGCGATGGTGCCGGAGGGCTTGCCATCTTCAAGCGGGAAAAACATCAGCTCAATGACGCACAGCGCGACTATCTGACCAGGCGCTATCAGGTGCCCGAACCGCCGGTCGCGTTCGGAGCGCGAAGCCTGTGCGATCTGGCCAGTGCATCGATCGATGTCTCCGACGGGCTGATCGCTGATCTGGGACATCTGGCCGATGCCTCGAAGGTCAGAATTGAACTGAATGCTGAAGCGATTCCGCGCTCCGAGGCATTGCGCGCGTTTTGGGGCGATGGCGTGGATGCCATTTTGCGCGCTGCCACGGCCGGCGACGACTACCAGGTCGCCTTCACCGCGCCGCCGGGTTTGCGCGGACCTTTTACGCATATCGGTGAGGTCCAGGCGGGCGAGGGGGTTAATCTGACTTTCCAGGGTGAGCAGATCGCGATCCCCAGGCCGGGCTATCGGCATTTTTGAGACGCGAATGTTTCGATTGTCAGGCCGTATTCCCTGCGCTATCCATTCGGAACAAAGGCAGAACTTGGACCGCGGGG
This sequence comes from Rhizomicrobium sp., assembly GCA_036271455.1. Lineage (GTDB taxonomy): Bacteria > Pseudomonadota > Alphaproteobacteria > Micropepsales > Micropepsaceae > Rhizomicrobium. The sequence continues at coordinate 16,423 of DATBAP010000060.1, forward strand.
GCGTGATGACCAGACTGTTTGTGAGCAGTGCGCTGGCTTGGGCATTGGCGTGCGGAACCGCATTTGGGCAAGCCTCACAGGAGACATCCGCCGCCGCACCTGCGCAAAATTCGGTGAAGCTTGTCGCGGTGATTGCCGCGCTTCCCGCTGGCTCACCCTGGCTGTCATTGGGGACCGGCCTTTTTTGTGTGTACGGCCAAACATTGGTCAAGACCTGGACGGGCGGGCGTACCCCGCAAGAGTTGCCGCCTTACGCCGCTGTCTTCAGAACGGAATTGGAAAAAGCCGGCTACAAAGTCGTCACCCCGGGCGAAGACAATTTGTTCGATCCGGAAGCCGGCGCGGCGGACTATGAAGCCGCTGCGGTGATCACCGCCGAAAAAATTGATGGCTGTGTCATGCCGGCGAGCGTCTTCACCCATGGGGGCGATGTCAGCGGCGAAAGCTCCATGACAATAGACTGGCAGATTTACTCGCGGCTCAAAAAGCAAGTGGTCGCGCACATCAGCACCACCGGGAAGGCCCATCTGGCTGACAGCATCCCGGGTGGCCAGCAGCGGCTTGTCATGGACTCCTTCGCCAGCAATGTGGCTGAAATGGCTTCCAACGCGGATTTTCACGCCGCCATGACGGCGCCCAAGGGACTCTCTGAAGGGCTTCAGACGCCCGGCGCGCAGAACAAAATTGTTTTCAGCGGCAGTCTCAAAGCCGGGCCTCGCAAGATCGCCGACGCGGTGGGAGACGTGGTGACGATCATGAACGATCTGGGCAGCGGATCGGGCGTGCTTTTGTCCTCGGACGGCTATGTCCTGACCGATGCCCATGTGGTGGGTGACGACAAACAGGCCCGGCTACGCTGGTCCGATGGCATTGAGACACTCGGAGAGGTTGTGCGGGTTTCGAAGAACCGCGACGTCGCTCTGATCAAGACCGATCCGCGCGGGAGGACTCCCCTGGCTATCAAGCGCGGCGCCGTTACGCTGGGCCAGCGCGTCTATGCCATCGGCTCGCCCAAGGGCCAGGACTTCCAGGACACCGTCAGCAGCGGCATTGTCTCTGCGGACCGCGTGTTAAATGGCCTGCGCTACATCCAAAGCGATACGACGGTATCTCCCGGGTCGAGCGGCGGCCCGCTCCTGGATGAAACCGGATCGGTGATCGGCCTTACCGATCTCGGCGTTCAGAATGATGGTCCAGCGGGACTCAATCGGCGATGCCATGGACTTTCTGTCCTTGGAGCAGCAGTGAAAGTCTGCTGTTAACAACTTCCTAATCCTGTTTTGCCAGTCTCGGCCGTGATGCGCGCGCTCGCCTCTGCCTTTTTTCTTTGCTGCCTCGCCACCCCGGTTTTGGCGGCCGCGCCCGCGCCTGTGCCGCCATCTTCCGATAAGTCCGGCGCGCCCGGCGCCAATGTGGAAATGCCATTCCTGATGGCACCGCTCACGGGAAGCGACGGAAAATTGTCGGGCTATGCCTATATCTCGACCCGGCTGACCGCCACATCCGGCGCCGGAGCTCTGGATGTGCGCGACAAGATCGCCTTCATCCAGGATGCGTTCGTGCGTGACGTGAACGGGGCCGGCGTGGGCAAGCCCACGGACCCCGGCACTGTGGATAACCCGGTACTGGAAGCGCGGCTTCTGGTCGATGCCAAGCGGGTGATGGGGCCGGGCAAGGTGGCGTCCATCGCCATTGTCCAACTTCAGGTCGCGCCGCTTCATCCTGATTCTAGCCAGACCCCTGCCACGGCGCCGCCGCCGGACACGCCGGTTCCCGACGAGAAGCCCGCCAAGGCGCCCAAGACGGCGCAAGAAGCCGCCAAATAGGCCCAATAGGGGCGAATCTACCCGCCTATGGTGCAACCGAGGGCGGCAAATTTGCCCTTAAAGCACTGTTGCTTGGCCAAAAGGCTTTTGGCACATTCCGGCCGCCCTTGAAGCGGTTCCCTAACGGGCCGGCCATTGGGATCGGTGCAACGCCGATCAACACATTTCAAACGAGGGACAAGCTATGAATTCCGTGCTTCTCATCATCCTTTGCTGTGGCGTGCTGGCGCTGCTCTACGGCGCCTGGACCATCCGGTCGGTGCTGAGTATGAGCGCCGGCAACGCCCGCATGCAGGAAATCGCCGCCGCGATTCAAGAAGGCGCCGGCGCCTACCTCAACCGCCAATACACCACCATCGCCATGGTCGGCGTGGTGATCTTCATTCTCGCTTTCCTGGTCTTTGGTTGGCAGATGGCGCTGGGCTTCCTGATCGGCGCGGTCGCCTCGGGCGCCGCCGGCTATGTCGGCATGTATGTCTCGGTGCGCGCAAATGTGCGGACCGCCGAAGCCTCGCGCCAGGGTCTGGCGCAGGGCCTGTCGGTGGCGTTCCGTTCGGGCGCGGTGACCGGCATGCTGGTGGTGGGCTTCGGCCTCTTGGCGGTGGCCGGATATTACGGCGTCCTGACCGTCGGCCTGGGCATGAGCCCGAATGATGCGACGCAGGGCGTGGTGATCAAGGATGCGCTGGTGGGCCTGGCCTTCGGCGCCTCGCTGATCTCGATCTTCGCCCGTCTGGGCGGCGGCATCTTCACCAAAGGCGCCGATGTCGGCGGCGACATGGTGGGCAAGGTGGAAGCGGGCATTCCCGAAGATGACCCGCGCAACCCGGCCACCATCGCCGACAATGTCGGCGACAATGTCGGCGACTGCGCCGGCATGGCGGCCGATCTATTCGAAACCTTCGCGGTGACCACGGTCGCCACCATGGTCCTGGCCTATCTGTATTTCACGGGTGCCCAAAAAACTTCGCTGATGCTTTATCCGCTGGCGATCGCCGGCATGAGCATCGTCACCTCCATCATCGGTACCTTCTTTGTGCGGTTGGGGTCGTCGAAGAACATCATGGGTGCGCTCTACAAGGGCGTGATCGCCACCGTAATCCTGTCGTTGATCGGGCTTTGGCCGCTCACCAACTGGCTGATCGGGATGGACACCCCGCTGACCAGCGGCGGCGCCAGCTATACGGGTATGACGCTGTTCTGGTGCGGCGTGGTCGGCCTGGCCGTCACCGGCGCGCTCATCGTGATCACCGAATACTATACCGGCACCAATTTCCGCCCGGTGCAGTCCATCGCCAAATCCTCGGTCACCGGTCACGGCACCAATGTGATCCAGGGCCTGGCGGTCTCGATGGAGTCCACGGCGCCTGTCGCGCTGGTGATCTGTGTCGGCATTATCGTCACCTATTCGTTGGCCGGCCTGTTCGGTATCGCCATCGCGGTTTCGACCATGCTGTCCTTGGCCGGCATGGTGGTAGCGCTGGATGCCTTCGGTCCGGTCACCGACAATGCCGGCGGCATTGCCGAAATGGCGGGCCTGGAAGGCGATGTGCGCAAGACCACGGATGCGCTGGACGCGGTCGGCAACACCACCAAGGCTGTGACAAAAGGCTATGCGATCGGTTCGGCGGGCCTGGGCGCGCTGGTTCTGTTCGCCGCCTACACACAGGACCTGAAGCATTTCGTGGATCAGGGCACCGGTTTCTTCACCGGGCTCACAATGCCCACCTTCAGCCTTGCCGAACCGTGGGTGGTTGTCGGCCTGTTCTTCGGTGGCCTGCTGCCCTACTTGTTCGGCGGCATGGCGATGATGGCGGTGGGCCGCGCGGCAGGCGCGGTTGTCGAGGAAGTGCGCAAGCAGTTCCGCGAAATGCCTGGCATCATGCAAGGCACGCAGAAGCCCAACTATGCTCGCGCCGTGGATCTGCTCACCAAGGCGGCGATCCGCGAGATGGTGGTGCCGTCCATGCTGCCGGTGTTCTCGCCCATCGCCCTGTTTCTTCTGGTGATGTGGACCGCGGGCAAGACCCAGGCCTTCAATGCCCTGGGTGCCATGCTGATGGGCGTGATCGTCACCGGCCTCTTCGTTGCCATCTCGATGACCTCGGGTGGCGGCGCCTGGGACAATGCCAAGAAGTACATCGAGGACGGTCATTACGGCGGCAAGGGCTCGGATGCCCACAAGGCCGCCGTGACGGGCGACACGGTCGGCGATCCCTACAAGGACACTGCCGGTCCCGCCGTCAATCCGATGATCAAGATCACGAACATCGTGGCGTTGCTGTTGCTCGCGACACTCGCTCGTTTCTGATTGTTGCCCCCATCTGTCTTTCTCGGGTCAAGCCCTCGGAAGACATCTTCCCCCGCCAATGGCTTTGCCATGCGGGGGAAGAAAGCCGGGGGATGCTGAAATAAAAAAGCGCGGACTCGAAAAGTCCGCGCTTTTTATTTTCAGGGGAGGCCTCCGCCTCCGGTGGGCGGGCCGCCGCCGCCGCCGGGATTGGTCTCTTCCATGGTGTTGGGACCGCTGGCGCCGGGCTGGGCATTCAGGAGCTGTTGCAGGAAGGTGAGTTCGCGGCCGCGGGCTGGCGTCTCCCTTGTCTCGAATGCGATCACATGACCGTCCTTGAGGCCGAAATGGCGTATGCTGGCGACCTTTCCGGACTTGTCGAAATAGACGGCGAAAACCTCGCGGTTGAGCACAGTGGGAGTGAAGAACGCCACCTGCTTCTCGGTCGAGGAGATGTAATACCAGGCGTCTCCGCTGAAAGTGGCAGTGGTGGAGGCGTTGCCCAGCCGGTCCTGAACCGAGGTCTTGGTGTCGGTGCCGGTCTTGAGGCCGCTTTCGACCTGAGGATCAGGCAGATAGCCGCGCTGGTCGATCACAGGAGCGCAGGCGATTAGCGCGCCGCCCGCAACAAGGAAAAGTCCGGTCAAGAGTTTCATGGTCTTTGCGACTTTGTGGCCTCGGGCCACTCCCTTCAAGCCTGTGCTATCCTCGCGCCTTATTTGTTGCAAGGCCCGTCGGGGCCCATGAGGCGAAGTTCATGTTGAATCTGCTGCGGAAATCGGCGGCGCGCAAGGAATTCGCCATGCGCCTGGAAAGCCAGCTGGCGGCCCGCGCTCGGGAGCCCTTTTTCTTCCGTGTCCTGAATGTTCCCGACACGGTGGACGGCCGTTTCGACATGGTGGCACTGCATGGCTGGCTGGCGCTGGAACGGCTGAAGGCGGCCAGGATGGAAGAAGCCGCTCAGGGGCTCACGGATATCCTTTTTGTGGGTTTTGACGAAGCGTTGCGCGAGCAAGGCACCGGCGACATGGGCATGGGCCGGCGCATGAAAGCCTTCGCCAACGCTTTTTTCGGGCGCTTGCATGCCTATAGCGGCGCCAAGAGCCAAGCCGCTTTGGCCGAAGCGCTGGCCAAGAATATCTGGCGGGGAAAAGACACCGGCAATCGCGAATTGGTGCTGTCACGCTATGTCGCTGGCGCGCGTGCCCATCTCGCGGCCGCCGATATCGCTGCTGGCGTGCTGGATTTCGGCCCGTTGCCCGATGGAGACGACGCGTGAGCGGAGAGATGCCTTTTTCCCATCTCTACAATCTCAACCGCCTGGGACAGGCCGGCGACGAGGTGCAATTGGTACCGAGCGATGCCGAGCGCGGCGCGCTGGCCCGCTTCGCCGGCGTGCTGCGCGTGGACTCGTTCGCAGCGAAGATCGATTTGAAAAAACTTTCGCCCAACCGTTTCCGGCTCGTTTTCTCCCTCGATGCCGAAATCGTCCAGGCCTGTGTGGTGACCTTGGCGGAGGTTCCCGCCCATATCCAGCTCACCTTCGATCGGCAATTGCATTTCGAACCAGCCTTGCGACGGGTCGCGGACGAGGGTGCCGTCGAGGTTCCCCTGGAGGACGACGCACCGGAAGAGATCGACAGCCTTCACTATGATTTGGCCGCCGCCCTGATCGAGGAATTGATCCTGGCGCTGGATCCTTATCCCCGAGCCCCGGGGGTGGAGTTCCAGGCCCCAGAGGGGGAGGGGGCGGCGGAAAGTCCCTTTGCCGTACTTAAAGGGCTGAAATCCGGTCTTTAATGCCAGGATGGCCCAGGCTTTTGGCTTGAATCCCGGCCATCTTTCCGCTACCCACGCCCCCTTGCTGGCCCCGACAGACTGTCGGCTGGGCCGTTTTAGGAGTTTCCCGCCATGGCGGTGCCCAAACGAAAAACCTCACCGTCGCGCCGCAATATGCGCCGGTCCCATCACGCCCTCGCCCCCCAGGCGCATGCGGAATGCCCCAAATGCGGCGAGCCCAAAAGGCCGCACCATGTCTGCGCCTCTTGCGGTCATTATGCCGACCGGGAAGTCGTGAAGGCGAAGAGCTGAAGCTCTCACCTCTTCGGTTCCTCAGGGAAGGATGGCGGTGGCCCGCGAATTGACCGTTTCGGTGGATGCGATGGGCGGCGATGCCGGCCCAGGCATTGTCATTACCGCGTTGATCCGTGTGGTACAGCGCCATCCCGAAGTGAATTTCATTCTCGCCGGCGACGAAGCGGTCTTGAACGGACTTCTGGCGCGCCATCCCAAGCTGAAGACGCGCGTCGGCGTGCGCCATGCACCCGACCGTGTGGCGATGGAGGACAAGCCCAGCCATGTGCTGCGCCGCGGCCGCGAGACCAGCATGTGGCGCGCCCTTGAAGCGGTGAAGAACAAGGAGGCCGAAGTCGCGGTCTCGGCCGGCAATACCGGCGCCTTGATGGCGATGAGTATGTTCCAGCTGGGCGTGATCGAAGGCATTTCCCGTCCCGCCATCGCTTCGATTTGGCCCACCTTGCGCGGCCAGACTGTGGTGCTCGATTGCGGTGCCAATGTCTCGGCCACCGCCGAACAGCTGGTGGATTTCGCGGTGATGGGCGAGGCCTTCGCCCACGCGATCCTGGGTCTGGACCGTCCCAGCGTTGGTTTGTTGAACGTGGGCACCGAAGAGCAAAAGGGCAATGACGCCGTGAAAGGCGCCGCCGAAATGCTGCGCGCCGCGACCAATGACGGACTGCCCATGGCCTTCCACGGCTTCATCGAAGGCAATGACATCGCCGAAGGCACGGTGGACGTGGTGGTGACCGACGGCTTTACCGGCAATATCGCGCTCAAGACCGCCGAAGGCACCGCTAAGCTGGTGGGGCAGTTCCTGCGCCGTTCCTTGAAACGCTCTCTTCTGGGCCAGATCGGCGCCTTCATCGCCTCGGGCGCGCTCAATACGCTGCGCCGCCGGCTCGATCCACGCGCCGCCAATGGCGGCATTTTCCTGGGCCTTGGCGGTGTGGTGGTGAAAAGCCATGGCGGCACCGACGCCATCGGCTTTGCTTCGGCGCTGGACATGGCCATCACCATGGCCAAGGCCGACATCAATTCCCGCATCACCGCCGACCGCGCCCGGGTCGGCACGGTTGCCGCATGATCCGTTCCCGCGTCATCGGTTGTGGTGCCTATTTGCCTGAGAAGACCGTCACCAACGACGATCTCGCCAAGATCGTGGATACCTCCGATTCTTGGATCCACGAACGCACGGGCATCCGCGAGCGCCGTTTTGTAAGCGATGGCGAGAAGACCTCCGACCTTGCGCTGGCGGCGGCGCGTGAAGCCTTGGCCGACGCGGGTATCGACGCCGGCGAAATCGACACCATCATCTGCTGCACCACCACGCCCGACGAAACCTTTCCTGCCACCGCCACGCGGGTGCAGGCCAGACTGGGAATGTCCCACGGCGCCGCTTTCGACGTTCAGGCGGTTTGCTCCGGCTTCATCTATGGACTGTCGGTGGCGGACAATTTCATCCGCGGCGGCCAGGCCAATACCGTGCTCCTGATCGGCGCGGAAAGCATGAGCCGCCTGCTGGACTGGACCGACCGTGGCACCTGCGTGCTGTTCGGCGACGGCGCCGGCGCGGTAGTGCTGCAGGGCTATGAAGGAAGCGGCGACCGCCGCGATCAGGGCGTGCTCAACACCAAGCTGTTTTCGGACGGCCGTTTGCACGACATGCTGTATGTCGATGGCGGGCCGTCCTCCACTCAGACCACCGGCCACCTGCGCATGCAAGGCAAGGAAGTTTTCCGCCACGCCGTCACCAATATCTCAGCGGCCATCACCGCATCGGCGCATGCCTCGGGCTTCGAGATCGCCGACATCGACTGGTTCGTGCCGCACCAGGCCAATCAGCGCATCCTGGATGGCACGGCCCGCAAGCTGGGCATCCCCCCGGAAAAGGTGATCTCGACCGTGGCCATGCATGGGAATACATCGGCCGCCTCCGTGCCCCTGGCCCTGGTGACGGCAGTCAAGGACGGCCGCATTAAACGGGGCGATCTGGTGCTTCTGGAAGCGATGGGCGGGGGCTTTACCTGGGGTGCCGGGCTGATCCGCTGGTAATCCCCGGCCACTCGCCCCAGCTCGTGGCGTTCGCCGGTTCTCGCAGGTCCACCGGACCTGCTCGCGCGCTACACGCGCCACCGGCTCACCCACAAAATCCCTCGCGCGGCCCCCTCACATAAGGGTCTCCGGCTATCCTCTTGATCTTGACGGTAAATCAGCTTCCGACTAGGGTTTAGCGGGGCTAGAGAGTCGCTTGATCATGGCATCAGACACATTAACCCGCGCCGATCTGACCGAGGCCGTGTTCCAGGCTGTCGGTCTTTCCCGCACCGACTCGGCGCAGATGGTCGAGGACATGCTGGAAGAAGTTTGCGGCGCGCTTTCCAAGGGCGAGACCGTGAAACTTTCCTCCTTTGGAACTTTCGCGGTGCGCCAGAAATCGCAGCGCATGGGACGCAATCCCAAGACCGGCGATGAAGTGCCGATCGCGCCGCGCCGGGTGCTGGTGTTCCGTCCCAGCCATGTGCTGAAAGCGGTGATCAACGGGCAAACTCCATCGCCCGAGGCTGAAGATTAGTGTCCGCGCTCGGCGTTCACCAGCCGAAATCGCCGGATGCATTTCGCACCATCAGTGAAGTCGCGGCCGAGCTTGAAGTGCCGCAGCATGTGTTGCGTTTCTGGGAAAGCCGCTTCAATCAGATCAAACCCGTGAAACGCGCGGGCGGCCGGCGCTACTACCGGCCCGATGACGTGGATCTGCTGCGCGGCATTCAGGCGTTGCTTTATGTGGACGGCCTCACCATCCGGGGCGTGCAGAAAATCCTGAAAGAAAGAGGCTCGCGCCATGTGACGCAGATCGGGCGCGGAAAAGAGCCCGCGCCTTTCACCCGGGCCGCGGAAAAGAAGGTCGAAAAGAAGCCCGACGTGAAAAAGACAAACGGGCATTTGCGTGCCGTGCCTTCGCCCATGAGCCTGCCTTTCTTCGATGCGGCGGAAGGTGGAGCGCAAGCCGCCCCCACGGCGGCCGCGCTTGCCGGCCAGGAACGGGTGAAGCTCAAGATCCTGCTGACCGAGCTGGAAGGCTTGAAAAAGAAGCTCCATAAGGCGCGGCGTAAGGCCCATTAGTCCTGGGTTGCCACAGGCCCGCCCCCCTGACATATTCCGCGCCCCCGAGGTTTTCAGACCTCATTTTCTTGGCAACGGAGCGTGGCGCAGCCTGGTTAGCGCACCAGTCTGGGGGACTGGGGGTCGTGGGTTCAAATCCCGCCGCTCCGACCATCAAACATCCGAAACTGCTGACGCGGTTATCCGGTCTTCCGGGCGATGCCCATCACCTCAAAATGCACTCCGCCCAGCAGGCTGCCTGCACCGATGAAGGCCCGAGCAGGCAGAGGCCCTTTGAAGTAGGTGCGGTACACCGTGTTGAAGTCGGCATAATATTTGAGGTCAGACGTGAAGATCTGCAACCACACCACATCGTCCATGGTGTAGCCGGCTGTCTCAACCGTCTTCCTGATGTTGTTCATCACCACTTTCGCTCCGGTGGTGGCGTCCGCCGGCAGCTTGCCCGTGTCCGGGTCGACGCTGTCGGTTGTGCCGGAGATATAGAGAGTGCCGTCCGCTTCAACCGCTGCGGAATATGCAGGCGAGGGACCGCTCACCACAGTGCCCCCCGATGGGTAGTGTTTGGCCGGCGCGGCAATGGCCAGCGCGGGTATCGCACAAAGAACGGTCACGACGATGATGGATTTCAAGCGGCTCCTCCCCAAAAGGTCTCGTGCGATCATTGCGTGATGTTGGCGGCGAGGTCCAGATCGCGTGCGCGGCGAAGGCGGGCTGATGCGTGGGAGAAATGCTGGCGCATCGGGATGGGCCTAAGCCTTTCCACCAGAGTAGCTTGGTGCCAAGGTTCGCCGTCACACCGCAGGAGACGCCCATGGGACTGTTCGACAATTTGGAAGCGAAGGCCGGCGAGATTGCAAAAGAAACCGGGCTCTCCGTGATGGATGTGCACGCGATCGCAAATACATTTCAGGCCAACCTCACCAGCAGCGACGGCAACCCGGAAGAGGCCATCGAAGCCACAGCCGCCCGACACGGCGTGGACACTGGGACGGTACGGGAAATTGTGTCTCGGGCCGGTGGCCTGCAGAGTGAGATTCGCGATATCGCCGAACACTCCGTAAAGCCCGGCGGCATCTAGGGCGCGCGCAGACCAATACGTGGTGAAGCGATCCATGCGCGACGATTTTCCTGTCACCATCTATCACAATCCCGCGTGCGGGACTTCGCGCAACACGCTGGCGATGATCGAGGCGGCAGGCTATCGGCCGACCGTGGTGGAGTATCTCAAGGCCGGCTGGTCGCAGCAGGAACTCGAAGCGCTTCTGGTGGCGATGAACGCGAAGCCTCGAGATCTGCTGCGCCGGAAGGGTACGCCGGCAGAGGAACTGGGACTGTTGAGCCCTGACGTCAGCGACGAGCGCATCCTGGACGCAATGGTGGCCCATCCCGTCCTGGTGGAGCGGCCGATTGTCGTCACGCCGAAAGGCACCAAGCTGTCGCGGCCATCCGAACAGGTGCTCGATCTGCTGGAGCGCGTGCCTGTCTCCTTCACCAAGGAAGACGGGCAGGTCGTTATGCCGGCTAAAGGCGACTGATGCCGCAGCGCTTTTTAATAGCCGTTATATCCTGGCGGCGGACCGTAATAGCCCTGTGGCTGCTGCTGACGGTAATAACCCTGTTGCGGCGGCGGCCCATAATAACCTTGCTGCGGAGGCGGACCGTAATAGCCCTGCTGTAGCGGCGGACCGTAGTAAGCCGGCGGTGGAGGAGGCGGTGGCGGCGCGGGACTCACGGCGGCGCCCAGAATCGCAAAGGGCAGGGTGGCGATCGTTGCGACGCCCACCACAATGCCGCCGACCAATCCCAGAACGGGGCCCGGCCCGCGGTGATAATAGCCGTGGTGGTGCCAATCCGCCGATGCGGCCGAACTCGTCGCCGCCAGAACGGCGGCCGACAGGCCCACCGCAATCAATCCTCTGCGCATAATCCATTTCCTCGAAGCTGGTGGCAGAATAAGCGGTTTGAAGCTGAACCGGGCATGAACGCTGTAAAGCCGTGCCGCGGACACGCACGAAACCGGCGAAAATGCCTGTATTAAAGGATGCGGCAGCCAGAGTTCCCGAAATATCCGTCTGCCAAAGTCAGGGAACAGGCCTATACTGTTCGCAGAAAGGTCGCGGGTCTCTCGTGACCGACGGCAAATGCCGCCGCGCCCCTGAGCGCCCCCGGTCACAACAGGCCAGGAGGAAGGCGCATGACTATCCGCAATCCCATCGAATGGGGCGGCTCGCAGATCGTGGGCACTGCCAGAGCGTTGAGTTCTGTCGGTCATTCTCTGCATCACGTCCAGGACACGATTCATTCTCCCGCTCTTACCGTCCGTCACATCCGCGTCAGTGACATCAAGGATGCCATCCGCCAAGGCTTTGAGGATTTCGAGGCCTATCGCAGCGATGTGGTGATGCTGTGCGTGGTCTATGCCGTGGTGGGACTGCTCCTGACCAGGCTGGTGTTCGGCAATGACCTGCTCCCGCTTCTGTTCCCGATGGCCTCGGGCTTTGCCATTCTCGGGCCCTTCGCGGCGCTGGCGCTTTATGAAATGAGCCGGATGCGCGAACGTGGCGTGCCCGTGAGTTGGGCCAACGCCTTCGATGTGCTCAAAGCGCCCGCCATCGGCGCGATCATGATATTGGGCGCTGGCCTGGTGGCGCTGTTCCTCCTGTGGATCCTGGCGGCGTGGCTGATCTACGCCAACACAATGGGCGCCACGCCGCTGACTTCGATCAGCGCTTTTGCGCACGACGTGTTCCGCACCACCGGCGGCCAGGCCATGATCGTGCTGGGCATCGGCGTAGGCTTCCTGTTCGCCCTGGCGGCAATGATGATCAGTGTGGTCTCGTTTCCGCTGCTGCTGGACCAGGATGTGGGACTGGACACGGCGGTGAGCACGTCGGTGAAGGCAGTGATCGCCAATCCCGGACCGATGGCGGTCTGGGGCCTGACGGTCGCGGGCTTATTGGTGCTAGGTTCCATTCCAGCCTTTATCGGGCTGGTAGTGGTGGTGCCAGTGCTGGGTCACGCGACCTGGCATCTTTACCGCAAGCTGGTGGTTCAACGCCCGGCGCCTATTCCTCAATAAGGCGTCCCGTTCTTGCGGAAGAAGCGGCGGCTGCCGTCCGGCTGCGAGGCCAAGTGCATGTCCACGTCGGGATAACGCACATCGTCATTGGGGCTGCGGTCGCCCACCACCAGAAGCAGCACATCCATGTCCGTCCGGTTGAGGAAGCGGTGCGCCTCGCCCGTGCCGGCGGGAAAGCCGGCGCACATGCCGGGCTTCAGTTGTTGCGTGCCGCCATTGGTTTCGAGCATCGGTTCGCCTTCCAGCACATAGACGAATTCGTCCTGGGTTGCATGGGCATGGCGGTGGGACGACTGCCCGCCCGGCACGATCCTGGTCAGCACCACGCCATAATTGGTGAGCCCCGCATGATCACCGATGCGGCGGTTGTACCGGTTGGTATTATCGGTGTGATAAGGCGGCGGATAGGTGGTGGCGTTGCTTTCTTTCACGTCGGCGGGATCGAAGGTGGGCATTTTGGGCATGACGAAAGACTCCAAAGTTGGGGTCTTTTAGCAAAATTCGCCGCGCGCCGGGCATCGCAAAAATGCGGGGCAGCTAGCCGATAAGATCGCTCATTTCGGGATGACGGGCGAACCAGGTCACCGCATAAGAACAGCGCGGCACCAGCTTAAAATTATTCTCTTTCGCCCGCGCCACAATCGCTTCCATCAACCGCGATGCCGCGCCGGTGCCGCGCAATTCCGGATCGGCATCGACATGGGTGATGACATAGCGGTTGTCGTGGGTGCGGTAATTGGCGAAGACCAGATGGCCATTTTCGCCGAGCTCGAAGCGATGCAGATGCTCATTGTCGATCATCGTTTCCGCTCCGCATACATCCAAGGCAAAGCCAGCCCGATGGGCACCATCCAGAGCAGGCCGGCCAGGGCATAGAACAGCAAACTGACATACCATGTCGCATGCGGCAGAATGCGCACCGCCAACCCAGTGGCGAAGAGGGCGTAAATCACCAGCCAAATCAGGCTGAGAACGGCGCCGATCAGCTTTTTGGTGTGTGGCGTCATAGGCCTGACCATCGCCGCAAATGCCGCACTCTTGCAAGAGTGGACCTGAGGCCCAACCCGCGATAGGAGAGCCCATGCCCCGGTCCTCGCGCCAGCAAGTCGGAATCTGGCTTCTCGCCATCGCCCTTATCATTCTCGCCATGGTCACCATTGGCGGGTTGACGCGGCTGACCGGCTCGGGCCTGTCCATCACCGAATGGGATCCCATCATGGGCGCGCTCCCGCCGCTCACGCACGCGCAATGGGCCGATGCTTTCGCCAAATACCAGAAAATTCCTCAGTACCTGATGGAGAACCGGGGCATGAGCCTGGACGCCTTCAAGGGCATCTTCTGGTGGGAATGGTCCCATCGCCTGCTGGGCCGGCTGCTGGGCGTGGTGTTCATCGTACCCTTCCTCTGGTTCGCCTGGACAGGCGCGATCCGCAAAAGCGATTGGCCGCGTATGCTGGTGCTGTTCCTGTTGGGCGGGCTCCAGGGTTTTATCGGCTGGTGGATGGTGGAGTCGGGGCTCGAGACACGCGTCTCGGTCAGCCAGTACCGGCTGGCGATCCATCTGGGCACCGCGTTGCTTTTGCTGGTCGCCATTCTCTGGACAGCGCTGGAATATTTGCGTGACTTAAAGAGCGAACCAAAGCCTGCGGGCAGGGCATTCGGTTTTGCCGCCCTGGTCTATTGCCAGATGCTGTTGGGCGCGCTGGTGGCAGGACTGCATGCCGGGCTGATCTACAACACCTGGCCCGACATGAACGGCCATCTGTTGCCGGAGGATCCGTTCTTCTCCGTGCCCTGGTGGATCAACTTTTTCGAGAACCCCGGTCTTGCCCAGTTCGATCATCGCATCGGCGCTTATGTCGTCGCGGGCTTCGCGCTCTTCATCTATGCACGCGGATTGAGGCTTGGCGGTTATGCCAAGCTCACCGCCAAGCTGGTGGCTGCCATTACTATCTTCCAGGTCGCGCTGGGAATCGTCACCTTGTTGCTGCAAGCGCCCGAAGTGCTGGCCGCTTTTCACCAGGTGACGGCGGCGACCTTGTTATGCGCCGCCGTCTGGCATGCCTACGAACTGCGGCATTACTCAGCCATCGCCTGATCCAAATCGGCGATGATGTCCGCGACATCTTCGATGCCGATCGAAAGCCGCACCACGTCATTGCCTGCGCCGGCCTTGGCACGGTCTTCGTCCGACAATTGGCGATGGGTGGTGGAAGCGGGATGGATGATCAGGCTTCTGGTGTCGCCGATATTGGCGAGGTGGGAGAACAGCTTCACGCTGTTGACCATCTTCAAGCCCACTTCATAGCCGCCCTTGAGCCCGAAGGTGAACACGCTGCCCGCCCCCTTGGGGCAATATTTCTTGTGCAGCGCATAGGAAGGATTGTCTTCCAGCCCGGCGTAATTGACCCAGGCCACTTTGGGATTGGCTTTCAGCGAGCGCGCCACGGCCAAGGCATTGTCGCAATGCTTCTGAATGCGCAGGGGCAAGGTCTCGGTCCCGGTCAGCACCAGGAACGCGTTCATGGGCGACAGCGACGGACCCAGATCACGCAAGCCCAGCACCCGCGTCGCGACCGCGAACGCCATGTCGCCGAACGTCTCCCACATCCTCATCCCGTGATAGGACGGATTGGGTTCGGACAAAGTGGGGAATTTTCCGCTGCCCCAATCGAACTTTCCGCCGTCCACAATCACGCCGGCCATGGAGTTGCCGTGACCGCCCAAGAATTTCGTAGCCGAATGCAGCACGATGTCCGCCCCCCATTCGATGGGCCGGATCAGATAGGGCGAGGCCAGGGTGTTGTCGATGATCAGGGGCACGCGCGCATCATGCGCGATCTTGGCCAAGGCCTCGATGTCGGTGATCAATCCGCCGGGATTGGCGATGCTTTCGGCGAACAGCGCTTTGGTCTTGTCCGTGATCTGGGCCTTGAAGCTGTCGGGTTCACGCGCGTCGGCCCATTTCACGTGCCAGTCGAATTTGGCAAAGCTCTGGGAAAATTGATTGATCGAGCCGCCATAAAGCTGGCGCGCGGAGACGATCTCGCTGCCGGGGCTCATCAGCGTGTGGAAGGCCAGAAGCTGCGCGGCATGACCGGACGCGCAAGCCAGGCCGGCGCGGCCATTCTCCAGCGCCGCCACGCGTTCCTCCAGCACCGCGTTGGTGGGATTCATGATGCGCGAATAGATGTTGCCGAAGACTTGGAGATTGAACAAAGCCGCGGCGTGATCGGCATCCTCGAAGGCGAAGGCGGTGGTCTGATAGATGGGCGTCGCCCGCGCGCCGGTGGCGGGATCGGGCTGGGCGCCCGCATGGACACTCAAAGTGCTGAAACCATAATCGGCCATCTATCTCTTCCTTTATTGCGGCTTCACGCCTTCTGCTTTGCAATCGCGGACTTTGCAATAATTTGCATAGGCGGCCACGCGCACCTTGATCATGGCGCCCGATTCCGCCGCCAGAATCTGGTCCATCGCCTTGGGATTCTTGGCGGCGACGGCGGCGCGTTGCTGGATGGTCTGATTGAATTTGACCAGCGCCGCGGCTTCCTTCGACGAAAGGCTCAGCGAGCCGGGATCGGGCCAAATCACGGCTCCCGTCGGCGTGCGATTGCGCGAGATGATGGATTGGCCTTCGGGACTCTCATAGAAGCCCACTTCCGCCGACAATTGGGCGGTGGAAAAGAGCCCGACATAGACGCGCGCGATCTGCTCATCCGCCGCCGCGATCACGGGCTGGTTGTCAATGATCGCCTGGTCATAGCTCTGCCGGAAAATGTCGGGCGCGGCGGTGGAAGCGGCGAGGCCGCTCTCGAAATTCTTCAGCAGCAAGGTGACGCCGCCATCATAACGCCCCAGCCGCCGGGCCAGATCGAGATTGTCGGCGGCAAGGGCCGAGGTCGCAGCCAGCGCCAGCGCCAATCCCAGGAACATGTCACGCCGCATGGGCAAGACCCAGGTCCTTTTCGACAAGCCTGATCCAGCTTTGCACATGGGGATAGCGGCCAAGCTCGAATCCGCCTTCGCCGGCCCAGCGTGTGTAGGCGACCAGCGCGATGTCGGCGAGGGTGAGTTTCTCGCCCACGAAATAACGCCGTCCGGCAAGATGGTCGTTCATCACCCCCAACACCCGTTCACCTTTAGGCATCAGGTTGGGGTCGATCTCATGCTCGGGCTTTTTCAGATAGGCCTTATGGAAGCGGCGCACCGCAATCACGGTTTCGTGACTATACTGTTCCCAGAACATCCATTGCAGCATCTGGGCGCGCTCGAATGCATCGGTGGGGATCAACGCCGAGCCTTCCGCCAGATGGAAAATGATCGCGTCGGATTGCGCCAGGATGCGGCCGTCGGGCCATTCGACCACCGGCACCTGGCCGGCGGGACTGCGCTTGAGGAATTCGGGGGTGCGGGTTTCGCCTTTGACCACATCGGTCTCGATCCAGCGATAAGCAATGCCCAGCCGGTCGCAGACGAATTTTATCTTCAGGCAATTGCCTGAAATGGAGTCGCCGTAAATCGTGATTGGGGTCATAGCCGGTTCAGGCTGCCGCCTTTTCCGAACAGCGGCGGCTTGCGGTTGTCGATCACTTTGCGGTTGACGCCCATCCACCCCAGCTCGCCGGAGAAGCGCCCATGCTCGATCTTGGGGCAGCGGTCCATGACCACGATGAGGCCGGCATCTTCGGCCAGCCTGGCAGCTTCCTCGCTTACCACGCCCAATTGCATCCAGACATATTTGAAGCCCAGCCGGTCTTTTTCCTGCAGCGCCTCGCGCACGATCTCGGGCGCATATTTGGCTTCGCGGAAAATATCCACCATGTCCACCGGCGCGGGCACCTCTTTCAGGCTGGCATAGACTTTCTGCCCGAGAATTTCCTTGCCCGCTGCACCGGGATTGATGGGGATGATTTTGTAGCCCTTGTTGATGAGGTACATCATCGCGAAATAGGACGGGCGGATTTCATTGGCGCTCGCACCCACCATGGCGATGGTCTTGACCGAACGCAGGATGGTTTTGATCAGGGTGTCGGAATAGGTCATTGCGGCCACTTTGCCGGGCGTTTTTCCAGGAAAGCGCAAACACCTTCCTCTGCTTCCGCGTCGAGCATGTTTTCCGTCATCACCCGCGAGGCATAGTCATAAGCCTCGGCGAGCGGCATTTCGATCTGACGATAAAAGGCTTCCTTGCCGGTGCGCACCGTGACGCGCGGCTTGGCCGCGATCTTCTGCGCCAGCGCCATGGTTTCGCTTTTGAGCGCGGCGGGACCA
Source organism: Rhizomicrobium sp. (assembly GCA_036271455.1). Taxonomy (GTDB): domain Bacteria; phylum Pseudomonadota; class Alphaproteobacteria; order Micropepsales; family Micropepsaceae; genus Rhizomicrobium. The sequence goes on from DATBAP010000060.1 coordinate 34,091, forward strand.
ACCACGCGGTTGACCAGGCCCATCCTCTTCGCATCATTGGCGTTGATCGGCTCGCCTGTGAGCAGCATTTCCATCGCGAGCTTCCGGCCGATGCTGCGCGACAAGGCCACCATGGGTGTGGAGCAGAACAGTCCGATATCCACGCCGGGCGTGGCGAAGCGCGCGACTTCGGACACGATCGCCAGATCGCAGCTCGCCACCAGCTGGCAACCCGCCGCGGTGGCGGTGCCTTGGACTTCGGCAATCACGGGCTTGGGCAACGCCACGATCTGCTGCATCAGGGCCGAGCATTGATGGAAGAGGGCGGCGAACGAGGCCGCGCCCTTGTCGCCTTCGGCGCGGCGCGCCTGCATTTCTTTCAAATCGTGGCCGGAGGAATAGACATTGCCTTCCGCCGCCAGGATCACCACCCGCACACTAGTATCAGCCGCGACCGCTTCCAGCTGGCTGGCCAGCGCGCCCATCAAGGCCGAACTCAGGGCGTTGCGCGCCTGGGGCCGGTTGAGGGAAATCCGCAAGACCGCGCCGTCGCGGGCGGTGAGCAGCAGGGAATCCGTGTGGGGTGCGTTCATCAGCCGAATGTAATGCGGAGACGGACGAGAAGCCACTGCGCCCGATCATTCGGTGACCGCAGTCACGTTATGGCAGCCAAGCTCCCGACAATGGGCTGACAACCGTCCAAAAGATCGCGCACCCCTAGGCTCCGATGAAACCAAAGACCTGTAGTTTCAGAACATCCAGGCGTTTGAGCCCAACCCGAATTCGGAGTAGTTGTGGCAGGGGATAGACGTACAGCTTGTCGATGAGTATCGGGGCCCGATCATCTTTATGGCGGCGCGTTCTGCTTCGCACGCTCGCCTCGGTTTATTTGCGCCGTCGCGGCGTCACACCCGATGGCCTGTTCGAGGTCTATGTCTCAGGCGGCTCCAGCCTCAAAGTGCTCGATCCGCGCTACCTTCGTCTCGACCCGGTCCATCTTGCCTTCATCCATAATTGGGTAGTGCGCGACTCCACGGTCTGGGACATCGGCGCCAATCTGGGCCTGTTTGCCTTCCCTGCGGCATTGAAGGCGCGCGAAGGCAAAGTCTTTGCCTTTGAGCCTGATGCCGATGTGGCTGGCCAGATCTCGCGCAGCTTGCGGCTCCCCTGCAATCAAGACTTGTCCATAGCGGTGCAGGCCTTTGCCGTTTCCGATCACGACGGAACGGCGGAATTCGAGGTTTCCGCCTACAGCACGGCGATGAGCCGTCTCAAAGGCGAGGCACCCTGGCATGATCAAAGCGTCCATGCGCGCGAAGTCAGGCGAGTGGCCGTCCGCACTATCGACAGCCTGGCGAAGGAGGTGCCATCGCCCAGCATCATCAAAATCGATGTTGAAGGTGCCGAGATGAAAGTGCTGGAGGGTGGACGCGGCACGATCGCGCGCTGCCGGCCGGTCATGCTGATCGAAGGCCCCCACACATTGTGGGATGCCATGGGCACATTTCTGCGCGAGCTGGATTATGTGATGTTTGACGGTGCGGATCGGTCCAACGAACCGCTTTCACACCCGGTGTGGGACACCGTGGCCGTCCCGCGTGAAAAATACCGCTAAATCGCAAAACGAATTGAGCCGGGCAAGCCAGCGCCTGTCTCCCCTTCCTCATCGAAGGCGCTTCATGCGGTATCTAGATACCACACGTTAGAAATACCCGGAATTACGGATTTTCTATTGACCTTCGCGAGCCCGCCCCGTATAGCCGCGCGTCCTCACACGAGAAAATGCCATGAAAACCTACTCGGCCAAGGCTTCCGAGATCGAAAAGAAGTGGGTCTTGATCGACGCCCAAGGGCTGGTGGTCGGCCGGCTGGCTTCGATCATCTCCATGCGTTTGCGCGGCAAGCACAAGCCCACTTACACGCCCCATCTGGATTGCGGCGACAACGTCATCGTGATCAACGCCGCCAAAGTGGTGCTGACCGGCCAGAAGCTGAAAAAGAAGATCTATTATCACCACACCGGCTATATCGGCGGCATCAAGGAGCGCACCGCGGGTGCGATCATGGCCGGCAAATTCCCTGAGCGCATTGTCGAAAAGGCAGTCGAGCGCATGGTGCCGCGCGGTCCGCTGGGCCGCCGCCAGATGTCCAATCTGCGCGTCTATCCCGGCGCCGACCATCCGCATGAAGCCCAGCAGCCCGAGAAGCTGGACGTGGCGAAAATGAATCCCAAGAACACCCAATACAAAACCAAGGCGGCCTAACCCATGGCGGACGAGAACAAGTTCGGCGAACTCAAAACCACGCTGATCAAGGCCAAGACCAACGCGCCTGAAGACGCGGCCAAGCCTGATCACAAGCGCGACTCCAAGGGCCGCGCCTATGCCACCGGCCGCCGCAAGGAATCGGTGGCGCGGGTCTGGATCAAACCGGGCTCCGGCAAAATCACGGTCAATGGCCGCGACGAGAAGACCTATTTCGCCCGTCCGGTGCTGCGCATGATCCTGCGCCAGCCTTTGATCGCCACCAGTCGCGACGGCCAGTTCGATGTGGTCGTCACGGTGTCCGGCGGCGGTCTCTCGGGCCAGGCGGGCGCCGTGCGTCACGGCATTTCCCGCGCTCTGGTGAATTACGAGCCCACTTTGCGCGCCGCGCTGAAGCCGGGCGGTTTCCTCACCCGCGATCCGCGCGCGGTCGAGCGCAAGAAATATGGGCGCCCCAAAGCCCGCCGCAGCTTCCAGTTCTCCAAGCGTTAAGCGAGAACAAGCCGGTAAAAAGGGCGGGCAGAGCGATCTGTCCCGCCTTTTGCTTTTTTGGCATTGCGGGCTAAGAAACACAGCGTTCATGGATGGGCGTCATGACGGCACGGATTTTCATTGATGGAGCGGTGGGCACCACGGGTCTTGAGATCCGCGAGCGTCTGGCCGCGCGCGCCGATCTCGAACTTGTGACCTTGCCCGACAACGAGCGGAAGAATGACGCAGCCAGGGCACGTGCGCTCAACGCCGCCGATATCGTGATCCTGTGCCTGCCCGACGACGCGGCGCGCCAGGCCGTGAAGCTGATCGAAAATCCCAACGTGCGGGTGATCGATGCTTCCACCGCGCATCGTGTCGCCGAAGGCTGGGCTTATGGCTTTCCCGAACTGGAAGCCGATTTCTATCACCGCATCGCCGCCAGCAGCCGGGTCGCCAATCCGGGCTGCTGGGCCACGGGTTTTCTGGCGCTGGCCCGGCCGCTGGTATGGGCAGGGCTGATCCCCGCCGATTTCCCCCTGATGGTCCATGGCGTCTCCGGCTATTCCGGCGGCGGCAAAAGCATGATCGAGGAATTCGAGAAGAAGGATTCTCCGGTCTTTGTCGAAACCGTGCAGCGCAGCTATGCGCTGGGTCTTTCCCACAAACACATTCCCGAGATGCAGGCGCTGGCGGGGCTCGCCCATCCGCCTTTGTTCGCGCCCGCGGTGGGACGCTTCTATCGCGGCATGCTGGTGGAATTGCCGCTCCAGCTATGGGCGCTGCCGGGCGCGCCCGGCCCGCGCGATCTCCATGCCGTGCTGGCCAATGCCTATGCCGGACGGCCATTGGTGGAAGTGGCCGGTCTTGAGGAAGCAGCCCAACTCAAGAGCCTGGACGCCGAGCTTCTCGCCAACACCAACAGCATGAAACTGTTCGTCTTTGCCAATGAGGAACGGCGTCAGGCACGGCTGGTTGCGCTGCTGGACAATCTCGGCAAGGGCGCGGGCGGTGCGGCGGTGCAGAATCTCAACATCATGCTGGGCCTGTCGGAAACCACGGGGCTTTAGCCTCTGGCGCCACCCCTGGCCATCCGCCCTTCGCGGTTTGCGTCAAACGCTGACGCATATGTTACAAGCGCTCATGACGCGGCTATGGCTTTGCGTATTGCTGGTGGTGGCGTTGGGCGGGGCGGGAGTGGCGTGGCTGATCGCCCGGCCGTCCAGCCCACGTGGCTATTCCGGCCTTGAATTCGCGCAGATGACAGGCGGGGCGGCATCGCGCGCGCCTTTGCTTGCCACGCATGGTGCCCTGGTCCAGCAAGTGGCCGACGACAGTCCCGCCGCGCAAGCAGGAATCAAAGCCGGCGCCGTGGTGGCCGCGATAGATGGCGTGACGATCACCTCGGCGGGCCAAGCCTCGATGATTGCGCGCCGGCACGATGCGGGCGATCGCGTGGTCTTTACATTGTTCGATGAAGCCAGCGGATCGATCCATCCCAAGACTATCGCGGTGACGTTCGACGCCGCGCCACCAAAGAACAAGACCATCTTTCAGGTGAAGCCGCCGCGCACTCTGGCGAAGGAATTCTTCAATCCGCCGAGCATGGTCGCCAACGCCTCCTGGTCGCATCGCCTGGCGCATGGCGTCAGTGTGCGGCCGCGCGCCATGCCGGAGCTGAATTCGGGCGAATGTTCCGGCGTGGCGCCGGAAGAATGGCGCGTGCAGGATTCCGGCAAGGGCATGATCCACCTTGTTTCCAAGGATGGCGGCCTGCATGCGATCTACAAACTGGTCGCGCTCGATCCCGCGCAGAAGCGTGATCCCAAAGGCTATGTGATGGGCATGGTTCACGCGATCTTTCACAGCATTGTCGCGGCCACGCCCACCGAGAGTTGGAATTTCGGCGTCAGCAGCTTCAATTTCGGCAATCGCGCGGGCACGGCCGGACTGGCGCTTTGGCGCATGAGCGGCGATGTCTTGTCGATCTGGATCGCGGGTGTTCCCGCCAGTGAGATCGCCTGGGCGATGCCGGTGACGGCGGGGGCGATGCTATCTCTGCAATGCAAGGACAGTCTGGCGCCCAAACCATCGCCGCGCGATCCTGGGCTGGTCGCTACCGCGATGTCATCGGATTGCCTGCAGGGACGGTGCCAGGACAGCGATTTCGCCGCCACCTATTTGCAGAAATACCGCCTGGGCTATGTCCATGCCCATGACGGCGAAGTGTTCCTGGTCGATCCGAAACGGGACTTCTGGCTCAATGGCCAGGAAGGTCCCGGCTTCTACCGCCAGCTTGGCGGCGAGAATGAAAAGCTGATGCCCGGTCGAACGAATTAACCGGCGAACGAATTAGCGCTATTGCGCCTTTGTCCGCACATACTCGCCCGGCGCGTCACCCAGCACCGTGAGACCGCCGTCACCCGGCACACGCGCAGGAATTTTTTCGCCCGACAATGGCGCCAGCCATTGATCCCAATCCGGCCACCAGGAGCCGGGATGCTCGACCATGCCTTCGCGCCATTCCTTGATCGTCTCGACCGGCGCGTCGTTGGTCCAATATTGGTATTTCTTGGCGGCAGGCGGATTGATCACGCCGGCGATATGGCCGGAGCCCGCCATGATGAAGCGCACCGGGCCGCCGAACAATTTGGCCGCCTTGAACACTGAATTGGCGGGAGCGATATGGTCTTCCTTCGCCGATTGCAGATAGATGGGCTGCGTGACCTTCGAGAGGTCGAGGGGAACGTCATCGATCGTCATCTTGCCCGTTGCCAGCGCATTCTCCCGGTAGCATTTGCGCAAGTAAGAAAGATGCAGCTTCTCCGGCATCCGCGTGGTGTCGGAATTCCAGTAAAGCAGATCGAACGGCATGGGGGCCTTGCCCAACATGTAATTGTTGATCACGAACGACCAGATCAGGTCGTTGGCGCGAAGCATGTTGAAGGTGCCGGCCATCTTGGAGCCCTTGAGCACCCCGCCGGCTTCTTTCATCTGCTGCTCCAGCGCTTCGAGCTGGGCTTCGTCGACGAAAACGGAAAGATCGCCCGCTTCGCTGAAATCGGACTGCGCCGCCCAGAACGTGGCGGAGTGGATGCGCTCCGGCCCATGTTCGGGATCCTTACCCGACGCCATATAGGCCAAGACCGCCGAGAGCAGCGTGCCGCCGATGCAATAGCCCACGCAATTGGGATCGCTGACGCCGGTGGCGTCACGGACCGCATCGAGCGCGGCGAAGATGCCCTCGCGCATATAATCGCCGAAATCCATCTGCGCGAGTTCGGCGTCGGGATTGACCCAGGAGACGACAAAGACCGTGTAGCCCTGATCCACCAGCCAGCGGATGAAGCTGTTCTCGGGCCGAAGATCCAGAATGTAGAATTTGTTGATCCAGGGTGGGAAGATCAGCAGCGGCCGCGCATGGACCTCGGCCGTGGTGGGCGAAAATTGCAAAAGCTCGATCAGCCGGTTGCGGAACACCACCTTGCCCGGGGCGGTGGCGATATTCTCGCCGATCACGAAACCATCGGCGGTCTGGCGAATCGAAAGCTCGCCCTTGCCGCGCTCGATGTCGCTGATGAGGTTGTTGAGCCCCTTGACCAGATTGTCGCCGCTCGACGTCAGCGTGGTGCGCAGCACTTCGGGATTGGTGAGGGCGAAGTTGGTGGGCGCGAAGGCGTCGGCGAATTGCTTGGTGTAGAACTCCACCCGCTTGCGTTCGTCATCCGGAATGCCATGCAGATTAGCGACCATGCCCTGCATGGCGTTGGCGGTGAGCAGATAGGATTGCTTGATGAAATCGAAAATCCCGCTCTGTTGCCATTCCGGATCGCGGAAGCGGCGATCGCCTTCGGCGGGTTTCACCAGGGGACTGACAGTCGCGCCGCCCAGCATGCGGTGCGCGGTCTGTTCCCACAGTCCCATCCAGTCTCGCCAATACTGAACTTGCGCGTTCATCACGGTTTCGTGGTCGCTGCCCATGGCGCGCAATAGCGACATGAAAGCGCCCGAGACATTCAGCGGATCGAGCGGGCCCTGTTTGCCTTGCGCCATCCAGCGCTGCAGGAAGTCTCCCATCAGCTTCTGGCTTTGGCCGGCCACGGTGAACATGTTGCGGGCGAATTTCTCGCCATCCACTTGCGAGAAATAGTGAGAGAGCGGCTCGGCGGCCGATTCGGCTTTAGACTCTGGTTTGGGCTGTGGATTGGACATGGGTACCCGTGGGGCTGTTGGGGCGGAGGTCATATCGCAGTTGCGAGATTGCGGCAAATTCGCTTAACAACTACGCCCGAAATACGGGGAATATGCCAAGAATTCACGGATTTAGCGTATACCCACGCTTGGAACCAGGACGGCCTCGCGCTATAGAAAGAAGGCTGGGTTTTGCGCCTTACGGGGTTGTCGAGTCGCGCGGGCCAGTCCGAGCTTTTATGGGAACCGGCCGCATGATCACTTCTTCCACGCATTGGCGTCAGATTGCCCTGGTTGTGGGTTTGGCCGTGGCGGCCTCGGGCTGCTCGACCATTGCCAGCCTCGATCCCACCGGCCTGCTGGGCGGCAGCAGTGACAGCAGCCCGGCCAGCCAGTTCCCGGCCGATCAGGCCGCGCCCACCACCACGCCTGACCAGGCCGCCGGCACGACGCCGGATCTGGCCAGCATTCCCGCGCGGCCCGAGGCGATTTCCGCCACCCAGCAGCAGCAGACCGCGCAATCCCTGGCCAGCGATGGCGCCCAGGCGCGTTACAGCGCCGATGCGCTGCGCGGCGGCACAGAAGCCGCGGCCGCGCCGCCCCCCGCCAGTGCCGCCGCCCCGACCGCGGCTCAACAGCTTTTGGGTTCCTCTGCAACCGCTGCCAATGCCGCCGACGCACCTCCGACCGCGGAACCCGCGCCGCCCCCACAAGTGGCGACGAATGCACGGCCGTCTGCCGCTGCGCAGACTACCGCGCCCGCCTTGCCGGATGGCGCCCAGCCAGCGCCGGCAGCCAACGTACCGGTCGGCAATGCCGCCGTGCCGCCCTCTTCGAGGGGTGGGAATGTCCAAACCGCGTCCATGACGCCCGCGGCGTCTCCGGTCGGGCCGTCGTCGGCCGCCGTTGCGCCCATGGGTGCTCCCAGAGGCGAGCCCGCGGTTCCGGCCGTGCCGGCCAATGCGCCAATGCGCGGCTCCATGATGGCGCAACCACAGCTTTCCGATGCCGCGCTGGGCTTCAAGGCGTCCGACGCGCCGCCTCTGGATGCTTCGGTGAATAACTTTGTCTCCGCGCCGATCGTCGCCCATTACCGTCAGACCGCCTCCAATTCGGAAATGGCAAACACCATGACGGCAGCTGCGGTGCCGGCCAGGGGCGCGGGCGCAGGTTCCGATACCGGCATCGTCACCAACATGGCCGCCGTGTCCGGCGCGCCGGCCGCGATCGCTGCCATGAATGGCGGCGTGGCGCCGACCGCGGTGATCTATTTCCCAGGTGACGGCACCAATCTCAGCACGGCAGCCCGCGCCGAGGTGCGTACCGCTGTCGCTGCCTTCAAGGCCAGTGGCGGGCAGGGCGCCATCCGCGTGGTGGGCCATGCCTCCAGCCGGACCGGCAACATGCCAGTCGAGAAGCACCTGGAAACCATCTTCGACAAGTCCCAGGCGCGCGCCAATGCGGTGGCGCAGGAACTGATCCATGACGGCGTGCCCGCTTCGCGGGTCCTGGTCGACGCGGTGGGCGACAGCCAGCCCATCTATTATGAGTCGATGCCGCAGGGCGAAGAGGGCAACCGCCGCGCCGAGATCTTCGTTCAAAGCTAGGATCGCCGTTTTGCAGCGATAAAAGCGTTGCGCGGACGCGCCAAATCCCCGATTCTCGGGATCAGGATTCCACGATGAACACCGATTTCTACCGCATCAAGCGGCTGCCGCCCTATATCTTCGAGGAAGTCAATCGCCTCAAGGCCCAGGCGCGCGCGCGCGGCGAAGACATCATCGATTTCGGCATGGGCAATCCCGACATGCCTACACCCGACCATATCGTGGAGAAACTCTGCGAGACGGCGCGCGATCCCCGCTCCAACCGCTATTCGGCCTCGCGCGGCATCAAGGGGCTGCGCAAGGCCCATGTCGCCTATTATCAGCGCCGCTTCGGCGTCACGCTGGACCCCGACCGCGAAGTGATCGCGGCCTTGGGTTCCAAGGAAGGTTTCGCCAATCTCGCCCAGGCGATCACCGCGCCGGGCGACGTCGTGCTGGTGCCCAACCCGGCTTATCCCATTCACGCCTTCGGATTCATTCTCGCGGGCGCCGCGATCCGGCATGTGCCGGCGACCTCACCCGAAGGTTACCTTTCGGCGTTGGGACGCGCCACGCGCCATTCGGTGCCGTCGCCGGTGGCCTTGGTGGTGAACTATCCCTCCAATCCCACGGCGCAGGTGGTCGGGCTGGACTTCTACAAGGAGGTCATCAGGTTCGCCAAGAAGCACGAGATCTGGGTGCTGTCCGACCTTGCCTATGCCGACATTTATTTCGGCGACGTGCCGCCGCCATCAATTTTGCAGATCGATGGCGCCAAAGACATCGCCATCGAATTTCAATCCTTGTCCAAGACTTATGCCATGCCGGGCTGGCGCATGGGTTTTGCCGCCGGCAATGAAAAGCTCATCGGCGCACTGGCCCGGATCAAATCCTATCTCGATTACGGGGCCTATACGCCCATCCAGGTGGCGGCGGCGGCGGCGCTGAACGGTCCGCAAAGCGTGATCGACGACATCCGCGCGATCTACAAATCGCGCCGCGACGTACTGGTGAAAAGCATGGCCCAGGCCGGATGGGACATTCCCGCACCGGAAGCCTCGATGTTCGCCTGGGCGCCGGTGCCGGAGAAATACCGCGAGCTGGGCTCGATGGAATTCGCCAAGGATATTCTCAAGCATGCCAAGGTCGCGGTCTCGCCCGGGATCGGCTTCGGTGAATATGGCGAAGGTTATGTGCGCGTGGCGTTGGTGGAGAATGAACACCGCATCCGCCAGGCGGCGCGCAATGTGAAGAAATTTCTCTCCATGGGCTCCAACCACGCGCCCGTTGATCTGGCGCCGGCGAAGTAATCGGCGGCGATGGGGGAACCACTCAAAATCGCCATTGCGGGCCTGGGCACGGTGGGCGGCGGCGTGATCAAAGCGCTTGCGGCGCAAGCCTCCGACCTCAAGGCGCGCGCGGGGCGCGATCTTGTGGTGGTGGGGATGAGCGCACGTGACCAGGGCAAAGCGCGCGATTTCAAAGTTACAAATTTCACCGCCGATCCGCTGGCGCTGGCAAAAGGCGACGCCGACGTGATTGTCGAACTGATCGGCGGCGAGGACGGCATCGCCCGGCAGTTGATCGAAGCTGCGCTCGATCATGGCAAGCATGTGGTGACGGCCAACAAGGCGTTGCTCGCCGCCCATGGCAAGGCGCTGGCCGAGCGGGCCGAGAAGCGCAATCTCCAGCTCAAATTCGAAGCCGCGGTGGCGGGCGGCATTCCCATCGTGCAGACCTTGAGGGAAAGCCTGATCGCCTATGACGTGCAGGCGGTGAAGGGCATCCTCAATGGCACGTGCAATTATATCCTCACCCAGATGGAAGCGTTGGGCGCGCCGTTCAGCAAAGTGCTGAAAGAAGCGCAGGCCCTGGGCTATGCCGAAGCCAATCCCACCTTGGACGTGGGCGGCGGCGATACCGCGCACAAGCTGGCGCTGCTCTCAAGCCTGGCGTTCGGCATGGCGCCCGATCTCAAATCCATGCATGTGGAAGGCATCCAGCACATTACGCCTGCCGACATTCATTTCGCCTCCGAGTTCGGCTTTCGCATCAAGCTTTTGGGTGTGGCGCGGCGCACTGCGTCGGGCATCGACCAAAAGGTTCATCCCGCCATGGTACGGATGCGCTCGCCGCTGGCCAATGTGGACGGCGCCGCCAACGGCGTGTTGGTGGACGCGGGCGACGCCGGGCCGTTCTTCTTCTCCGGCCGTGGTGCGGGCGAGGCGCCCACCGCGTCCGCTGTGGTGGCCGATCTGGTCGAGATCGCGCGCGGCACCTATACGCCGGTTTTCGGCCGGCCCGCCGCGAGTTTGGCCATACTCAAGCCCGCTTCGGTGGATGCCGCGCCCCAGCCCTGGTATCTGCGCTTCGAGGTGCTGGATCTGCCAGGTGTGCTGGCGGACATCGCCGGACATCTGTCGCAGCATGGTGTTTCCATCGAAAGCATGATCCAGCGGGGCCGCGACCATGGCGCTCCCGTCATGATTGTGATGATTACCCATGAAACCCCACAGAGCGCTGTCGAACGCGCCTTGAAGGCGATCTCGGCCTCCGACAAGGTGCGTTCGCGTCCCTGCATGATTCCCATGGAAGCCGCATAAGACGGCAGCCGGAGACCTTATGACCCTGATTCGTCCGCCCACCATCGCGCAACCGCTGGACCGGGCTTTCGCGCTCGAAGCCGTACGGATCACTGAAGCCGCGGCGATCGCTGCGGCGGCCCAGATCGGGCGCGGCGACGAACACGCCGCCGACCAGGCGGCGGTGGAAGCGATGCGCGCGGCCTTCAACATGCTGCCCATCGACGGCACGGTGGTGATCGGCGAAGGCGAGCGCGACGAAGCGCCCATGCTGTTCATCGGCGAGAAGGTAGGGTCGGGCGGCTTGTCGGTGGACATCGCGCTAGACCCCTTGGAAGGCACCACATTGACCGCCAAGGCGATGGCGAATGCGCTGGCGGTGATGGCGATGGCCGAGCCCGGCACCATGCTGAACGCGCCCGACACCTATATGGACAAGATCGCCATCGGCGGAGGCTTCGTCGAAGGCGTGATCGATCTGGATGCCGAGCCGGGCGACAACATCAATGCTTTGGCCAAGGCCAAGGGCGTGCGCCCGCGCGACATCACGGCTTGCATTATGGACAGGCCCCGCCATGAAGACCTGATCGCCAAGGTGCGCAAGGCCGGCGCGGCGGTGAAGCTGATCACCGATGGCGACGTGGCGGGCGTGATCGCCACTTCCGATCCCGCCACCGGCGTGGACATCTATATCGGCCAAGGCGGCGCGCCCGAAGGTGTGCTGGCGGCGGCGGCGCTGCGTTGCGTGGGCGGCCAGATGCAGGCGCGCCTGATTTTCAAAAAAGAAGACGAAAAACGCCGCGCCGAGCGCATCGGCATCAAGGATTTCGCGCGCAAATACACCATGACCGATCTGGTCTCGGGCGATGTGGTGTTTTCCGCCACCGGCGTCACGGATGGCTCCATGTTGCATGGGGTCAGGCGCGACGGCGATTACGTCGTCACCGAAAGCGTGGTGATGCGCTCGGCCACCGGCACGGTGCGCTGGATCAAGGCGCGCCATCGCCGCAATGTCTGAGGCGGCGCCGTTCGGTGTGGCCCGCAGCTTTTCCGGCCGCCGCTGGCGGCTGGATGCGGGCGATGAAACGCTTGCGCGGCAATTGCAGCAGGAATTGATGCTCTCGCCGGTTCTGGCCAAGCTGTTGGCGGCGCGCGGCATAGGGTTGGCGGACGCCGCCGATTACCTTCATCCCACCTTGAAGAAATTTCTTCCCGATCCGTCCGTGCTGGCCGAGATGGATGTGGCGATCGCACGCGTGAAACAGGCGCTGGAGACGGGCGAGCGCGTCGCCGTGTTCGGCGATTATGACGTGGATGGTTCGGTCTCGGCCTCGTTGCTGGCCGGTTTCTTCACCGCGCTGGGATCGCCGCCCCGGATTTATATTCCCGACCGCATGCGCGAGGGTTATGGCCCATCGGCGGCGGCGATGGAGGTGCTTCACGCCGAAGGCGCGTCGCTGGTGGTGACGGTGGATTGCGGTGCGTCCGGCGGCGCCGCCTTCGAGGCGGCGCTTGCGCTGGGCTTGGATGTGGTGGTGCTGGATCATCACCGGGTCGAGGTGCGGCCTCAGGCGCTTGCTCACGTCAATCCCAACCAGCCCGCCGATCAATCGGGTCTTACTTATCTGTGCGCGGCGGGTGTGGTGTTCTTGTTCATGGTGGGCCTCAACCGCGCCTTGCGCGAGAGCGGCTTTTATGGCGAACGCGGCATCGCCGAGCCGGACCTGCGCGATCATCTCGATCTGGTGGGACTGGCGACGGTGTGCGATGTGGTGCCACTCAATGGCGTCAACCGGGCCTTTGTACGCCTGGGATTGAGCCAGCTTTCCAAACTCTCGCGCCCTGGTCTGGCGGCGCTGGCCGGCGTGGCCAAAGCCTCGCCGCCTTTCACCACGCATCATCTGGGCTTTGTCTTTGGCCCGCGCATCAATGCCGGCGGACGGGTGGGGCGCTCGTCGCTGGGCGCCGATCTTCTGAGCACGCATGATCACGGCGCGGCGGCGGAATTCGCCGCCCAGCTCGATCTCCACAATCGCGAACGCCAGGCGATCGAGCGCCTGATCCTTGAGGAAGCCATGGCGCTGGCGGCAACACAGGACAATGCGCCGTTCCTGCTGGTAACCAATGATGGCTGGCATCCCGGTGTGGTGGGCATCGTCGCCGGGCGGCTGAAGGAGCGTTTCGTCAAACCTGCTTTCGTTGCCGGCTTCGAAGGTGGAATGGGGCGCGGCTCGGCCCGTTCCATTCCCGGCATCGATCTGGGCCGCATCGTGCGCGCCGCCCGCGAGCAGGGTCTGATCGAAGCGGGCGGCGGGCACGCCATGGCGGCGGGATTTTCGCTGATGGAAAATCAGCTTTCGCAATTCCGCCAATTCCTGCATGCGCGCTTCACCGGGGCCGAGCCGGCTTACGAGGAAGCCGCCAGCCTGATGGTGGACGCGATCGCTTCGCCGGCGGCGGCGGGCCGCGATCTGGTCGCCGAAATCGCCCTGGCGGGCCCTTATGGCGCTGGCAACCCCGAACCGGTGCTGGCTTTTCCCGATCTGCGCGTGGCTTTCGCCGATGTGGTGGGCGCCGCCCATGTAAAAGTCCGGCTGGTGGGCGGCGATGGTTCGCGGCTGGACGCCATCGCTTTCCGCGCGGTGGGAACGCCTTTGGGCGAAGGGTTGCTCAAGTCGCGGGGGCGGTTTCTACACGCCGCGGGCAAGTTGAAAACCGATGATTGGAACGGCGAAAGCCGGGTCCAATTGCAGATCGAGGATGCCGCGGCGGCGGGCGCCTAGGCCCCCGATCCGGCGCTTGCCTAGGCCCTAAAGGTTTTGTATAGCCCCTGCCTCCGGTAGCGCCCTTCGTCTATCGGTTAGGACTCAAGATTTTCATTCTTGCAAGAGGGGTTCGACTCCCCTAGGGCGCACCATCACGCAGGCACTCGGGCCATTCGCGCTTTGCGCGGCCCTCGGCCTGCACTCCAATTACAATCCGTCACCGCTGCGGCCCTGAGCGTGACCGGCATTGTGCTGGGCAACGTCACGGAACGTCGCATTAACGATAAGGCCCGTCGCTAACCCTGGATGATTTTACTGTTTACGCGGGATTAAGTGGTTGGCGCGCTTTATGTTCTCTCCGCGAGGCACAATGACCACCGTACTTGTCGTCGAAGACGACGCATTCCTGCGTGACATCTTCCAGCGCGTTTTAGAACGTGCGGGCTTTCATGTCCTGACGGCTGCCCATGGCAAGGAGGCGTTGGCCTCTTTTCATGGCGGCGGCGTCGGCCTTGTGCTCACCGATCTCATGATGCCCGAGCTGGACGGGTTTGAGCTGATCCGGGCTTTGAAACACGAAGCGCCCGCCGTGCCGGTGATTGCGGTCTCGGTGATGAACGACGTGGCCAACTGCCGCGATAAGGTGGTTGCGCTTGGCGCGGAGCTGGCGATTTGCAAACCGGTCGACCCACGAGAGTTGGTCAGGCTGGTGCGGCAACTCACCTTGTCACCCCACGGATCGACGAGCCTTCAATAATGACGTCTTCACCGACTGCCATGACCCCAAAAGAACTTCATGAGAGCTACCTCGCCAAGGCCACACAGGCCGAAGCCAACGCGGCGGCTGCCACCGACCCGGTCACAAAAGAAAACTGGCAGGGCGTCGCCGAGACATTTCGCCAGCTCGCGAAGCGGTTGAAGTAGCTCACCGGACGCTTCGTCCGGTCAATGCGCCAGCTATCTCTTCAAGTTATTTTCCGTCCGGCGGGCGCCAGCTTCGCCAGAGACGCGTGCAAGAACGCCTGATCGACGAACGCCTCGATACCGCCCGGCTTCAGGGTGGAAACGGCGCCGGTCAGATTTCCCATCTCGGCACAGTCCTGCGGCGGTAGCCCCCTGACATAACCGTTGAGGAAGCCGGCATTGAAACTGTCGCCGGCGCCGATCATGTCCACCGGCGTCACCGGCACAGCGGCAATGTCATGGCGCTGGAGGCCCTGTTGCACGGTCGCGCCATTGGCGCCGCGCTTGACCACGATCAGCTTCGTCTTGGGAGCCAGGACGGCGAGGGCTTCGTCAACCGAATTGCGCTTGGCGATCTTGAGCAACTCGCGCTCATTGGGCAGAAGCACATCCACAAGCGGAAGAAGCGCGTCCAGTCCATCCCAGCGGTCGTCCGGATCATCGTTGGTATCGAGCGAGATGGTGAGACCCCGGGCCTTGATCGCCTTGAACAACTCCGGCAGGTCGGGCCGCAACGCTTTCAGCAGGAACAGCGAGGAAAGATGGAAATGTTTCGCCGAGCAGAGATAGTCGAGGTCGAGGTGATGGCGTGCAAGCTCCGCGCTGGTGCCCAGATAGCTGAGGATGTGCCGCACCGTGCCATGATTGACCACCACGGTGACGCCTGAGCCGCCGCCGCTGTCACTGTTGCGGGCCTCGGTGAGATCGACGCCTTGCTCGCGAAGATAATCCAGCGCCTTGATGCCGAACATGTCGCGGGCCGCCATGGACGCAAAGCCCACTTTCACACCCAGCGCGGCGCAATTATGCGCCAGGATCGCGGCCGAGCTTCCCAAGGTGACCAGGCACGAGGATGCGAGCAGCTCACGCTCCACCGGCATGGTTTCCGGAATGCCGTCAAGAACCAGGTCGAGATTGATCTCACCCGCGATGGTGACGTCGAAGCGCTTATTCAAGGATACCCCCGCTGCCTTGCCGGTGATGGACAACATGATAGCATCATTTCAACAACCGATAACGCGAAGAGTAAAGCATGGCGTCGCGCTTTCAGGAAATACTGTCGGCGAACGGCCAGCGCGGCATTACCTCGATCTGTTCGGCACATC
>DATBAP010000061.1:0-3401 GCA_036271455.1 Rhizomicrobium sp.
CCGCTCAAATTCGAGGAATGGGACGCGATGCGGCCGCAGTCGGTCTATGTCAGCGCCACACCCGGCAACTGGGAGATGGAGCGCACCGGCGGCATCTTCACCGAGCAGGTGATCCGGCCCACCGGGCTGATCGATCCGCCGGTCGAAATCCGCCCCGTCGAAACCCAGGTCGATGACCTGATCGCGGAATGCCATGACATCGCCAAGCGCGGCTATCGCGCTTTGGTCACCACCCTGACCAAGAAGATGGCGGAAGACCTGACCGAGTACATGCACGAACAGGGCATCCGCGTGCGCTACATGCACAGCGATGTGGAGACCCTGGAGCGCATCGAGATCATCCGCGATCTGCGCCTGGGCGCCTTCGACGTGCTGATCGGCATCAACCTGCTGCGCGAAGGCCTGGACATTCCCGAATGTGGCCTGGTCGCCATTCTGGACGCCGACAAGGAGGGCTTCCTGCGCAGCGAGACCTCGCTGATCCAGACCATCGGCCGCGCCGCGCGCAACGTGGACGGCAAGGTGATCCTGTATGCCGACCGCATCACCGGTTCGATGGAACGGGCGATGGCGGAGACCAACCGCCGCCGCTCCAAACAGGAAGCCTATAACAAGGAACATGGCATCACGCCGGCCAGCGTGAAGCGCAACATCGCCGACATCATGGGTTCGATGTATGAGAAGGACCATGTGACGGTGGGCGCGCACCTGGCCGAAGACGGCGAGGAATTTGTCGGCCACAATATCAAGGCGGTGATCGCCGATATCGAGAAGAAGATGCGCACCGCCGCCGCCGACCTGGAATTCGAGGAGGCCGCACGCCTGCGCGACGAGCTCAAGCGGCTTCAGACCACCGCGCTGGCGATCGCCGACGATCCCTTTGCGCGGCAATCGGATGTTGCCAAGGCCAGCTTCGATGCCGAGATCACCTATTCGACGGAAGAAGGCCCGTCCAAACCCATTCCCGCACCCAGGAAGGGCCGCGGCAAACGGCTGGACCGTCCCGGTAGGCCGAAGACCTTTGGCTCAAGGGCACGGTAATTTGCCGTCCGGCCTCAAGCCGCGCTTGATCGCGCGCCCGCTGATGATTTTGTCATTCCCGCGAAAGCGGGAATCCATTTCCCGCATGCCGAGCGCATCGAGGCATGGGATATCGGATTTTGTCCGTCCGTCTCACACGCCACTAACCCGCTGTTCCAATGCGATAAAGCGTCTATCATTGTTATTTAAGATCAAAGCGCCTATAGAACCTGTCTCGTGGTTCTTACGTCCGAAGTCAGACGAAGCGCTTCTGTCTTTCTGACCTGCCCTTTCTCCAAAAGGCGCGCCGGACGAACCGAAAAACTTCCCACCCGACCTGATCTGTTTGTTTCCACGGCCGTTCCCGCATTTTGCGCGAGCGGAAACCCCGATGACCTAAAGGAAAATTCAATGACCATCGGTACCGTGAAGTTCTTCAATGCCACCAAGGGTTTTGGTTTCATCTCGCCGGAAGGCGGCGGCAAGGACGTGTTTGTGCACGTCTCCGCCGTCGAAGCGGCCGGCCTGCGCAGCCTGAGCGAAGGCCAGAAGGTGAATTTCGACATCCAGCCGGATGCGCGCGGTTCCAAGGCCGCCAATCTGTCGGTCGTGTGACGAACAAGGGAGGCGGCGCGCATCACGCGCCGCCTCTGCCTGCCTTTGGGGGGCGCCTCTTTTTGATGGAGAGCATCATTTCCGATTCCAAAACCAAGAAGTCCGCGCTGCGCACCGCCGAGGGCGCATTCCAGGCCTGGGAACGCCGCACCCAGATGGTGAAGAGTGAAATGGCTGCGGCCAGCGCCGCCACCGATGCCAAGACCGCGCGACTGCGCGCCCTGCGCCTGGCCAAGGAAGCCGAGGATGCCCGCATCGCCGCCGAGACACCGCCGCCGCCCGCACCGGTCAAGAAGCGCGCCCTTCGCAGCAAGTAATTTCTCTTTATCACCAGACATACGGGCGTAATGCAGACCAAGACCGACGTTGAAAGCTTTGTGAGCGACTGGGTCGCGCGCCATGTGCGCGTCATGCCCCGTCAAGGCAGCCAGACCCAGGAAGTGGACCGGCTGGCCGCAGAATTGACCGGCGATGCCCGCATCCATGGCATCAGCGGTGGCGACATTCACCGGGCGCTGGGTGACATAGACGAGTATCTGGATGCCCAGCTCCAGGCCCGCGCCGTCACTCCGGACGTGCTGTAGCCACTGGCGGCCTGACGGCCGGGAACAAAGCCCGCTCCATCCCGTTTCCGGCAGAGGCTTTTGGAGCAGGCCGCATGTCCGCCTTTGCCCTTTATGTCGTCGGCTTTGTCGTCTTCGTGGCCGGCGTGCTCTATGCCGAGCATCTTTTGCATGTGCCGCAGACCTGGGTGCTGGTCAGTGGCCTGATCATGGTGGGCCTGGGCGTGATGAGCGCCGTCTCCCACACCAAGCGCCGCGACCCGCCCAGCGAGGCGCCCGGGCCATAACCGCATCACCATGCATCTTGTCAGCCTGATCGGCACAGCCGCGGCCTGTTGCACCACCGGGGCCTATGTGCCCCAGGTGGTGAAAACCTGGCGCACCCGTTCGGCCGCCGACATCTCATCCCACATGTTCGCCATCATGGCGCTGGGCAACGGCTTGTGGCTGGCCTATGGCATCGTGCTGGGCGACTGGCCCATCATCGGCGCCAACGCCATCTCGCTGACGTTGACCAGCACCATTCTGGCGCTGAAGTTGCGACATGGATAATGCCAGGGCAGAGAGAAGCGCCGGAAGACAAGCACGTTGCTGGCGCGTTAAACTCCCCTGTCATTCCCGCGAAAGCGGGAATCCATTGCCCCCGCGACGACGCAGCAGCGTACGCCCTAATGCAGAGCCGACCATTCCATGTCCCGAGCCTTCGTCAAAGAAACCGCTGAATCAGCTCCCCCACCCGAAAGAATGGTGGACGACGGCCCCAATCTGGTCACGCCCGAAGGCCTGGCCCAGATCGAAGGCCATATCACCCGCATCGAAGCCAGCATGAAGACCGAAACCAATGTGCTGCTGCGCGAGACCCTGGCCCGCGATCTGCGCTATTGGGAAATCCGCAAAAGTACCGCCGAGGTCGTCGCGCCCTCGGCTGACGGCACCGTGGCCTTCGGCTCGACCGTCACCATCACCCGCAAAGGTCGCACCCAGACATTCCGTATCGTCGGAGTTGATGAGGCCGACGCCGGCAAGGGCTTGATCAGCTTCCGCTCACCTCTGGCGCAGGCCATTCTCGGTACCCGCCCCGGCGATATCATTGAAGCAGCTGAGCCGTTGGGAGAAGTGACGGTTCTACCAGTTGACAATCAGTTCGGACCGACGTGACATAAAATCGGCGTGTAGGGGCCGATATTGAACCAAACAACATAG
>DATBAP010000062.1:0-6723 GCA_036271455.1 Rhizomicrobium sp.
GCGCCACGGAGGAAACACATGGCTGCAACCGATATCCTTTCTCTTAAGACATCCATGGCCGAGCGGGCGATCCGCTGGCTTTATGCGCTTGCCCTGATCTTGATCACACTGGGCGTCATTTTCGGAGTCTGGCGGGGGGCGATGCTCGCCAGCCGGCCACCAATGACCAATCCGCCGGCAATGGCGGACAACACCAATGCGCCCGCCAACGCCATGACGCCGCAAGCCCCGCAACCCGGCGCCCAGGCCATGCGTCCGATGGGATCGCGCGGCTTCTATCGCCGTGGTTTTGAGCGCCGCTTCTTCATGATGCGCCACCATCCCATGCGGGCCGGCATCTTCATGATCATCGGCGCCTTGGTGCGCGGCTTCATCGCCCTGATGATTGTGCGCATCCTGGCCGAACTGGGCCTCGCCATCCTGGCGATACCGCGACGGACTTAAGTTCCGAAAATTTCGCAAGCCGCAAAGCGCCGTCGCTTCATCGCGACGGCGTTTTGTTTTATCGGCCGCTCGCCCAAGCTCGCGGCGTTGGCGTAGCTTTTCTTCTTGGCGAGCAGTAGCGAGGCTTAGAAAAGCTGGCCCCTCTTCGAGCGAAGCGAGGCAGGCGCCGCTCGCTGCTTCCCCCCCGGCCGCTCGCCTAAGCTCGCGGCGTTCGTCGCTTTCGCATGTCCACCGGACATGCTCACGCGGGCTTGCCCGCGCCGCTCCTCACCCCAGTGCCTTGACGATCTCTTCGGTCATCTTCTTGGCGTCACCGAACAGCATCATGGTGTTGTCGCGGAAGAAGAGTTCGTTCTCGACGCCGGCATACCCCGCGCCCATGCCGCGCTTGACGAACAGCACGGTCTTGGCTTTTTCCACGTCCAGCACCGGCATGCCGTAGATCGGCGATTTGGGGTCGGTCTTGGCGGAGGGATTGGTGACGTCATTGGCGCCGATCACATAAGCGACGTCGGTCTGGGCGAATTGGGAATTGATGTCTTCCAACTCGAACACTTCGTCATACGGCACATTGGCTTCCGCCAGAAGCACATTCATGTGGCCGGGCATACGGCCCGCCACCGGATGAATGGCGTAGGAGACTTTCACGCCTTCGGCCTTGAGCTTCTCGGCCATCTCGCGCACGGCGTGCTGGGCCTGCGCCACCGCCATGCCATAGCCGGGCACGATGATCACGCTGGCGGCGTTCTTCATGATGAAGGCGGCATCGTCGGCCGAGCCCTGCTTGACGGGCCGGGTCTCCGCCGGACCCTTGGGGCCGCCAGTCTCGCCACCAAAACCGCCCGCGATCACCGAGATGAAACTGCGGTTCATGGCCTTGCACATGATGTAGGAGAGAATCGCGCCCGAGGAACCCACCAGCGCGCCGGTGATGATCAGCGCGGTATTCTCCAAGGTGAAGCCGATGCCCGCCGCCGCCCATCCCGAATAGGAATTCAGCATCGACACCACCACCGGCATATCGGCGCCGCCGATGGGAATGATCAGGGTGATGCCGAACAGGAAAGACAGGCCGGTGATGGCCCAGAAGGCCCAATGCGGCTGGTCCATGGTGAAATAGACGATCAGGCCGATGATCAAGGCAAAGATCAACAGATTTAGCACATGCCGCGCTGGCAAAATGATGGGCGCGCCGCTCATGTTGCCGTTGAGCTTGGCGAAGGCGATGATCGAGCCGGCGAAGGTGATGGCGCCGATCGCGACACCAAGGCTCATTTCGACCAGGCTTTGGCTGCGTATGGCATGCTCCGCGCCGATGCCGAAGGCCGCGGGCGAATAAAGCGCCGCCGCTGCGGTCAAGACCGCCGCCAGGCCGACCAGCGAATGGAACGCCGCCACCAATTGCGGCATGGCGGTCATGGCGATGCGCTTGGCGGTGACCGCGCCGATCAACCCGCCGATGGCGATGCCCACCACGATCAGGCCCCAGGTGAGCGGATCGGTGACGCCGGCCACCCACAGTGTCGTCAGGATCGCGATCAGCATGCCCAACATGCCGTTGCGATTGCCGATGCGCGAGGTGGCGGGCGATGACAGGCCCTTGAGCGCCAATATGAAGAGGACGCCCGCGACCAGATATAGCAGGGCGGCGATGTCGGCGCTCATTTCGCGCCCTTCTTTTTATACATCGCAAGCATTCGGGCGGTGACCATAAAGCCGCCGAAGATATTGACCGAGGCCAGGATCAGGGCGACGAAGCCCAGAATTTTCGAGGTCCAGGAGCCGCTGGACAGCGCGGGCACCGCCACCGCGATCAAGGCGCCCACGATAATGACGGAGGAGATCGCGTTGGTGACACTCATAAGCGGCGTATGCAGCGCTGGTGTCACGCCCCAGACCACGAAATAGCCCACAAAGATCGCCAGCACGAAAATCGAAAGCCGGAAGACAAAGGGATCAATCGCTTCCATGGATCAGCCTTTCACCGCCGGGTGCACTATCTCGCCGTCTTTTGTCACTAGCGCGCCCTTGACGATGTCGTCGTTCCAGTCGATGGCGAGCTGGCCGGTCTTCTTGTCGACCAGAAGCGAGATGAAGTTGAAAAGATTGCGGGCATAGAGCGACGACGCGTCCACCGCCAGCCGTCCCGGCAGATTGGTGTAGCCCATGATGGTGACGCCATGGACCGTGACGACTTCGTTCGCCTTGGTCAGCGGCGTGTTGCCGCCTTGCTCGCCCGCCAGATCCACGATCACCGAACCCGGCTTCATGGATTTGATCATCTCTTCGGTCACCAGGATGGGCGCCTTCCTGCCTGGAATCAGCGCGGTGGTGATCACGATGTCCTGTTTCTTGATCGTCTCGGCGATCAGGGCCGCCTGTTTGGCCTGGTAGTCCGGCGACATTTCCTTGGCATAGCCGCCTGCCGTCTGAGCGTTCTTGAATTCCTCGTCCATCACCGCGACGAAGGTGCCGCCCAGCGACTCCACCTGTTCCTTGGTGGCGGGGCGCACATCGGTGGCGCTGACGATCGCGCCCAGCCGTTTCGCCGTGGCGATGGCCTGCAGGCCCGCCACGCCCACGCCCATCACCAGCACGCGCGCCGGCGCGATGGTGCCGGCCGCCGTCATCATCATCGGCATGGCGCGGCCGAACTGGGCGGCGGCGTCGATCACCGCCTTGTAGCCGGCGAGATTGGCTTGCGACGACAGCACGTCCATCGACTGGGCGCGGGAAATGCGCGGCAAGAATTCCATCGCGAAAGCGACCGCGCCCTGGCCGGCCAACGCCGCAATCGCGGCTTTTTCGCTGTGAGGCGCAAGCAGCGCTGCCACCACCGCACCTTTTTTGATCAGGCCGCTTTCGGCGGCACTGGGGCCGCGCACCTTGAGCACGATATCGGCATCGGCCAGCGCGGTTCTGGCATCAGGCGCGATGCTGGCGCCCATCGCCGCATAATCGGCATCGGCAATATGGGCGGCGGCGCCGGCACCGGCTTCCACCACCACGTCCACGCCCAGGCTTTTGAGTTTCTTGACGGATTCGGGAGTCGCGGCGACCCGCGTCTCACCGTCTGTTGTTTCCTTGGGGACTGCGAGTTTCATTCTCTCCAGCCCCCGACCCGTTACCCGTGGGTCCGGAAGACAGCCAGGAAGATCATCACCAAGAGGATGAAGCCCAGCGAGTATTTGACGAAGGTTAAGAAGCCCGCATAGCCGCGCTGGTGTTGGCTGATATCCATCGAGCCGGGGACATAATGTTCTTCTTTGCTGGCCATGAGATGGATTCGCCTGAGAGTTAAGTCCGGGCAATATAGCAAAGGCGGCTTTTCCGGCAATCCGCCTGGGAAAGGTGCGACAGAATGTGCATCAGGGGTTTAGGGCCTGTGGACAGCAGAAACCGCCCTTTCCCGGCCTGGTCCGATTGTGCCGTAAAAAGACAGGTTTAAACGCACTGTTTACCCCTGTGGCAGCACAATGCGCCCTGTTTTCAGGAAAAAGCCATGGCGCAGACCGTTCTTGTTGTGGACGACGATCCGGTCCAGCGCCGCTTGCTGGAGACCGTGATCAGCCGCAGTGGCATGGCCGTGGTCACCGCGCCGGGCGGTCAGCCCGCGCTTGATCTGGTCCGGGGTCCGCGCGGCGAAGAGGTTTCGCTGATCCTGCTCGACCTGGTGATGCCCGACATGGACGGGCTGGAAGTCCTGGCCAAGCTTCGCCCCACCCATCCCGATTTGCCCGTGATCGTGCTTACCGCCAAGGGCGGCATCGAGGCCGCGGTCCAGGCGATGCGCGCCGGCGCCAATGATTTTCTGGTCAAGCCCGCCAGTCCCGAACGCCTGTTGGTGTCGATCCGCAACCAGCTCAAGATCGGTACCCTGTCCGGTGAAGTGAAGCAGCTCAAGAAGAAGGCCGACAACCGCCTTACCTTCGAGGATTTGATCGCGGCGTCGGCTGAGATGCAGCAGGTGCTCAAGCTGGGCGCGCGCGCGGCGCAGTCCGACATTCCCATTCTCATCGAAGGCGAATCCGGGGCCGGCAAGGAATTGATCGCCCGCGCCATCCAAGGCACCTCGGCGCGAGCCGGCAAGCCTTTTGTCACCGTCAATTGCGGCGCGATCCCGGAAAATCTCATCGAGTCACTTCTGTTCGGCCACGAAAAAGGCTCGTTCACCGGCGCGTCGGACAAACATCTGGGCAAATTCCAGGAAGCCGATGGCGGCACCCTGTTCCTGGACGAGATCGGCGAATTGCGCCTGGACATGCAGGTGAAGCTTTTGCGCGCGCTGCAGGAAGGCGAAGTGGATCCGGTGGGCTCCAAGCGCCCCGTTAAAGTGGATGTGCGCATCATCTCAGCCACCAATCGCGATCTGGGCGAGATGGCCAACGATGGCGGCTTCCGCAAGGATCTCTATTATCGGCTGAACGTCTTTCCCATCATGGTCCCGTCCTTGCGCGAGCGTCCCGCCGATGTCGCGCCACTGGCCAAGCATTTCATCGCCCGCTTCGCCGCCGAGGAACATAAATCCGTGGCAGGCCTCACCGCCGACGCCGCCCAGATGATCGAGCGCTTCTCCTGGCCCGGCAATGTGCGCCAGTTGGAGAACACCATCTTCCGCGCCGTGGTCCTGTGCGATGGTCCGGTGCTGGATCTTTGCGATTTCCCGCAAATCGCCGCGGCCATGGGTTTGGAGCCGGACACGCGCGCGCATGCCGCCGTGCCGGCGCATCATCTGACCGCCATCGAACCCACCTCGCCTTTTGGATTGCCCTTGACCGACGAAGCGGGACAGTTTCGCAGATTCGAGGCGCTGGAATCCGACATCATCCGCATGGCGATCGGCCATTATCAAGGCCATATGTCGGAAGTGGCGCGCAGGCTGGGCATCGGCCGCTCCACGCTTTACCGTAAGCTCAAGGAATTTGGGCTGGTGCCGGACGGCGCTGTCGCGGAAGAAGACGGTGGCGACGATACCATCCGCCGCGCGGGTTAGCGCATTCCCAACGCGTTGAGATAGAGATCCAGGATCGCTTCCTGTTCCTGGAAATCGGCCTTGTCCAATTTCCGCATCCGCACCACCTGGCGCATGATCTTGGTGTCGAAGCCGGTGCCTTTGGCTTCCGAATAGACTTCGCGGATGTCGGCGGTAAGCGCGCTGCGCTCTTCCTCCAGCCTTTCGATGCGGTCGACGAAAGACTTTAGATGTTCTTTAGCAAAACCAGATTTTGCCATTGGATCGAGAACCTTCAAATTTCCGGAAAAGGGCGCGGACCCTAGCCCCCGCCGCTGCATCAGGCAACGCGGAAAAATTGTTTAGCTGTGGGTTTTCTGCGTGCGCTCGAAGACCGCAATTTGTTCCGGCGTCGCCTCTTTCTGATGGCGCTTTTTCCATTCCGAAGGCGGCATGCCATAGACTAGGCCCCGTGCGTCATCTTTGTCCAAAGCAATGCCTTTTTCTGCCGCCGCCTCGCGATACCAATCGCCCAGGCAGTTGCGGCAAAAACCGCTCACGATCATCAGGTCGATATTCTGGACCTCGGCGCGCGCGCGCAGATGCTCCACCAGGCGGCGATAGACTTGGGCTTCCAGTTCGGTGCGGGTTCTGTCGTCCATTCAACGCTCCATCTGCGCCAAGGCGGCATCGATTATCGGCTTGAGCCACGCCGCCATCGCCTTGGCCTTGTCCGTGTCGGTGAGAAAATCCTGGCGGATCTCGATCAGCACATTGGCATGGCCGGTCTTGGTACCATGGGTGTCCAGCGTATCGCCTTCCAGCGCGCCGGTGTAAGGCTCATTATCTCCTACGGTGAAGCCAGCCAGCGTCAGCTGTTTCATCAACGGCAGGGCCAGCCTTGCGTCCCGGCCATACAGCACACCCACGTCCCAAGGCCGCGCCACGCTCTTCCATGACGGCGTGAAGCTGTGAATCGAGATGAGAATCGCTTTTTCCCCTATGCGCGCCATCTGTTCACGGATCGCGGCATGATAGGGCGCGTGGAACTGCCCCAGCCGTTTGGCCGCTTCCGCGTCATCGGCGCCGCGATTGCCGGGAATGATGCTGCCGTCGGAAAGCTTCATCACCAGGGTGGGATCCCCGGGCCCGCGATTGAGATCGATCAGAAGCCGCGACACGCCGCCCAGCAACGCTGCCGCGCCATATGCCTTGGCCAGTGCGGTGGCGACGTCGGCCGCGCCAATGTCATAGGCAATATGAGTCTGGAACAGGGCCTTGGACAACCCCAGATCGCCATAAGGCGGAGGGACCGCGTTGGAAGCATG
>DATBAP010000063.1:0-18584 GCA_036271455.1 Rhizomicrobium sp.
TTTCCCCCGTCGAACGGCTGAACGTGCTGATCGCCGCCGACATGCAAGCTTGCGACCGGCTCATCCTCAAGGGCATGGGCTCGACCGTGGCGCTGATCCCCGACCTGGCGCGGCATCTGATCGAATCCGGCGGCAAGCGCCTGCGCCCGCTTTTGACTTTGGCGGCCGCAACCGCCGGCGGCTATCAGGGCGATGGTCATATCCGCCTGGCCGCGGCGGTGGAGTTCATCCATACCGCCACCCTTCTCCATGATGACGTGGTGGACGAAAGCTCGCTCAGGCGCGGCAAGGTCTCGGCCAATCTGGTGTGGGGAAACAAGCCGCCGGTGCTGGTGGGCGATTTTCTTTTCTCGCGCGCCTTCCAGCTGATGGTGGAGACGGGAAATCTCACCGTGCTGGGCATCCTTTCCCGCGCCAGCGCCGTGATCGCCGAAGGCGAAGTGATGCAGCTGGGCTCCGCCAAGAATCTGGGCGTGAGCGAAGCGCATTACATGAAAGTCGTCTCGGCCAAGACCGCGGCCTTGTTCGCCGCCGCCGCGGAAGGCGGCGCGGTCCTCGCCGACTGCGGCGACCATTTCGTCACGGCGATGCGCACCTATGGCGATAATCTGGGCATCGCCTTCCAGCTGGTGGACGATGCGCTGGATTATTCCGGCCGTCAGGCCCTGATGGGCAAATCGGTGGGCGACGATTTTCGTGAAGCCAAGATGACGTTGCCTATTATTCTTTCGGTGGCGCGCGCGGACGAAACCGCGCTGGTGTTCTGGCGCCGGGTGATCGAGACCGGCAACCAGACCGAGGCCGATCTTCATCACGCCATCACCCTGGTGGAGCAGACCGGCAGCATCCAGGAAACAATGCGCCGGGCCCGCGCCTATGCCGATATCGCCAAGGCTGCGCTCACCGTGCTGCCAGCCAGCGACATACGCGGCGCTCTGTCCGATATCGCGGATTTCTGTGTCGAGCGGGCCTACTAATTAGATAGTGCGTCTTGGTCCCGGCTTTCTTCCCCCGCGCGCGTAGCGCTGGTGGGGGAAGATGTCTTCCGAGGGTTTATCCCGAGGAAGACAGATGGGGGTTACAAACCGTCCGGCGTAGGTCCGATATCGCGACCCGCGACTTCGCGAGTGATGCCGATATCCGGCACCGAAGCGGGCTGCACCCACCAATTCGGATATTTCTCCTTCAGCACCGCCGCCGCCCGCGTGGCGCCGCCTTCGTCGGGCATCAGCGCGAAGCAGGTGGCGCCGGACCCCGACATGCGGGTAAAGAGCGCGCCCGGCATGCGGCGGAGCGCATTCAGCACGTCGTCGATCACCGGCTCGCGTACCTTGGCGGGCGCTTCCAGGTCGTTGTTGGTCATTTCCAGAAAGCGCAGCAAATCGGCCAGATCCGTGAATCCGCCGGACGGCAATTTCATTCCCACACCCCGCCGTTCGCCCAGCGCGGCAAAGATATCCGCGGTCGGGATCGCCACGCGCGGATTGACCAAAAGCAGCGGCAGTTGCGGCAGCGACGTCACGGGGCTCAAGACCTCGCCTCTTCCTTCCATGAAGGCGGGCTGGCTTCGCACACAGACCGGAATATCCGAGCCCAAGGTGGCGCCGATATCGCGCAGCACCTTCTCGTCATATTTGAGCTGCCAGAGGTTCGACAAAAGCCGCAGCGTGGCCGCGGCGTCGGCGCTGCCACCGCCCACACCCGATGCCAGGGGAAGGTTTTTGGTAAGCGTGATCTTGGCCTGGGCCGGCCGCCCTGCCCGCTCCGCCAGCGCGCGCGCCGCGCGCAAGACCAGATTGTCGCCGCCTTCCAGCCCGGCGGCGAAGGGTCCGTCCAGGACCAGGGAAAGATCGTCCGCGTCTTCCACGCTCAGCCGGTCGCCGAAATCACCGAACACGGCAAGACTCTGCAGGGGATGAAAACCATCCTCGCGCTTTTCTCCCACATGCAGGAAGAGATTGACCTTGGCGTGCGCCTTGATCGCCGCATTCACGCTCGGCGCCATTATCCCGCCAGCCCGTTTTTGATCTTCTGTTCTATCGCGGCCTTGTCGGTATCAGCGGTGGCGAAGGCCAGCGCATGGTTCCACTGGAAGCGCGCATCCATCCTGCGGCCGGCCTTCCACAACGCGTCGCCCAGATGCTCGTTGATGGTGGAATCGCCCGGCACCAGCAGCACCGCGGCTTCCAAGGTCCTGGCGGCGTCGTCATAGCGTCCCAGCCGGTAATAGGCCCAGCCCACGCTGTCGACGATATAGCCGTCATAGGGCCGCAGCTTGCGCGCCTTTTCCAGCATGGTGAGGGCTTCCGGAATTTTCTCGTTCCGGTCGACCCAGGAATAGCCCAGATAATTGAGCAGTTCCGGCTGGTCCGGCGATAATTTCAGGGCCTCGTTCACATCGACTTCGGCCTTGTCCCAATGCTTGGCGCGGTCTTCGGCCATGGCGCGGGCATAGAAAAGCGGCCAATCACGTTTCTGCGGCGTGCCGATGGTCTTGGTCGCATGGTCGTAGGCTGCGATCGCGCCATCGTCATTGTCCTGGTCGCGATAGGCGTCGCCCAGGGCGATCCAGTTCTCGCTGCTGTTAGGATAAGCCTCCGCCAGCGATTTAAGATCGGCGATCGCCGCGCTCTTATGGTCGAGCCTTGTTTCGTCCACAGCAGCCTGGGTCGCTGCCATGGGGAAATAGGGCGAAGACTTGTCGATGTCGCGATAGATCGAAACCGCTTCCTCGAATTTACCCAAAGTCTCGAACCGATCCGCCAGCAACAGATTTGCCAATGCCAAATCGGGACGCAGATAAAGCGCCATGCGCAGATAAAGGATGGAGACTTCGGCGCTGGACTGGTCGCTCAGCGACGCGGCGATCCCGAACAGGCCCTCGGCCACGCCATCCTCGGCGCTGCGGATGAAAGGCGCGGGCTTTTTGTTCTGGGCCAGGCGTGTCAGACCACTCTGCACGATGGGGGCGACACCCGGCTCGGTGAGATATTTCTCGTACAGCGCATGCGCGTCCTGGGTGTTGCCGGTGCGCTCCAGATAATTGCCATAGGCTTCGATCACCCGGGGGCTCACGCGATTGGCCACCAGCGCCTTTTTGTAGGCGGCATCGATGTCGGCCTGGCCCAGATAGTCGGCGATCAGCGCGGTATGGAACGCGGCAAGGCCTTCGACGCCGCTTTGCGCGCCCAGCGATTTCATGTCCGCCATCGCGCCTGCCGCATCGCTGCTGGCCGCCGCGCCCCAGGCGTCGAACAGCGACACCACCAAGCTCTGGAACGGTCCTTTGGCCGACAGCGACAAATTCTTGCGCGCCCCGGCATAGTCTTTGTGCTTGAACGCGACCACCGCCAAGGTCAGGCGGGCCGAGCGCTCGTCCGGCGACTTGGCCACCATCGCGGTGGCGAATTTGCCCGCGCTCTCCATGTCGCCGGAGGTGCTGGCGAAGAAGAAAGCCTGGGACATGATTTCGGCATTGCCGGGATCGTTCTTGAGGCTTTGCGTATAATAGCGCGCCGCCTCCGGCATCTCGTGCTGGCCGGCGGCGAAGCGCGCCGACAGATAGGTGGAGAAGGCATTGGCCTGGCGGTCGGCTTCCTTGTCGGCGGGACTTTCATCCAGCTGTGCCACGCTGGAACAGCCGGCCAGAACCAGGAACATCGCAACTGCAGGCAGATGAATTTTCAAGGATGCCCTCACATATTCGAATA
Source organism: Rhizomicrobium sp. (assembly GCA_036271455.1). GTDB lineage: Bacteria > Pseudomonadota > Alphaproteobacteria > Micropepsales > Micropepsaceae > Rhizomicrobium. Next base: position 3,711 of record DATBAP010000063.1, read on the forward strand.
ATTGGGGCCCCCGCCGCCTTCTGGCGTGACCCAGGTGATATTCTGCTCCGGATCCTTGATGTCGCAGGTTTTGCAATGGACGCAATTCTGCGCGTTGATCTGGAATCTCGGCCCGCCTTGGTCTTCTACAACCTCATAGACGCCGGCAGGGCAGTAACGCTGCGCCGGTTCCGCATATTCCGGCAAATTCACTCTAATCGGAATTGAAGGATCACGCAGCACCAGATGCACCGGCTGATCCTCCACGTGATTGGTATTCGAGACGAAGACGCTGGACAACCGGTCGAAGGTGATTTTTCCGTCAGGCTTGGGATAGGCCAAACGCTTTGAATCCGCCGCTTTTTTCAGGGTGGCATAGTCCGGCTTGCCATGGCCCAGGGTTCCAAACAGGGAGAAGCCGAAAAACTGGTTGGTCCAGAGGTCCAGCCCGATGAAGGGCAGCGCCAGCAAAGTTCCCAGCTTGGACCAAAGCGGCTTGGCATTGCGCACCAGCTTGAGATCCTTGGCCACCGCGCTCTTGGCATAGGCCGTCTCGTAGGCGCCCAGCAGATCGCCGCTCCGCCCGTCTTTCACCGCGGCAAAGGCCGCATCCGCCGCCATCATGCCGGTGCGCATCGCGTTATGGCTGCCCTTGATGCGCGGCAGATTGACGAAGCCCGCGGCGCAGCCGATCAACGCGCCACCAGGAAAGACCAGCTTGGGCACGGATTGATAGCCGCCTTCGGTGATGGCGCGCGCGCCATAGCCCACGCGCTTGCCGCCCTCCAGATAAGCCAGAATGGCGGGATGGGTCTTGGCGCGCTGGAATTCGCTGAACGGCTCAAGATACGGATTGCTGTAATTCAGATGCACCACAAAACCGATGGAGCAGTAATTCTCGCCCCAGTGATACATAAAGAGGCCGCCGCCGGTGTCGTTGGCAAGCGGCCAGCCGAAGCCGTGCATCACTAGGCCCTTTTTGTGCTTGTCCTTGGGCAGCTCCCAAAGCTCTTTCAGGCCGATGCCGAATTTCTGCGGCTGGCGGTCCTGATGCAGGCCGAATTGCTTGATCAGTATCTTGGATAGCGAGCCTCGCGCGCCTTCGGCGAACAGGGTGTATTTGCCGCGAAGCTCCATGCCGGGCTGATAGTCGGGCTTGTGATGACCGTCCTTGGCCACGCCCAGATCGCCGGTGATCACGCCCTTGACCACATTGTCTTCGATGATCAGCTCGTGGGCTGGAAAGCCGGGATAGATTTCCACGCCCAAAGCCTCAGCCTGGGTGCCCAGCCAGCGGCAAAGATTGGACAGGCTCACGATGTAATTGCCGTGATTGCTCATCAGCGGCGGAAACAGGAAATTGGGGATGCGGATCGCGGCGCCTTTGGTGAAGAAATAAAAGCGGTCGTCGGTCGCTGCGGTCTCGACCGGCGCACCTTTTTCCTTCCAGTCCGGGATCAATTCATTGAGCCCGCCGGGATCCAGCACCGCGCCCGACAGGATATGCGCGCCGATCTCTGAGCCTTTTTCCAGCACGCAGACGCTGACCTCGCGCCCGTCCCTCTGGGCCAACTGTTTCAGGCGGATCGCCGCCGAGAGCCCCGCCGGCCCTCCGCCCACGATCACCACGTCATATTCCATGCTTTCGCGTTGTTGATCTGGCATGCGGCCTCGGATTCGCCTGGAACGGCAACCTATTTACACCGCCCCAGCCTTCCCTGTCGCGCGGGGATACGCCTTGCGCTACCAATGCGGCCATGCAGGACAAGGATCCTTTGGCGACGTTGGTGTGGCTGGTGGAGGCCGGCGCCGACGAGGCGATTCAGGAGACGCCCGTCAACCGGCTGAAGGCGCCAATTACGCCACCTCCGGTCGCGCCGATGCGCGCGCAGACCGCTGCGCCCGCCGGCGCAGCCGCGCCGGTTGCCGGCGACAATATCGGGAGCGCCATGGCAACGGCCGCAGCCGCGACCAATCTTGCCGAACTCAAGGCGGCGCTGGAATCCTTCGAAGGCTCGGCGCTCAAGCGCCAGGCCACCAACACCGTCTTCGCCGACGGCGTGGCCGAAAGCCGGATCATGCTGATCGGTGAAGCGCCCGGCCGCGACGAGGACCGCATCGGCAAGCCGTTCGTGGGCCGCGCCGGGCAACTGCTGGACAAGATGCTGGCCAGCATCGGCCTGGATCGCACCAGGAATTGCTACATCACCAATGTGATGAACTGGCGGCCGCCGGACAATCGCGATCCCTCGCCCGAGGAAGCGGCGATCTGCCTGCCCTTCCTGCGCCGCCATGTCGAGCTGGTGAACCCCAAGCTGATCCTGCTTTTGGGCGCGGTGGCGGCGCGGCATGTGATGGGCATCAGCGACGGCATCATGAAAACGCGAGGCCGCTGGATGGAATACCGGGTGGGCGACCGCATGGTGCCGGTAATGCCCACGCTTCATCCCGCCTATCTGCTGCGCCAACCGGCGCACAAGAAGCTGGCTTGGCGCGACCTTCAGGCCTTCGCAGCCAAGCTCGAAGAGCTACCCTAGCCGCGCCCGCGCGGAAAAACCACGTATTGCCCCCATAGCCAACTCACGTTAACTAGGATTCCTATTGAAGGGACAATGGGATGCGGCTGGCATTGACGATGGGTCTGGGCTTGCTGCTGACTCAGGCCGCATGGGGCGCGCCAAGCCAGGGCAATCAAAACGTCTCCGTGCCCGCCGCCAGCCCCTCCGTTCCGGCGATCGCCCCGGTCCAGCCCGAAAATCCGCTTCAGCCAGCCCTCACCCCGCCGCCTGCGGTATCGGTGCAGGCCACGGTCCTGTCGGCCTCAGACATCAGCCTCTACCGGCAATTGTTTACAGCCGAACGCAGTGTCCAAATCTCCAAGACCAAGAACCTCTTGGCCCGAATTTCCGATCCATCGCTTGAGGGTTATGCCGAGGCCGCGCGGTTGGAGTCCGACCCTCATGTCGCCATCGGCGAATTGATGGCGTGGCTGGAGAAATACCGCGAGCTTTCGGTGGCCGATCGCATCTACCGCCTGGCCGTGGACCATTCGACCAAGAAGGTCCGCCGCCATCACAAGACCATCCGGGTCGCGGTGGTGACCAACATCCCTGCCCCCACCGCCGTGCCCCGCCGTACCGGCGGTTATGAAGACCAGGAGCTGCCGGAACCCAGCCCCAGCGGCAGCGCCGCCCGCTCGGTGCTGGGTCCGATCCTGGCTGACATCAAGGAGGGCCAGCCCCAGGCGGCCCAGGCCAAGCTCGACAGCGTGCGGGCGTCGGCGTCGGCGGAAGACGTCGCCATTCTCTCCCACCGCGTCGCCGCCTCTTATCTGGCCGAAGGCATGGATGGCCCAGCCTTCGCCCTGGCCAGCGCTGTTGCCAACACCAATGCCGCGCCGCAGCTGGATTGGGATGCGGGCTTTTCCGCCTATCGCCTGGGCCGCTTCACCGAGGCCGCAACGCATCTGGAAAAACTGGCGCAGAATGGCGGAGTGCAAGGCAAGCTGCGCGCCCAGGCCGCTTTCTGGGCGGCGCGCGCCCATATGCAGGCGGGCGAGCCGCAGCGCGTGGTGAGCCTGCTCGCCGCCGCCGCCAAGGAAGAACCCAGCTTCTACGGCCTGCTCGCCGAGCGCGTACTGGGCATGGATACCCTGACCGGCTTTTCCGAGCCGGTGCTGAACCATGCCGATTTCACCCATTTGATGACCGTCCCCGCCGCCCATCGCGCCGTGGCGCTGTGGCAAGTGGGCGAGACCGAGCATGTGGGCAACGAGCTCAACCGCGCCTTTGTCTATGATGATGCGTCGCTCGATCCGGCGATGGCCGCGCTGGCCCGCGATCTGGGCGTGACCAATATCGAATTGCGCGCCAGCGAAGCCAGTGTGGCGCGCGGGCTGCTGCTCACCGGTCTGTTCCCGGTGCCATCCTATGAGCCGCAAGGCGGCTATCGCATCGACAAATCGCTGGTGCTGGCCTTTGCCCGGCTGGAAAGCCGTTTCCAGAATGGGTCCACTTCGGTCGCGGGCGCACATGGCATCATGCAGCTGATGCCCAAGACCGCCGAGCTGATCGCGGGCAAGGGTGCGTCGGAACAGTTGGACGATCCGTCCTATTCGATGTCGCTGGGCCAGCGTTACATCTCGCAATTGCTCGACCGCCTCAATGGCAATCTGCTGGAGCTGGGCGGCGCCTATAATGCGGGGCCCGGCGCGGCCGCGCGCTGGATGACCACCAAGGCGGGCAAGGATGATCCACTGCTCTTCATCGAAAGCATTCCCGTCGCCGAGACGCGCGGTTATGTGCGCCGGCTGATGGAATATCAATGGATGTATCGCCGCCGCTTTGGCGAGGACGCCAAGAGTCTGGACGAGACGGCGCGGGGCCAATGGCCGCTCTATCATCCGGCGATCTCCCCTGCGCCGGTGGCGCAAGCGCCTGCACCCAGCCAGGCGGATACCGGGCCATTGCAAAATGTCTCCACTTTCTGACGCCGATAGAATTGACGCCGACGACGCCTTTGTGCCGGTGCATATCGCCGTGCTCACCGTGTCGGACACGCGCACCAAGGACGACGATGTCTCCGGCGATACGCTGGTGAAGCGGTTGCAGGACGCCGGACACATTCTTTGCGCCCGCACCATCCTGCCCGATGACCAGGCGCGCATCCGCGCCCAACTCAAGACCTGGATTGCCGATCCGCGCTGCGACGTGGTGATCTCGACCGGCGGCACCGGGCTCACCGGACGCGACGTGACGGTGGAAGCATTCAAAAGCGTGTTCGAGAAAGAGATCGACGGCTTCTCCGCCCTCTTCCATCAACTCTCCTACGCCAAGATCGGCACTTCGACGGTGCAGTCGCGCGCCTGTGCCGGCGTGGCGGGCGGCACCTATCTGTTTGCCCTGACCGGCTCGCCCGGCGCGGTGAAGGATGGCTGGGACGGCATCCTCAAATTTCAGCTCGATATCCGCCACCGGCCCTGCAACTTCGTCGAGATCATGCCGAGGCTGACGGAGAAATAGACGGTCCCCGCATAGACGAGCGATCCCTAAAGTGGGATTCTTGTGTTCAGCCGCGACAAAGCGGCGTCAGGGGGAAACAATGACAATCAAAAACACCATCGGCACGCTTGCGCTTTTGCTGCTCGGTACCGCGCCTTTGATGGCGCAGGACGTACCCACCAATCCGCACCAGACCGAAGCGCCGGAGCTTCCCTTCACCTCCATCGAGTTCGGGCAATTGCCCGCCAACATGTATATGGGCGAAGCCTCAAGCGTCGCCACCGATAGCAAGGGCCATGTCTTTGTCTTCAGCCGGGGCAATTCCACCGGCCCGGCCTATGGCTCCAGCGCGTCGCAGCTTCTGGAATTCGACGCCAGCGGCAAATACATGCGCGAGTTCGGGCACAATCTTTATGCCTGGTCCTTCGCCCATGCCGTGCGCGTGGACAGCCACGACAATATCTGGGTGGCCGACAAAGGCTCGGACATGATCATCCGCTTCAACCAGGCGGGGCGCGTGACCTTGGTGCTGGGGCGCAAGACCGAGGCCTCGGACGAGAACGCCCATCCCTGGGAGCATCCCAATCCGCCGCTGAAGCCGATTGACGGCATGTTCCGCCAGGTCACCGACATGACCTGGGACCCGCAAGGCAACATCTATGTCAGCGACGGCTATGTGAATTCGCGGGTGGCGAAATTCGATCCCGAAGGCAATTGGCTGGGGTCATATGGCGACAAGGGCACAGCCGTGGGCCAATTCCGCACCGTGCACGCGATCGCCGCCGACAAGGACGGCAATCTTTATGTCGCCGACCGCGGCAATCGGCGGATTCAAGTCATGGATGGCGACGGCCATATCAAACGCATCATCACCATCGATATACCCCCGATCGAAAAGCACCTGATCATGTATGGCAAGGATTTGCGCGGGCCGAATTCCAACCTGTCGCTGTTCTTCCCGGGCGCGCCCTGGTCGGTTTGCATCACCCCACCCAAGGCCGGATCGCCGCAATATCTGTTTGCCGCGGATGCGTTCCGCGTCTTCAAGATGGATCTGAACGGCCATGTGATCGGCTGGCTGGGCGGCGAAGGCAAAGGCTTGAAGGAGTTCGGCTGGATCCATGGCCTCGCCTGTCCTGACGAGCACACGGTCTATGCCGCCGAGCTGGTGAACTGGCGGGTGCAGAAGCTGTCATTAAAGTGAACCCCTCCGCCCTACGCACGCTCGAGAGCGTGCTACGTTCGTACGCTGCCGCTACTCACCCTCCCCTTTCAGGCGCTTCGCGCCAAAGGGGAGGCGGGCCTCGGCCCTTAATCACCGCCGCTTTTGTGGTATAGTTTGAGAGTCCGCCGCCTTGGAGGCTGAATGATGCACTTCATGCTGATTTGGTTTGCGCTGTACTGGCTGCCAACCATTATCGCGCTGGTCCGACATGCGCCATCTGCTCCCGGCATCGCGCTCGTCAACTTCTTCTTTGGCTGGACCGGAATCGGCTGGATCGTTGCGCTGGTTTGGGCGCTGTCATCGGCGCCCAGGCCGCAAGTGATCGTCCATCTCGATGGTGGCCGCACGATCATATCGAGATAATTCCAACGCCATGCCGAACAATCTCCGTGCAATCCTTGCCGGTGGGTTCATTGCCGGCACCCTCGATATCGGCGCGGCGGTCGCGCTCTACCATATCGGCCCGATTACGATTCTGCAGGCGATTGCCAGCGGCCTGATCGGCAAGGCGTCCTATGCCGGCGGCCTGAATACCGCGCTGCTTGGATTGGTGCTGCAATGGGCAATGTCGCTGATCATCGCCGCGATCTATGTGCTCGCCGCCGACCGCCTTCCCGTGCTCCGGCAGCGATGGCTGGCGATGGGACTTGCTTACGGCGTGGGGATTTTCGTGGTGATGACTTTTATCGTCGTTCCGCTTTCGGCATCTTACCCGAAGAGCCCGCCCAAATTGCCTGGTGCTGCCGAGCAGTTCGCCGCCATGCTGCTTTTTGGCGTGATCGTTTCGTATTGTGCCAAACGGTTCGGCGATGCAGCCGCCCGATCCTGATCCACGCTATTCGCTGGATATCTTTGCCAGCGCCAGACTGGCAGATACAGAAGATCGCGCTGCATTAGGTGAGGAGCGGGAAAAACATACCATTTAGCGTCTCGACGCCATCAGAACAGCAATTGCTTTCTTGTTCGGGTCGGTTTCCGGCGAAACATGAATTGAATAATCTATACCGGCGGCAATCAGTGCATTAGTTACTACATGTTCAGCGGAGGAAAGGGTATCAGGATCGCGCCTCCATAACTGAAGTCCGCGACATTCGCGCGGTGATTCCCACATATTGACGCCACCTTTCACCGTCCACCCAGGAACAACCCCAATTGCATCGCGCAATTGTTCTGCGTAATCGCGACATTCTTCGCAGGTGTTTTCGCTATAGACCTCTACAACGTGAGAAAGGCCCTCCGGCAACCGAAGTGCTTGTCGGAAGCGGTCTCTTTGACCAACGGTCAGATGCCTCGGCGCAGCAGCAACGATCTCCTTTGCGGGCCTACGTCGCGACTGTTGGAAGTTCACTTCCAGCGCAATTGCGAAGAGTAACAGAATGAGTATTGCGGCCAGCGCAGCAAGACCAACCGCGAGAAAAACATCAAGGCCCCCGTAAACTTCGCCGAGGAATGTAATTACGGCAGCAGAAGGAATGGTCACTTTCGCCGCGCCAAGGATTGTCGTGGCGAATTCCACGCGAGCGGCGCGGTCGTACCAGCGCCAGAAGCTATCGTTGAACCCTCTCCAACCCATGCTGCGCCCGTCTCTCTTCGGCCCCAGTAATAGGACCGAGTTCCAGCAGAGAAGATGCTAGGGCCGAAGGCGCTGCCGCGTCAGGAGATAATCACCCGTCAATTTGTACTTGCTTTGTTCTATATTATAGGTCTATGATCCTATAATCATGACGACGGTCCTTGATTCCACCATCCGGACAGATAGGCTTCATGGGCGCGGGGCGCTCTCCAACCATGTCGGGCGCTATGAAAAGCAGACCCGCGTGCTGGTGGATGACGGCTGGGACGATGGCTGGCGCGCGGAAGACGATGCGCCGCCTCCCTTGCGCACCGAAGTCATCCACGACGCCACCCGCACCATTATCGCGCGCAACACTTCGCCGGACATTTCCTTCGACCGCTCGATCAATCCCTATCGGGGCTGCGAGCATGGCTGCATCTATTGCTTCGCCCGTCCCACCCACGCCTATCTGGGCATGTCGCCGGGGATCGATTTCGAATCCCGCCTGTTCGCCAAGCCCAATGCGGCCGAACTGCTGGCCAAGGAATTGAGCGCGCCGGGCTATGTGCCGCGCACCATCGCCATGGGCACCAACACCGATCCCTATCAGCCGCTGGAAAAGAAGATGCGCATCACGCGCTCGATCCTGGAAGTGCTGCGCGATTTCCGCCATCCGGTGGGCATCGTCACCAAGTCGCCGCTGATCCTGCGCGATCTCGATATCCTATCCGAGATGGCCGAGATGGGCCTGGCGAAAGCCGCACTCTCGATCACCACCTTGGACCGCAAGCTGGCCCGGACCATGGAGCCGCGCGCGGGAACGCCCGCGCGGCGGCTGCAGGCGATCCAGGGTCTGGTCCAGGCTGGCATTCCCGCAGGCGTGATGTTCGCGCCCGCGATCCCCGCGCTCAATGATCACGAGATGGAGGCCGTGCTGGCGGCGGCAAAGGAAGCAGGCGCGCGCTCGGCCGGCTATGTGCTGTTGCGTCTGCCGCTGGAGATCAAGGATTTGTTCCGCGAATGGCTGGAGACCAATGTTCCCGGCCGCGCCAAGCATGTGATGGCGCTGATCCGCTCCATGCGCGGCGGCAAGGATTACGACAGCCAGTGGAACACTCGCATGAAGGGAACCGGACCTTATGCCGAGATGATGGCGCGGCGTTTCCATCTGGCGGTGAAGAAGCTGGGGCTCAACCAGCCGTCGAAACCCCTGGTCATCAACAGCTTCCGGCGCCCTCCCCGGATTGGCGATCAGCTATCGCTCCTCTAACAATGGGGGATGCCCCATTACATCTACGAGTCGCGCCTGCTGAAGACCATGGCCGGTCCGATCTGCGGCGTGGATGAAGCGGGACGCGGGCCACTGGCGGGACCAGTGGTGGCGGCGGCGGTGATTTTGGACCGCAAGCGCATGCCCAAGGGGCTCAACGATTCCAAGCAGCTCAGCGAAGACGCGCGCGAAGAGCTTTACCCCCAGATCATGGAGATGGCAGTGGCGGTCGGCGTCGGCGAAGCCTCGGTGGGCGAGATCGATCTGGTGAATATCCGCCAGGCCACGCATCTGGCGATGGCGCGGGCCGTGCGCGCGCTCCAGGTGGCGGCGGAATTCGCGCTGGTGGACGGCAATGACGCGCCCGCCCTGCCATGCCGCTGCGACACCTTGGTGGCTGGCGACGCGCGCTCGTTGTCCATCGCCGCGGCCTCGATCATCGCCAAGGTCACGCGCGACCGCATGATGATCAAGCTGCACGAGGAACATCCCGGCTATTGTTGGCTGAGCAACAAGGGCTATGGCACGCCCGAGCATTATGTGGGGCTGAAGGCGCATGGCGTGACCGTGCATCACCGCAGAAGCTTTGCCCCCATCCGCGCCATCCTCACCGGCCACACCGTCGAGCCCGAGTATGTGATCCAGGAAGCGCTCACCGCGGCCGAATGACTCACAATCCCTACATATAGTGGTGAATGAATCCGGGGACTCAACTGGGAGTCTTTGCCTAATCCCTTGATTCCGCTTCGACTCTTGACGAGTGATTCGCGGCGAATCACTGTGGCCGCCTGTGGATGATTCGGGGCGGGCATCATGAGCGGGCTGACACTGGACCAGGTGATCGAGGGCGATTGCGTGACGCGCATGAACGCGCTGCCCGAAATGAGCGCCGACATGGTCTTCGCCGATCCGCCCTATAACCTTCAGCTCAAGGGCGATCTGCTGCGTCCCAACCAGTCCAAGGTGGACGCGGTGGACGATCATTGGGACCAGTTCGACAGTTTCGCCGATTATGACCGCTTCACCCGCGAATGGCTCACCGCCGCGCGGCGCGTGTTGAAGGATACCGGCTCGATCTGGGTGATCGGCTCCTACCACAACATCTTCCGCGTCGGCGCGGTGCTGCAGGACCTGGGTTTCTGGATCCTGAACGATGTGATCTGGCGCAAGACCAATCCGATGCCGAATTTCCGGGGCAAGCGCTTCACCAACGCGCATGAGACCCTGATCTGGGCGACCAAGAACCCCAAGCAGAGCTATACTTTCAACTATGACGCGATGAAGGCGTTGAATGACGAGTTGCAGATGCGTTCGGACTGGACCTTGCCGATCTGCTCCGGCCATGAGCGGCTGAAAAACGCCGACGGCCAGAAGGCCCATTCCACCCAGAAGCCGGAAGCCCTGCTCCATCGCGTGGTGCTGGCCTCGACCAAGCCCGGCGATGTGATCCTGGATCCCTTTTTCGGTTCGGGCACCACCGGCGCGGTGGCGAAACGGCTGGGCCGGCATTTCATCGGCATTGAGCGCGAGAAGATTTATGCCGACGTGGCGCGCGCCCGCATCGCTGAAATCATTCCCGCCAATGATGACGTGCTGGAAGTGAGCAAATCCAAGCGTTCTGAGCCCCGCATTCCGTTCGGCTGGGTGGTGGAGCGGGGGCTGTTGCCGCCCGGTACAGTTCTGCAAGGCACGCGCGCCCACCAGAAAGCCAAGGTGCGCGCCGATGGCACCCTGGTCTGTTCCGACGCCACCGGCTCGATCCATCGCGTCGGCGCCCATGTCCAGGGTTTGGACGCCTGCAATGGCTGGACTTTCTGGCAGTTCAAGACGCCGTCGGGCGCGTTGGCGCCGATCGACGTGCTGCGGCAGAGGTTGCGCGCCGAACTGGTCTGACCCTCCGGCCACGGATCAATTCGCCAGCGCACTTGTTGTGGTTTTAACGTCTGGTTTCAGCGGCGATAGCCAAAAGCCTGATTCATGTTAAGCTGAATCACAGCCCGTGCGCGTGGGCCGTCACAATAGTTGCTATGGAGTGGGCGCATCCTGGGGGCAGGAAGCGCTGGATTGACTGGGTTTGACAGACGCGTCCCAACGAAAATTTGGATTGTTTTTCCCGCCCAACGAAGAGCGACGTTGGAGATCGTAAAATGAGAAGAATCCGCCGTGACGTGGAATTCGCCGTCGATTCATCGGACGGCCTGCATTGGACGTGGCAAGCGCGCTTGGCGAAGGATGGCCAGCCCCTGGGTGGGACCATCAGCGGTTCGCAGGCGGTCGCGCTGAAAGCCTGCATCGCCGCCATCGACGAAGCGCTAAGCGGAAGCCTGTTGCGTCTGCCGGTGCTGACAACTCACTAAGCCTTGCGCGCGAAGAGCGGACCACCCTCGTCGAGGCCGTGCGCCACGATCTTGCGCATCACCGTGGGCAGCGCCACTTCGCCCAGCTTGTTTGCCGCGATCCATTGTCCCGCCGCTTTCGGCCGCTTCGCCAGTTGCGCGAAATAGACTTCGATCTCCAGTTCAAAATGGGTGAAACCGTGGCGCACCAGGCCAAAGCGCCGGGTCCAGGGCGCGGGGAATGGCGCTTCCTTCAACGCCTGGGCCCTTGAAGGAAAACCCTCGCGCCATGGGCCCAGCGGCGGCTCCAGCATCGAGGCCAGCAAGCCCTTGTCCGGCCGCTTGATCAGCAGCACCGCGCCGGTGGCATCGCGGGCGACAAACGCCGCGCCGCGCTTCAAGGGCCGTTCCCGTTTGGGCGCTTTCCTGGGCAGCGTCTCCTGAATGCCCTGGGCGCGGGCCCGGCAATCCTCCGCCCACGGACAATTGCCACAGGCCGGTCTTTTCGGCGTGCAGATCGCCGAACCCAGATCCATCAGCGCCTGGGCGAAATCCCCTGCCCGTTTCGGCACCAGCGCAAAACCCAACGCGTGCAATTCGGGTTTGGCCTTGGGCAAAGCCGTGGTGACGGCGTAGAGCCGCGCGATCACCCGCTCGGCATTGGCGTCCATCGCCGCCTGACGTTCGTCATAGGCAATCGCGGAGATGGCGTCCGAGGTGTAGCTGCCCACACCCGGCAGCGCGCGCAGCCCTTCCGCGGTGGTGGGAAATTTTCCGCCCATCTCGCCCGCAACGATCCTGGCAGCAGCATGGAGGTTGCGGGCGCGGGCGTAATAGCCAAGCCCCGCCCATGCCGCCAGCACATCGTCTTCCTTGGCGGCGGCCAGCACCCGCACATCGGACCAGCGTTCCAGGAATTTGCGGTAATAACCCGCTACCGCCTGCACGGTGGTCTGCTGCAGCATGATTTCGGAAAGCCAGACCCGATAGGGGTCAGCGCGCTTACCTTTGGGCGCGCGCCAAGGCAGAACCCGGCGGTGGACGTCGTACCAGACCAGCAACCGCGCGGCTAAATCGACAACATCATTCTTGGGCTTTTTGATTTTCGCGGAGCGCGGCATAGTCGGGACCATGGCCCGAAGGCAGCCACCCAAACAACCTGAACCCGGCGAGACGCCCCGGCGCGGCCGCGCCACGCCTGTCGGCGGCGACGCATCTGAGGCCGCGCATGCCGCCTTTGCCCGCGCCGGTTTCATCGATCCCACCCTGGTGCTGCGCTGGAGCGAGATCGCGGGGCCCGAAATCAGCCGGATCGCACGCCCCCTGCGCTTCGAGGAAAAGAGCGGGATCCTCACAATTTTGGCCGAGCCGGGCGCGGCGCTGTTCCTGGCCCATGACTCCCGGCAATTGGCGGAGCGAATCAATGCCTATCTGGGCCGCTCCGCCGTCACCAAGGTGAAATTCGTGCAAGGCGCGGTCAGCCAGCCGGTCCCGCCACCCAAGCCCGCGAAGCCTGGAACCGAGCCAAAGGGCGACGATCCTGTGTACAAATACCGGGGGCCGGACGCGCTCAAAAGCGCCCTGAAAAGCCTGGCCCGCTGGCGCAGTTGAGCAATCCTTTGTCCTCTGCCACAAAGATGCGGGGACTTCCGGAGAATCGACATTGTCACGTAAAACCCTGATCGGAATTGGCGTTGTGGTGATCCTGGCGATCGCCGGCATCGCCTACGCGTATAATGTGATGGACAGCGGCAGCGCCGGGGGCAGCACCGCCAGCGGCCCCGGTTTCACCCTGGTTTCCATCGACAAGACCATGGGCAATCCCAAGGCCAAGGTGGTCCTGATCGAGTACGGCGCGCCCAGCTGCTCGATCTGCGCCTATTTCTTCCAGAACGAGTTTCCCAAGCTGAAGGCAAACTATATCGACACCGGCAAGATCTTCTATGTGTTCCGGGTCTTCCCGTTGCGCGAATTGGACGGCGATTCCGAGAAAATGGCGCGCTGCCTGCCTGAGGATAAGTACTTCACGTTCATTGACCAGCTCTGGCGGAATCAACCCAAATGGGACAACGCGGAGTATCCGGGCATTACCGACGCCCATGCCGCCCTGGTCCAGCAAGGCCGGATCGCCGGCATGACCTCCGAACAGGTGGATCAGTGCATCAACAACAAGGACCAGGACGATCGCATCAACAAAGTGGCAGCCGAAGCGGAGCAGAGATATTCGATCAACGCCACGCCCACCTTCATCCTGGACGGTACGCCGTTGTCGGCCGGCTCCGTTCCCTATGACCAGCTTTCAAAGGACATCGATGCCGAGATCGCCAAGAAGAAATAATTGGCGGCCGGCCAACATCATCACGCGTAAGGCGGCGCATATTTCTTGAAGTTTACACGTCTCAGGCTTTCCGGTTTCAAATCCTTCGTCGAACCGACGGAGCTGCATATCGAGCCCGGCCTCACCGCCGTGATCGGGCCCAATGGCTGCGGCAAGTCTAACCTGTTCGACGCCATGCGCTGGGTGATGGGCGAGACCCGGCCCACTTCGGTGCGCGGCAGCGAAATGGATGACGTGATCTTCGCCGGCAGCGCCGGGCGGCCCGCCCGCAATGTCGCGGAAGTCACGCTGCTGGTGGACAATAACGACCGCAAAACGGTGGGGCCTTACGCCGATTTCGACACCATCGAAGTCTCGCGCCGCATCGAGCGCGAAGCCGGCAGCGTCTATCGCATCAATGGCCGCGACGTGCGCCAGCGCGATGTTCAGATCTTCTTTGCTGACGCCTCGTCGGGCGCGGGTTCGACTGCCTTTGTGCGGCAGGGCCAGATCGGGCTTTTGATCAGCCAGAAGCCGTTGGCGCGCCGCGCGATCCTGGAAGAAGCCGCCGGCATCGCCGGACTGCATCAAAGGCGGCACGAGGCGGAATTGCGGCTGAAGGCTGCGGAAACCAACCTCTCGCGCCTGGAAGACGTGATCCGCGAGGTCGAGACCCAGTTGGCTGCATTAAAGCGTCAGGCGCGTCAGGCTTCGCGCTACCGCAACCTCTCCGGCCATATCCGCAAGGCGGAGGCCTCGGCGCATTTCCTACGCTGGACACAGGCGTCTGTCCGCGCGGCGGAAGCCGAGAAGCATCTGGCGGAAGCCGCCGCCGCCGTAGCCGACGCCACCGACGAAGCGGCCAAGGCCTCTACCGTCCAGAGCGACGCCGCCGCCACGCTGCCGCCGCTGCGCCATGACGAAGCGGAAAAATCCGCCGCCCATCACCGCTTGATCGTGGCGCGCGAACAATTGGAGGCCGAGGAAGCCCGCGCCCGCGAAGCAACCCAGCGTTTCCGCCAATTGATCGCCCAGGGCGAAGCCGACATCGCCCGCGAAAAGGAACTGGACCAGGACGCGCAAGCGGCGCTGGGAACGCTCTCGGACGAGCGCGAGGAACTGGACCGCGCCGCCGCGAATGCCGCCTCCGGCAAAGATCGCCGTGTAGCACTGCGGCCAGTGGTCGCGGCCG
>DATBAP010000064.1:0-8837 GCA_036271455.1 Rhizomicrobium sp.
ACCGCGTGCCTATGCCAGGACCGGCGTATCGATGGACGATTTGATCGACTTCACCCCTGCGTTGCATCAGAAGGCGCTCGATCTGGTGAAGAACTACAAGTTGGGCCCCATGTTCACGCCGCCGGTGGTGAGCCAGCGTCCGGGCATCCTGGCGACGCTCAGCCTTGGCCCCGGCAATGGCGGCACCAACTGGCCGGGCGGCTCTTTCAATCCGGAAAACCACACGGCCTACATCTATGCTTGCGATTCCTGCATCCAGGATATGGGTCTGGTGCCGCCGCCACCCGGCCTCTCCGACATGCGCTATGTCGAAGGCACGGCCGGACAGAAAGTCGAAATGGTCTATGCCGCGGGGGCCCAGGCGGGTGCGGATTCCGCACCCGCGCCACGCGTCGCGCCGCCGCCCGCCAATGACGCCGACGATTTCGGCCTGACGATCAGCGGCATGCCGCTGATCAAGCCGCCTTATGCCACCATCAGCGCCATCAATCTGGACAAGGGCGATATCGCCTGGCAGGTGCCGGCCGGTGAATCGCCCAACTTCATCCGCAACAATCCGGCGCTGAAGGGGCTCAACATCCCCCGCACCGGCCAGCAGAGCTATAACATCGGCACCTTGGTGACCAAGCATCTGGTAATCGCGGGCGACGCCCAGGTCACCGTGACGCCGGATCATCCGCGCGGCGCGATGCTGCGCGCCTACGACCAGGCCACCGGCAAGGATGTGGGCGACGTGCTGATGCCGGCCGGACAGTCCGGCTCGCCCATGACCTATATGGTCAATGGCAAGCAATACATCATCGTCGCGGTCTCGGGCGGCAACTACTCTGGCGAGTATATCTGCTACACGCTGCCTGATGACGGCTAGTTACTGTAGTCCGACAGGCGCTTGCCCGCTGCCGCCAACTTTTCGATCAGCGGCGCGGGCGTGCCGCCATATTTGCGCAGGCCCGCCGCTACGGCGGTGAGGCCCAGCGTATCGCCATAGAACATGGGGCCGCCGCGATAGGCCGGCCAGCCATAGCCATAGATCCAGACGATATCGATGTCGGAGGCCCGGCTGGCTTTGCCTTCTTCCAGGATCTTCGCGCCTTCATTGATCATGGGCAGGATACAGCGTTCCAGAATCTCCTGCTCGCCGATGGCGCGGGGCGTCACGCCTTTCTTGTTGCGGAAATCCTCGATGATCTTTTCCACCACGGGCGAGAGCGACGGTTTGCGTGAGGCGTCGTAATCGTAATAGCCGCTCTTGGTCTTCTGGCCGCGCCGTCCCGCCTCACAGAGAAGATCGCGCAAGGTCTCGCCATGCGATTCCGAAGCTACCCAACCCAGATCCAGCCCCGCCAGATCGTGCATGGCGAACGGCCCCATGGGAAAGCCGAAATCGGTAAGCACTTTGTCCACCGCATAGGGTGAGGCGCCTTCCAGCACCAATTGGCTGGCCACGTCCTGACGCGCCATCAGAATCCGGTTGCCGATGAAGCCATGGGCGTTTCCCGCCAGCACGCCCACCTTGCCGGCGGCTTTGGCCAGCTTCATGGCGGTGGCCAGCACGCTGTCGGACGTCTTGGCGCCGCGCACGATCTCCAGCAGTTTCATCACCGGCGCGGGCGAAAAGAAATGCAGACCCAGCACGTGATCGGGCCGCGAGGTAGCGGCGGCGATCGCGTCAATGTCAAGGAACGAAGTGTTGCTGGCGAGGATGGCGTCCGGCTTGGCGATCTTGTCCAGGCGCGAGAACACGTCCTTCTTGATGTCCATGCGCTCGAACACCGCTTCCACGATCAGGTCGCAATCGGCCAGATCTTCCATCTTCAAGCTGCCGGTCATGCGGGTGAAACGTGCCTGTGCCTCTTCGGCGCCGAGGCGCCCGCGCTTGACGCTGGCCTCATAGCCGGTTTTCATGGCATCCAGGCCCTTTGCCAGCGCTTCCGCATTGGCTTCGACCACCGTGACGGCAAGCCCGGCATTGGCGAAGACGGTGGCAATGCCGCCGCCCATCAGGCCCGCGCCGATCACGCCTACTTTCTTGATTGCGATCAGTGGCACATCGTCGGTAAGACCGGGAATTTTTCCCGTCTTGCGCTCGGCGAAAAAGGCATAGCGCTGGGCTTTGCTTTGCAGCGACTCCTTGCGGGCAAGGAAGATTTTCTCCTCGAAATCCAAGCCCTGGTCGAACGGCATGGTGGTGGCCGCTTCCACGCATTTCACCGCCTCGCCCGGCGCGTCGAAACCGCGAAAATCGTGGGCAGCGCGGAAATCGGCGAACAGCTTGGCGGGGACGCCGGTGACTTTCTGATTCAAATCGCGGGTGCGGCGCGCGCCTTTGCTTTCGGCCAGCAACACCTTGGTGAAGGCGAGCGCGCCGCCTTTCAAGTCTTTCTCCGGCATCAGCGCGTCGATCAGACCCAGCTTCAGGCCCTCCTCGGCGGAAATGGGCTTGCCGTCGGTGACCATCACCAGCGCCTTTTCCACCCCCACCAGCCGCGGCAGGCGTTGGGTGCCACCCGCGCCCGGCACCAGGCCCAGCGCCACTTCCGGCTGGCCCAGTTTCGCCGACGGCACGGCGACGCGGTAATGCCCACACATCGCCGTCTCCAATCCGCCGCCCAGGGCAGTGCCATGGATGGCGACGACGATAGGTTTTTTCGCTTCGTCCAGCGCGTTCTGCAATTCGCGGAATCCAGGACCGCGCTGCACCTTGTCGAATTCCGAGATATCAGCGCCGGCGATGAAGGTGCGGCCGGCACAGATCAACAGCATGGCCTTGGCGGCGGGATCAGCCTCGGCCTTGGCCACCGCCGCGATCAGGCCTTCGCGCATCGCTTCCGACAACGCGTTGACCGGGGGCGAATTGAGGGTGATGACGGCGATCTCACCATCGCGGGTGAGATCGGTGATCGGATTGACTTCGGTCATGGTTTCTCCGGCTGGAAAGCTTGCAGGTCGGTTTGGGCGCGGCCCAGGATCAGCGCATGCATGTCATGCGTTCCTTCATAGGTATTGACCGCCTCCAGATTCAACATGTGGCGGATCACGGGATAGGCATCGGAGACGCCATTGGCGCCCAGCATGTCGCGCGTCTCGCGGGCAATCGCCAGCGCCTTGCCGCAATTGTTGCGCTTCATCAGCGAGATCAGAGGCGGCGAGGCAGTGCCGTCATCCATCATGCGCCCCAGCCTGAGCGCGCCATTCAGCCCCAGCGCGATTTCGGTCTGCATGTCGGCCAGCTTCTTCTGCACCAACTGGGTGGCGGCCAGGGGGCGACCGAATTGCTTGCGCTCCAGCGTATATTGGCGGCCCGCGTGCCAGCAGGCTTCCGCCGCGCCCATCGCGCCAAAGGCGATGCCGAAGCGGGCGCGATTGAGGCAGGCGAAGGCGGCGCCGAGCCCTTTGGCGCCGGGCAGCAGCGCATCCGCCGACACCGCAACTTCCTCCAATACAATTTCGCCGGTGACGCTGGCACGGAGCGAGAATTTTCCTTCGATGCGCGGGGTGGAAAAGCCTTTGGCGCCGCGCTCCACCAAAAAGCCGCATACTTTGCCGTCAAGCTTGGCCCAGACCAGCGCCACATCGGCCAGCGGTGAATTGGTGATCCACATTTTGGCGCCTGACAGGCGATAGCCCGCGCCGTCCTTGACCGCGCGCGTCGTCATGCTGGCGGGATCGGAGCCGTGATCGGGTTCGGTGAGGCCGAAGCTGCCGATCAATTCACCGCGCGCCAGGCCGGGCAGGTATCTCTTCTTCTGCGCCTCGCTGCCGAAGGCGAAGATCGGATGCATCACCAGCGAACTCTGAACACTGAGCGCGGAACGGAAAGCGGAATCCACCCGCTCGATCTCGCGCGCCACCAGGCCATAGCAGGTGTAAGACAAGCCCCCGCCATAAGGTTCAGGCAAGGTCATGCCCAGAAGGCCCAGTTCACCCATCTCCCGCATGACCGCGGGATCGAAGCTTTCGTCGCGGAACGCATCGCGGATGCGGGGTGCGAGCTTGGCGGAGGCATAATCGCGCGCGGTCTTCATCACCATGCGCTCTTCGGCCGAGAGCTGGCTTTCCAGCAGGAAGGGATCTTCCCAGGAGAAGGGCGCGTTCTCCAGGCCGCTCATTTGTGTTTCTTCCTGGCTTTGGGAGCCGGGGCTTTTTCTTCTTTGGCCACGGGCATGGGAGGAAAAGTCCTGGTGATGAAATCGTCCATGTCGGCAATCACCTTGGCCTGAGTGGCGGGATCGGCCGCGCCGTTGCGGGTGAAATCCTTCCCCACCTCCGGATAGACCACAAGCGTGGAGGGCACATGCAGTGCCTGCAACGCATCATAAAGTGCGCGCGATTGCGCTACTGGGATCAGCGTGTCCGCGGCGCCCTGCTGAATCAGGAACGCGGGCGTCATATTGTTGAGATATGAGAGTGGGCTGGCGGCCTTGACCACGCCGGGCGCGCAATCGGCCGGTTCGCAGCCCATGTAGTCACCCAGCGGCGTGGTCCCCCCGGGCATCGTCGACCCAGCCGGCGCGGCCTCCGGCTCCCAGCTGGCGAGATCGACAGGCCCGGCCCAGTCGATCACGCCTTGGAGGCAGTCCGACGCCATCGGCGCTTTCGATTTTGCGTCCGCCGCCGGCTCCAGCACATTCACCCCGCATGACGTGCCGGCCAGCGAAGCAATCTGGCCGCCGGCTTCTGCGCCCCAGATCATCACGCGGGTGGTGTCGATATCGTATTCGCTGGCATGGGTACGAAGCCAACGCACGGCCGATTTCACATCCTGCACGGCGGCGGGAAAATGCGCTTCGCTCGCCAGGCGGTAATTGACGCTCGCCACCACATAATCTTTGGCCGCAAGCGAAGCGAGGAGGCTGGGAAAATCGTCAAAGCCCGGCGCATGGCGGGCATCGCCTTTGGTCCACAGTCCGCCATGCACGAACAGGATCGCGGGCCGGGGTGTTTCTTTCGGCTTGGCCGGAATTTGATAGAGATCGAGTGTCAGTGGGCGAAATCCGTCGATCTGGCCATAGATCAGGTCGGGGCTGACCATCACGCCGCCAGGAAAGGCGATCGCCTGGCCCAGATCAGGCGGCGGAGGCGGAGGCGCTTTGCTTGCAGCCATGGCCGGCGCGGCGAGCCCGAGAAACGCCCACACCGCAAATAGGACCGCAAACCGCATGACTCTCATAATGTTCACTTTTCCAGGCGCCGAAGGTGTCATGCGGCCTTCGCGGTTGCAACGGCGGGCCGCCATGGCGCGTTACGCATAACGGAATTTTCGGTTTTGGCTGTCATTTTCGAAATGCGATTTTCACTACCCGGTCTTTCATGGTCTCGCCTGGCGCAATTGTGCGGCCTTGTCGTGATCCTTTTTGCGGTGATGGCGCCCGTCGGCCATGCCGCGCCGGCTCCACCGCATCACGCCCAGGTCGCGCAGGCGTCACAAAATCACCAAGGCCCGGGCGTAGCCGGCAACGGTGCTTCTTCCAGCGGCAAGGGCGAAGCCCTGCTGGTGGCCGAGATGGTCCTGCTGCTTCTGGTGGGTCGTGTGCTGGGCGAAGTGATGCAGCGCTTCGGCCAGCCCGCCTTGATGGGCAATCTGCTGGCGGGTCTGGTGCTGGGGCCATCGCTGTTTGGCCTGATCTGGCCCGAGGCGCAGAAATTCATCTTTCCGTCCGATCCGGCGCAGAAGGGAATGATCGACGGCCTCTCGCAGATCGGCATCCTGATGTTGTTGCTGCTCACCGGCATGGAAACCGATATGAAGCTGGTGTCGCGCATGAAAGGCGCGGCGGTGGCGATTTCGCTGTCCGGCATCGCGCTGCCTTTCGCCTGCGGTTTTCTGTTGGGCCAAGTCCTGCCCGACTCGCTTTTGCCGCACATGGCGGGCGGGCGGCTGGTGCCGTCCTTGTTCCTGGGCACGGCGCTGTCCATTTCCTCGATCAAGATCGTGGCGATGGTGGTGCGCGAGATGAATTTCACCCGGCGCAATCTGGGCCAGATCATCATCTCGACTGCGATCATGGAGGACACAATCGGCTGGGTGATCATCGCCATCACCTTCGGCATCGCCGGCGCCGGCCAGGTGGACGCGCTCGACCTGGCCAAGACTGTGGGTGGCGTGGCGCTGTTCCTGGTCTTCTGTTTCACGCTGGGCCGCTGGCTGGTCTTTTCCATCATCCGCTGGATCAATGACAATTTCCGCAGCGAATTTCCCGTGATCACCGCCATTCTGGTGATCATGGGGGCAATGGCGCTGATGACCCAGCTTCTGGGCGTGCGCACTGTGCTGGGCGCGTTCATGGCGGGCGTTTTGATCGGCCAGTCGCCCATCCTCACCGAGCATATCCAGCAGCAATTGCGCGGCCTGATCTCGGCCTTCTTCATGCCGATCTTTTTCGGCCTGTCGGGTCTGGCGGCCGATCTCACCATCCTCAAGGACGGCAGGCTGGCGCTTCTCACGATGGGCTTGGTAGTGATCGCCTCGATCGGAAAATTCTCCGGCGCCTTTATCGGCAGCGCGATCGGCGGCCTGAAATGGCGGGAACGGATCGCGCTGGGCTGCGCCATGAATGCGCGTGGCTCGACCGAAGTGATCGTCGCCTCGATTGGCCTGTCGATGGGCGCGCTGACGCAAAATCTCTACACCATGATCGTCACCATGGCGATGCTCACCACCATGGCGATGCCGCCGATGCTGCGCCGAGCCCTCAAGGGCCTGCCGATGGACCAGACGGAAAAGAAACGCGTCGAGCGGGAACGGCTGGACGAGAAAGGCTTCGTCCCCAATCTGGAACGGCTGCTGCTGGCGGTGGATGAAAGCCCGGTAGGACGCATGGCGGCGCGGCTTGCCGGTCTTCTTGCCGGCGGCCAAGGCATGCCGGTGACCATCCTCAAATTGGACAAGGATCTGCGCCGGCCGGACGAGCCTGAGATCCATCACGAGCAAAGAACGGACGAGCCGGGAGGCGAAAAAGATTCCGCGCAAAAACCTCCCAGCATCGCGGAGTCCGTCAGTCAAAGCGCAGAGGAGCAACGCCATGATGCCGTCACGCGCGAAGTGAAAGAAGGCGCCAAGGCGAGCGCGGAGAAAGTAAAGAAGGACAAGGCGGAAGCCGAGCCCGAAAAAGTCCATCTCACCACCAGGGAGCCCGTGGACAGCGCCGCTGCCGTGGTGCGCGACGAAGCGCGCAAAGGCTATGACCTGCTTTTCATCGGCGTGGAAGAATCCCACGACCGAAGCGGCAATATCGCGCCCGGGATCACCGAGCTGGCCTTGGGCTTTGATGGACCGCTGGCGCTGTTTTCCTGCGCGGGGGACAAGATCATGCCGCGCCTGTCGCCCCGCACGCATATTCTTCTGCCCGTGAATGGTTCGCCGGTGTCGCGGCGGGCCGCGGAAATCACGTTCGCGCTGGCGCGGCCCATAGGCGCGCGGGTCAGCGCGCTTTTTGTCTCCCAGAGCGATGGTCATTCCCGCACCCGCTCGCGGGAAGAGGGGGTACTCAAGGACATGGTGGAGCTGGCCGAGCGCTATGATGTGCGGCTCACCACCCTTATCTCCAAGCGCAGCGGTCCGGCCGAAGCCATCCTCCGGGAAGCCCGCAATGGCTATGGAATGATCGTGATGGGCGTGAACAGCCGGGCGGGGGATAGACTCTTCTTCGGCAACACGCCCGCCGCCGTGTTCCGGGAGTGGAAAAACCCCCTGCTTTTGGTCGCCTCCGGCGCGTAATGAAATTTCCCAAACCGGGACATTTAAAGCGCTTTATTCTATGGCCTTCCGGTAACATGACGTTCAGAATCCGGCCTCTGTGACCTGAAAACACCAGAAAATCCCTGTCTTTTCTTTGGCGCAGGACGTTCCCTCTGATATTTTGCGGAAGGACCGGGTCACCGGTATAGGACGGGGAATGAGACGCTTTCTCCAGGTTGCGCTTGTCGCGGCCGGTTTTGTCGCCTTTGCGGGGCAAGCCGGCGCCGCAGAGTCGCGTCTGCCCCCCAGTCTGACGGCTTTCGGGGCCGACCGCCCCATCCCGTCGGCGGCGGCCTTGCCGGAAGCGGCCTTGTATGGCCCCGTGTCTCGCCTCAGCGAAGATGTGCTGCAGGTCACCCCAACAATGATCGCCACCAGTTTTGGCAGCATCGTGCCGCCCCAGAATTTTGCCGCCAGCGTCGCGCTCAGCGCCAATCTGGCGGTGGATACGGGCTATGACGTCGATCTTTCGCAGCGCTTCGACAATTACGACGGCTTCCAGTCGCCTCTGATTGGCGAGGCGGGATCCACGGGTCTGGCCAGCGGCGGTCATTATTTGGGCGCCACCTATATGCCCAGTTCCGATCTGCATGTCCGGCTGGGCGTGTCGCAATGGAGCGATCGCGACGACCGTCTGGCGTATCTGCCTGGCGTTGGCCTGCCGCTGGCCTTCGACAATGCCAAATCGCAATCCTTTCTAGGTGGCGCGTCATGGGATGTGACCGACTGGGCCGATCTCGGCGTCACCGCCATGCAGAACACTCAGCAAGGCCTGGACGCCGTTTCCGGTCTGGCGGCAGGCAAGATGACCACCAACGCGCTGGACATGGCGGCGCATCTGAAATTCGGCAATGGCTGGGTCACCACCGCCTCCTATGGCTTGAGCCAGCTCGATCAGCGCAGCGCCGCGCCGGCGCTGGACACCCATTCCTACGCGCTGGCAATCGCCAAGCACGGCCTGTTCGGCGACGACACGCTAGGCTTCTCCTTCTCGCGTCCGTCACCGGGCGTGATCGACAATGGCTTCAACGCGATGACGGCGTCGGGCGATCTGCCGCAGACGTTCATTGCCAATGACCGCTTCGGCAGCCAGACTCAG
>DATBAP010000065.1:0-17431 GCA_036271455.1 Rhizomicrobium sp.
ACCCACGGACCGGTGGCGAAATTTCCGCTCAATTCCATCAGCTGATGGCTGGGATGAATGCCGTGGAAATAGCTGAAGGAATCGTCCAGCTCGCCATAGGCATGGATGCCGCCGGTGACGGAACCAAAAGCCAGCGGCACGCCGATTTGGCCCGTGGTGTTGCGCTTGGAATAGCTGCCATAAGTGGCGGTGACGTCGCCCGAGACATCGCCATCGGTGGCGGCTTCGCTCTTGGGCACGAAATTGACCAGCCCGCCCACCTTGCCAGGACCGAAGATCACCGAAGGTGGTCCGCGCACCAATTCGATCTCGGCGGCGTCGCCCAGCGGCGTGGTATAGGTGCCGCGATTCTCCACCCGCTTGAAGCCTTCGAAATAGGTTTCCGCCAAGGTGCCGCGCAGATTGACCGCGCCTTCCACGCCGTAATAGCTGGCGGTATAGGCCGACGGCGTGATCGCGGTGAGAGTGTCCACGCCGGTGATGCCATAGCGGTCGAGCGTGGTGTCGCTCACGGCAGTCACCGCGCGCGGCGTTTCCAGCAACGGCAATTCCAGGCCCAGCGCGGTGTCATCGGGCTGGGTCTCGATCAGATGGGCACGGTCGCCCGTGACCGTGACGGTCTCGATCGTGCCGTCGGCCAAAGCCGGCGGCCCGGCGAAGGCGGCGAGGACAAGGCCGGCGAAGAGAAATCGAAATGACATGCGGACATGACGGTTGAGCTGTCACATTTCTTCTGACATTTCACAGAAAAAGCCAAGCGCGACCCGCAGCCACACGCTAAGCTATTGAATATAAGATTATTTCCAGGAGGACAGGATGTCTGTGGTGGCGGCCAGCATCGCACAATTGAGCTCAAGCGCCTTGAGCGCCCCCGAATGCAGGTCGGGCTCGTAAGCTGCCACCGCGTCCGGAGCGATAAAGACATGATAGTCGCGCTCGAAAGCGTCGCGCGCGGTGGAATCGACGCAGCATTCGGTGGTGAGGCCGGCGATCACCAGGGTGTCGCGCTTCAGCGTCTTCAAATGCGCGTCCAGTCCCGTGCCGGCCAAAGCATTGTAGCGGCTCTTGGAAAACACGGCTTCGCCGGGGAGCGGCGCGACACCAACGAACTCCCCGCCCTTGCTGCCTTCACGGCACAGCAAAGAATCCTCGTCATGGCCGCGCCGCGACTTCCATTCCCGCGACACCGGGGTTTCATCGCCAGAGCGCGTCACCAGGCGCGCGAACAGGCACGGCACGCCAGCTTTGCGCGCGGCATCGGCCAACAGTGCCACATTGCGAAGCGCGGCTTGAGCCGGGGCGACGTCATAGCCCTGGCGCGCCATCAGGCCGTCGGGCGAAGCGAAATCCACCTGGCAATCCACCAGCAGCAACGCCGTGCGCGATGGCGCGATCCAATCCTTGAGCGCGCTCATGACCGAAGGCCCGGCAGGATTTCCCGCCCCGCCACGCGCAAGCCTTCTTCATAATCGGCGAAGATCAGCATCAGGCCGTCCAAGGCGCACTCTTTCAAGAAGGACGCAATCTTCTGTGTGCAGGTCTGGGGACTGCCAATCACGGTATGGGTCATGAAAGCGCCCTTGGCGCGGGCCACCATGGCATTGTCGGTGCCGGCCAGATGTGCGCCATAGCTTTCCAGCATGCCCAGCACCGCGCCTTCGTCCAGCCCGTCGCGATATCTCTGCGCCACGGCCTCTGCGGCGGCATCGCTGCCACCATAGATCAAGGTGCACATGGCATAGGTCTTGATCTCCTTGCCCAGCTTGGCCGCCAATTCCTTGGCGCGGAGCGAGGCCGTGCGCGTTTCCGCCTCATCGCGCCCGCCGATGAAACAGATATCGGCCTCGCGCACCGAAAAGGCAAAGCCACGCTCCGACATGCCGGCACAGATCAGATCAGGCCGGCGGAGCGGCTTGGGTTCGCAGGCGCAATCCTTGATGGTGAAATATTTTCCCGTGAAATCGACGCGCTCTTCCGCCCACAGACGCTTGATAATCCTGGTCCATTCCTCGGTGAGGTCGTAGCGCGCATCGTGATCCAGGCTTTCGTCCCAGGCATCCATCTGCTCGAATTCGCCGCGATAGGCGCCCGCCACGATGTTGAGCCCGGCGCGGCCGCCGGAGATGTGATCGAGTGTGGCGATCATTTTCGCCGCCACCACGGGATTGTGCAGGATGGCATGCATGGTGGCCCAGACCTTGATCCGTTTGGTAAGCGCGGCGATGCCCGCCATCATGGTCACTGACTCCAGCGAGCTGCCCCAATGATCGGTCGCACCGCCAAAGCCCCGCCATTTGCCCATGGACATCACAAAGTCCAGGCCTTCTTCTTCGGCGATCAGCGCCGCGTCCCGGTTCTGCGTCCAACCGCCATCCAGCAGAGGCGTATTGCGCGAGACGATCCATCCACCGTTCGCCACCGGCAAGAAAACGCCGAATTCTGGCTTAGCGGTCATGTGGCGAACGTTTTTTGTTGGCGAACGCGCTCGCGCGCGCTTCGCGGCGCCACCGGCAGGAAAACACCAAATTCTGGTTCGGCCACTAGGCTCTCCGCTGAGGCGCACGCATGGGGGCGACGCCGATCAGCACGATCAGGATCAGCGCCTCCAGGATCACGAACGCGGGGGCGAAGCTTCCCGCATGGTCGGAAACGAAACCGGCAAAGGCAGGCCCTGCCGCGCCGATGGTGGAAATCAGATTGACCGTGGCGAACAATTCCAGATTGGGCCCGCGGCCAAAATAATCCAACAGCAGGATGGTCGAGGCGAAGAAAGTCAGGCCATAGCCCGCGCCCACGCCCACGGCATAGACAATCATCAGATCGGTGCCATGGGCCACGCTCAAGGCCATCAGACCCACGATCATCAACCCAAGCGCGAAGAGTAGCAGCGTCTTGGCGCTGATCCAGCGCACCAGCACGCCGCCCATGAAGCGGGCGCCGGCATTGAACAGCGCTTCCAGGCTCATCGCCCCGCCGGCCAGCGCCACGCTCACGCCATGGCGCATCAGATGGCCCACCGCCACCGCGCTCACGGTGATCCCCACAAAGGGAAAGATGCTGTAGGCAGCGGCAAGGACAGCGAATTGCGGAGTTTTCAGCGCCGCCTTGGCGGTCCAGGCATCGCCGGTGATGTGGGAATCTTTTTCCTCCGAGGCGCGCACATCGGTTTTCACATCCACCAGGACCGCGCTGAGAAGACCAGCCACAGTCACAATCACCAGCGACGCCAGCCAATAGGCCCGCCAATTCTGCGCCGCCGATTGAACCCAGAGATAGAGGATCGGCCCGGCCACGCCGCCTAGGCCGCCGACAGTGAAATAGAGCCCGAACGGAAACGAGGGCTGTGCGAACAACCGCGTCAGAAGATAAGTGCCGGGCACGGTAGCAAGTAGCGTGAAACCCAGTCCCGCCAGCAAGCATCCCAGGAAATACAGAATAAGCCCGTGCGTCACCGCCAGGCAGAAAAACGCGAGCCCCATCACCAGGCTTCCCGTTACCAGGGTCGCGCGCACACCCAGGCGGCGGATCATGCTGGCGGGAATGGTGGACGTGACGCCAACGGCCACGCCTAAGAGCGAAAAGCCGGTGCCTGCCGCGCCCCAGCTCCAATGCATCTCGCCGATCATGGCCGGCAGCACCACGCCCAGCGAACTGAACGTAGTGGCGGTGATAAGGAAGAAGACGATGCTCAACGCGGCCAGAGTAACTGAAGCGCGATAATTCATGGCGTTCCCCAGGCACGCTTGATATCGGACGGAAAATCGCCCAGCGACTGGCGCATCGCCTCGCGGGCTTTGGTCCCGTCGCGGCTGGCGATGGCGTCGGCCAAGGCGCGATGCTCGGAAAGCGCACGCCGGTTCTCATCGAGTGAGGGCTCGCGCATGGCATTGAGCCAAAAGCGCGCGGTCTGATGATGAAGCGTCATCACCATTTTCGCTAACACGCGATTGTGACTGGCTTGTGCCACCGCGACATGGAAGGCTTCGTCCATTGCCGCCAGCGCCCGCACGTCATTTCTGGTGATGGCGCTTTCTCCGTCATCCAGGGTCGCGCGGATGGCGGCGATGTCCGCCTCGGTGGCGAAGCGGCTGGCCAGGCCCGCGCATTCGATCTCGACCAGGGCGCGGGCGGCGAAGGTCTCGCGCGCCTCCATCAGATCCAGCGCTGCCACCATGGTGCCGACGCGAGCACGGCGTATCACCAAACCCTCCAGCGCCAACCGCGCCAGGGCCTCGCGGATGCCGGCCAGACCGCCGCCGTCAAGCCCGCCGCCATAGCGTTTGGCCAGGGCCCGCTCATCCAGCCTTTCGCCAGGCGCCAGCCGCCCGACAATGATATCCACCAGCAACTGGCCATAAAGCCGCGACTTCAGAAGCTGCGGCGACCAATCGTCCAGCCTGGAAACATTCGCGCGGGGAAGAATTGTCCTGCCAGCCATGAGGGCTTGCACAATGGTAAGATGCGCGAGCCCTTGCAAGTCATGGCTGCGGGCCATGGGCGGGGCCCGAAAAAGTGATTTCCAGGGACCCCCGCTCGCGCCTAAGCTCCGGCCGGAGCTATTCCAAACGGGGGCCGTCATGATGCCAATGATGCAGATCAGTACATCCATGTTTGTCGTCATGAGTGTGGCGGAGGCGCTGTTCGCCGTCCCTGCGGCCATGGTGCTCAAACGCACCGGCCATTCGCCCTGGTGGGCGCTGCTCTGTTTCATCCCGGTCGCGGCCCTGTTGGGATTGTGGGTGATGGCTTTCACCTCATGGACGCCGGCCCGCACCGTCACGGAATGACGCGAGCCTCGGCCAAGTTGTTCCTGGTCTCGGCCATCTGTTCGGGCGTGACTTTGGCGCCCGTGCGGGCCTGTCTCAGAATCTGTGGCGTGAAGACGGCGCCTTTGCCGCCTTCAAGCCTCACGATGTAATTCAGCACCGAAGACAGCTCGTCATCCTTGAGGCTGTCGAAGCCGGGCATGATGCCCAGGATTTTACGGCCATCGACACTGATCGTGCCGCTCATGCCCGTCAGCGCCAACTGTGCAAGGAAGGCGCGCCCGCGCGGATCGGATGCGATCTTGTTGACCCGTCCGGCGAGTCTTGGATATTCACCCGGCACGCCGGTCCCGCCCACTTGATGGCAACCGACGCAATATTCATTGAACATCATCTCGCCGCTTTCGGCCCAAGCTGGCGCAGCCCAAAACAAGCCGGGTGTGCTCACACCCAATGCCGCGACCAGACAGGCGACCGTCAAGCGCATGCGCATGAGCTCAAGCGCGGAAGCGGGAATAGAGCTCGGCGATCACGCCCACCGCATTATCGGCCTCGGCACGGTCGGCCAATTCGCGGCTGTTGTTGTAGCCGCGCATGTCGCCGCCATTCAGATCCTGCACGACAATGCCGTCGCGCCGCGACAGGATGGAGATATTCTTGTAGTTGAAACCGTAATTAACTTCCGGCTGCGGAATAAGCCAGGCAATCTGGCCGCGCACCGGCACGATGGAATTGTCGTTCCACCACTCCCGCGCCGCATAGCCGGGGCAGTTGATGACCACCTTCTCTTTCAGCTGCGTCAAATCATTGGGCGCATGGAATTCCTTGCGCACGAATTTGCCGCCTGCGGTGAAGAAATCGGTCATCAGGGTGTGGCCGTAATCGGCGATATTGAACTGCATCGATTCCGAGCGTCGCACATATTTGACCGGGAAAGGCGTGGCGCCTTCGGGCAATTCCTGGGCGCGCGGGGTGAGGTCGCGAATGCGGTCATTATATTCGCCGAAAATCAGGTCACCAGGTTTCGGCTCTCCGGCTTCGGCGCGCGCTTCCTCGAGAGGAATGTCGGACAGCGTGTAACGATCGGTCCATTCCACCGGCGTGCCCGGCAGGCCCAGATATTGGCGATAGGTCTTGAATGAGAAGCGCGCCATCTGCTCCCACAATTCGCCGAATTGCGGACCCGCTTCGTCACGCAGCGAAATGCGCGAATCCGGCGTCCAGCTGCCGGTGGCGCGGCTGGAGCGGGTCTGAGGCAGAAGATCGCGGGCATAGATGGTGACGGCGGCGCCGGCGCGCTGCGCCATGATGGCGGAGGTCAATCCGATCACGCCGCAGCCGATCACCGCCACTTGGTTGGGGCTGTTCACCAGCGCCTTTTGAATCGCCAGATTGGCCGAGCCCCAGGACAGCGACCAGCCCGAGCCGCCATGACCGTAATTGTGCACCACCAGGGTATCGCCGATCTGTTCGGCTTCGATACGCGGCCCCTTGGCGCGGAAGGGGCGAAGGCAAACTGTAATGTCGAACAGCCGGTCGGGATGAGCACGCACCGGCGCGAGCGGCGGTGGAATGTCGTCGGCTGCCAAGCCAGCGGTATTGAGACCTTTGCGCGGCGCGGTCGTGCAACCAGCGAGGCCCAACCCGCTCAGTGCCAGCGAACCCTGGATCAGGCGCCGCCGGTCGAGATCCCATGCCGCCATCGCAGACTTCCCCGAAAACCCATCCCAGCCCAAGGGTTACACAGGGTCGAGACCCGCGCAAGCCGAGGAAAATGAGCGTCAGGCCATCTCTGCCATGCGGGAAATCACGTCCGCGACAAAGAGATCGAGCGGGCCCGCGCAATAAAGAAAACCCCGCATCTGGGCGCGGCCTGCCGCTTCCAGATCGCTCTGCTTGTCGCCAATCAAAAAGGAATGGGCCAGATCGACGGGCCAGGATTTCGCCAGATCCAGGATCATTCCCGCTTCCGGTTTGCGGCAGGGACAAGCCTTGCGATAAGCGGGACGCTTGGCCTCGGGATGATGCGGGCAATAGCGGATATCGTCCAACCGCGCACCGTCGGCAGCCAGCAATGCGCGCATGTGATCGTGCAACGCCTGAACCGCTTCTTCGTCGAAATAACCCTGCGCCATGCCGGCCTGGTTGGTGACCACAAACACCAGATAGCCGGCATCGCGGCAAAGCCGGATGGCGCGGGACGCGCCCTCCACCAACTCGAAGCGGTCGGGACTTCCCACATAGCCTTGATCCCGATTGATCACGCCGTCGCGGTCGAAGAAAGCCGCAGGCTTCAATCCCGTCATTCGCGCGCGCGGTTGATCAGCGAACTGGTGCTTTGCTCGGGCACCAAATCGGCCAGCACCACCTCGCCGCCATAAGAGGCGACGAAATCCGCGCCCACAATGTCGTCGCGCTTGTAATCGGCGCCTTTGATCAGCACGTCCGGCCGCAAGGCGTGAATCAATTTCTCCGGCGTCTCCTCGCCGAAGATCACCACCAGATCCACCATCGCCAGCGACGCCAGCACGATGGCGCGCGCCGTTTCGTCTTGCACGGGCCTGCCAGCGCCTTTCAGCTGCTTCACCGAGGCGTCCGAATTCAAGCCCACCACCAGCCGGTCGCATTTGGCGCGGGCCTGCCGCAGCAAGGAAATATGACCAGGATGAACCAGGTCGAAACAACCATTGGTGAAGCCGATCCGGTGGCCTTTGGCGCGCCAGAGCTTCAGCCATTCCTGGGCGCGGTCAGGGGAAACGATCTTCCTCTCGACGCTTTCCAGCTGCTGGGCATGAAGCTCGCCGGCCAATTCATCGGCGGTGACGGCGGCGGTTCCCACCATGGTCACGGCGATGCCGGCGGCGATATTGGCCAGCGTGGCGGCAATGGTCAGATCGCTTCCTGCCGCCAGCGCCAATGAAAGCGCCGCCACCACGGTGTCGCCCGCGCCCGAAACATCAAACACTTCGCGCGGCCGGGCCGCGATGTGAGTGGTTGCGCCGCCACGCGCCATCAGCGACAGGCCGGCGGGCCCGCGTGTGATCATCACGGCGGAAAGTTGAGGAAGGCTGGTCAGGATATTTTGCGCGCAGTTCGCGGCGCCGGAATCGCTGTCTGCTTCCCCGCCCGCGGCATTGGCGGCTTCCTGCTTGTTGGGTGTGATCACCGTGGCGCCGTCATAATGAGCGAGCCGCGCGCCCTTGGGATCGACGATCACCGGCTTGCCCTCGCCACGGCCAAGCGCGATCAGGCCCTTCACCAGCGCCGGCGACAGGAACCCCTTGGCGTAATCGGAAATCACCAGGGCGTGATGGCCCGGCATCGCCGCGCGCGCGGCGGCAAGAATTTGGCCCTCGTCCGCGTGTGCCCAAGCCGTCTCATGATCGGCGCGCATCACCTGCTGCCGGTCGGCGATGTAGCGGATTTTCTGCGTGGTCCGTCCATGCTCGGACGTCACCAGCGCGTTATCGATGCGCGCATCCTCCGACAGAAGCTCATCGAGGCGCGCGCCGGCCTCATCCCGGCTCTTGCCACCGATCAAGGTGGCATGGCCGCCCAGCGAAGCGATGTTGCGCGCCACATTGCCCGCCCCGCCCAGGCTCAGCGCCTCGCGCTCGACCGCCAGAACCGGCACCGGTGCTTCCGGCGAGAGGCGCGAGACGCGTGCATAGACGAAGCGGTCGAGCATCACATCGCCCACCACCAGCACACGCGCATCCTTGAAGCGGGAAAGAAGCTCCAGCGGGCTCATGCCGTCGGCCGAGGCATAGCGCAGAGAAACGGCGCTGCAGAGGGAGAGATCGCAGATGGTGCGACAGGGCCCCGCGCGCGAAGCGCGCAATCAAAAAAATCGATCCCTGGAGCGCGCGAAGGAGCACTCATGGCGGAAAGCCCCTGCCTCAGGTGGCGAAACGGGAAGTGGTGGGCGCGACAGGGATCGAACCTGTGACCCCTACCATGTCAAGGTAGTGCTCTGCCGCTGAGCTACGCGCCCGAAATCCGTTTCCATCGCGGCGGGCGGCCTCTATAGCCGCCCGGATCGGCAAAGAAAAGCGTGAGGTGGTCACGCCGCGATCATCCGTTCCACCTCGGCCACGATTTCCCGCAAGTGGAAGGGTTTGGACAGGACTTTGGCCTGTTTGGGGGCGTTGGACGAGGGGTGCAGCGCCACCGCGGCAAAGCCGGTGATAAACATGATTTTCAGGCCGTCATTGAGTTCCGCCGCCCGCTTGGCCAGCTCGATCCCGTCCATGCCGGGCATCACGATATCGGTGAGCAAAAGGTCGAAACTGTCGCCCTTGAGGCATTCATAGGCGTCGCCGCCATCCCCGAAATCGGTCACGGCATGGCCCGCCTTGACCAGCGCCGCCGCAAGGAATTTGCGCAGGGATTCGTCGTCTTCCGCCAAAAGGATATGCGCCATTCCCTGCCCGGCCTTCACCCGTCCCCAGTAAAAACCATATCCCAGGAACCGTAAACAAGTGTCCATACTTGAAACGGGACACCCTTTGGGCTCCCTTATCTTCGTTAAGACGAGAAAAGACCATGGCGCGTTCATCCTCCGGCCTTGAAGGGATCCCGCAAACCGCGGCTCCGGGAGGGGAGGATTCCACCGCCAAGGACCCCGTCCTGGCCGCGCTGCTGGCCCAGCCGTTCCGGGTGATCCGGCCCCAGATCCAGACCGTACCTTTTGTCTTCGCCTCCGGCCATTCCGGCCGGCGCTATCCGCAAAGCCTGATCGCGCAAAGCCGGCTTGATCCTGTGACCTTGCGCCGCTCCGAAGACGCCTTCGTCGATGAATTATTTTCCGGCGTCGCCGGCTTGGGCGCGCCCCTGATCGTGGCGGAATTCCCCCGCGCCTATTGCGACGTCAACCGCGCCAGCGGCGAACTCGACAGCGGCATGTTCGACTCAGCGCTCAACATCGCCATCGACGCACCCAGCCCCCGCGTCGCCGCCGGCCTGGGCGTCATTCCCCGCATCGTGCGCGACGGCGCGGAAATCTATGCCGGCAAGCTTTCTCCGCGCGAAGCCGAGCTGAGGCTTTCGGGGCTTTATCGTCCCTATCACGCGGCACTTGCGGAATTGGCCGCCGAAACCGTCCGGCGGTTCGGTGTTGCCGTGGTTGTGGATTGTCATTCCATGCCGTCAGCGCTTTCGGTGCCTGATGTGGTGCTGGGAGACCGTTATGGCGGCTCGGCGCCGCTGCTCCTCACCGGTTGGGCGGAAAATGCCTTCGTGGGGATGCGATTTTCCATCGCCCGCAACGCGCCCTACGCCGGCGGCTATACGACGTTGCTCTATGGCCGCGCCGTCCATGGCCTGTTCGGTTTGCAGATCGAGATCAATCGCGCGCTTTATCTCGACGAAGATCGCATCCAGCGCAAACCTGTTTTCTATGCGATAAAAAAGCGCCTCACCGAGACCTTGGCGCGGCTCACAGCGATCGATCCCGCGCTTCTGGGCGGGCGCGCCTTCCCGCTGGCGGCGGAATAGTCCGCGAATCAGCGCGCATCTCGCAAATAAATCCGTCCTTAAGAAAAAAGGCCGCTTTGGGAATACCAAAGCGGCCAAGTTCAGGGAGGAAACGCCCAGGAAGGGCGGCGGCTTCGTGGGCGGACCCACAATACCGCGCCGCAACAATATGATGAAACTTGCCCGCCCCGGCAAGTCCTGAAATCGGCCGGCATGACGAATTTATCCAAGTAAATCCTGCATATTTTACATGGCTGAGAGGGTGTTTTCGAGCATCTGCTCGGAATTGAGGCGCTTGTGCGGCGCAATATCAGGCAAAAAATGACGATTGCGCCCGGGCCGCATGCAACCTGCCTCACGGATTCATGAGTCCGTCTTTTGCCCGCAACAAAAGATTCGCGCGGATCGGCTATTTCGCCGTCACCGGAGGCGCAGATAGGACGCACCCGGACGAAAGCGGGAGACCCGGATGGAACGGTCTGTTTTTGACTCGCCTCTTCGTGGCGGCGCCTGGTTCGAAGGCGCCGAAGCGCTGATCGGGCGAGGTGCGCGATCCATGCCGGCGCAATCATTGAGGCCGCGCCGCAATCACCGCACCATTTTCATTTCCGACACGCATCTGGGCACGCGTGGCTGCAAGGCCGAGGCGCTGGCCGATTTCCTTGCCCACAATGAATGTTCCACCCTGTTCCTGGTGGGCGACATCGTCGATGGCTGGCAGCTCAAGCGCCGCTGGTACTGGAACGAAGCGCAAAGCCGGGTGGTGGCCGAGATTCTCGCCAAGGTGGACAATGGCACGCGGGTGATCTTCGTCCCCGGCAACCATGATGAATTCGCCCGAGATTATGCCGGCCGCCTGTTTGCCGGCATCGAAGTGGCGTTCGAAACCATCCACGAAACCGCCGACGGACGCCGCCTTCTGGTGCTGCATGGCGACCGCTTCGATGGCGTGATCACCTGCGCCAAATGGCTGGCCCATGCGGGCGACTGGGCCTATGGCGTGGCGCTGCGCTGGAACGATCTTTTGTTCCAGGTCCGCAAACAGTTCGGCCTGCCCTATTGGTCGCTGTCGGCCTGGCTGAAGCACAAGGTCAAGAACGCGGTCGAATACATCTCCCAATTCGAGGAAGCGGTGGCGGCAGAAGCGCGCAAGCGGGGCGTGGACGGGGTGGTGTGCGGCCATATCCATCATGCCGAGATCCGCCATATCGGCGGCGTGCTTTACCTGAACGACGGAGACTGGGTTGAAAGCTGCAGCGCCCTTGTCGAAGATGCCCGCGGAAATCTGGAGATTCTTCGCTGGGCCAGTCCCTCTCAGAGACACGCGAGCCTGGGCTCCGCGGAAGCGGCTCTGCCCGCGCTTATACCCGCGTAGGACCAAGCGTCTGATGCCGGGACCTGTTCCCGGCATCGCCGCCCACCTCAAGATCCTCATCGTCACCGATGCCTGGAAACCCCAGGTCAATGGCGTGGTGCGAACCCTTGAAGTGCTGGGCGAGGATCTGACCGCCTTGGGTCATAGCGTGCGCTATGCCACGCCCGAAGGCCGTTTCACCATCGGCCTTCCCACTTATCGCGAAATCCGCCTGGCGATCTTTCCGCGCTGGAAATTGGAAAAAGAGATTCGCGCTTTCGCGCCCGACGCGGTGCATATCGCCACCGAAGGCACGCTGGGAATGAGCGCGCGCTCGATCTGCCTCAAGCACGGCATCGAATTCTCCACCTCGTTCCATACCCGCTTTCCCGAATATGTCCGGGCGCGTTTTCCGTTGATCCCCGAGGAACTGGTCTATCGCTGGCTGCGCTGGTTTCATGGTCCCGCCACCGCCATGATGGTGGCCACCGAGAGCCTCAGGCGCGAAATGCAGGCGCACGGCTTCACCAATCTACGCATCTGGTCGCGGGGGGTGGATGTGGATCATTTCCACCCCATCGCCAACGACCACCTGCCTTATGAAAGGCCGGTCTGGCTCTATGTCGGCCGTGTCGCGGTGGAAAAGAACATCGAAGCCTTTCTCAAGCTGGACTTGGCCGGCACCAAGGTCGTGGTGGGCGACGGCCCGGCGCGGGCCGAACTGGAAGCCCGCTATCCCGGCGCGCGCTTCCTGGGCGCGCTCTCGGGCCAGGCCCTGGTCGAGGCTTATGCGGGCAGCGACGTCTTCGTCTTTCCCAGCCGCACCGACACCTTCGGCCTGGTCCTGCTGGAGGCGCTGGCCTGTGACGTGCCTGTGGCAGCCTACCCGGTCCAGGGGCCTCTGGACGTGGTGGGAGACGCGCCCGTGGGGGCCCTGGACGAGGATCTGAGAGCGGCCTGCCTGAAGGCGTTGGAGATCGCCCGCCATCCCGGCAGCCTTACCCCCCGCCGCTTCGCCGAGGCGCATTCCTGGCGGGCCTGCACCCTGCAATTCCTGCGCAATATCATCGTCGAGCCGGACGGGCCCTGAGCCGGAGCAGTCCTGGCGAACCGTTGGGGAACCTTCTGCCTTTCCCCTGCCCCACCCACGGGTTAGAACCGTCCGCCAACCAAGGTCGGGCTCCGCCTCCTCCATGACGCCGCCCCCCCGATCCCGCGCCAGCCTGCTTTCGGCCAAAGAGGCGGCGTTCCTGCTGCTTACCACCCTGTTCTGGGCGGCTTTCGTGATCGTCCTGGGCAAGGACACCAGCTGGGACTTCCGCAATTATCACTGGTACGCGCCTTACGCCTTCCTCACGCACCGCGAGGCGCTGGACGTGGTCGTCGCCCACCAGGCGAGCTACTACAATCCCTTCCTCGACATCCCCTATTACTGGCTGGCGGTTCACACCCATGCCTGGATCGCGCTGGGCGTGTTGGGTTTCGTGCAAGGCGCCAATGTGGTGCCGCTTTATCTGATCGCGCGCGAAGGCCTTCGCATCGCCGACCGCCAGATCGGCGCCGGCGCGCTGGCGCTTCTGGGCCAGGCCGGCGCGCTTACCCTCTCGATGTTCGGCACCACCTATTACGACAATGTGATGAGCGTGTTCGCCCTGTCGGGGCTGGCGGTCCTGATCTTGAACCGCGACGCGTTGCGGGATGGTCCACCCGGACGGGCGGCGGCCATCGCGGGTCTTGCGGGTTTCATCACCGGCTGCGCCTTCGGACTCAAATTGCCGGAAATGCCGTTCTGCATCGGCTTCGCCGCCGCGCTGGTGGCGCTGGGCGGCACCTTCAAACTGCAAAGCGCGCGGCTGATCGCGGGCGGCATCGGCGGCGTGCTGGGGTTCCTGCTCTTCAGCGCCTGGTGGATGCTGCACATCAAGGCGCTGACGGGAAATCCTCTCTTTCCCTATTTCAACGACTATTGGCACTCGCCGCTGGCGCTGGCATTGCCCTATCGCGACATGCGATTCATCCCGGCCCATTTCTGGCGCCAGCTTTTCTTTCCTTTCCTGTTTTCGATCGATTGGCATGTGGCCGACGATCTCGGCTACCAGGACATCCGCGTGCTGGTGGCCTATTGCACCGTGATTCCGGCAATCGCGATCTGGCTCTTGCGCCGCGAAAGCCGCGACGCCCTGTTCGACAAGCACGTGACCTTGCCGTTGTTCGCCTTCGCGGCGGCAAGCTATTTCGTCTGGCTGCGCTTCTTCGCCATTTACCGCTACATCATCCTTTTGGAGATGCTGGCGCCCACCCTGATCGTGGCGGCAGTGGGTCTCTACCCGCTTCAGCGCCGCAGCCG
This sequence comes from Rhizomicrobium sp., assembly GCA_036271455.1. Taxonomy (GTDB): domain Bacteria; phylum Pseudomonadota; class Alphaproteobacteria; order Micropepsales; family Micropepsaceae; genus Rhizomicrobium. The sequence goes on from DATBAP010000065.1 coordinate 13,943, forward strand.
CTATCTGATCCTGGGCGCGCTGTGTTTCGCTATCCTGGTCACCGCGCGCAGCGACTTTCTGGAGCGCGCGCCGGTGGAGGATCCCTATATCCAGGTGGCGCTTCCCCCCATTCCCCATCCCGACAAGACCATGGTGTTGATGACGGGCGACGCCCCGATGGGCTTCATCGTGCCTTCGCTGCCGCATCAGATTCCCATCCTGCGCATTGACGGCTGGATGGTGCAGCCCAAGGACGGCACTTTGCTCACCAGGCAAATGCGTCAACGCGTGGCAGCGCAATTGCAGGGCGGCGGCGACCTCTATTTGATCGCCGACGCCACCGACATGGGCCGCGCCCATGATGCCTTGGCCGATTACGGCCTTGCCATCCGCTGGACGGAGTGCCAGCAATTCGACACCAATCTGGTGGGGACCTATCAATGGTGCCCACTAGCGAAAAAAACCTAAGACGAAAAAGACCTGAGGGACCATGAGTCCGCGCATCGCCGTTCTGGTGCCCTGCTACAATGAGGAAGCCGCGATCGGGAAAGTCGTTCACGACTTCCACGAAGCGCTGCCGGACGCGGCCGTCTATGTCTATGACAATAATTCGCGCGACCAGACCATGGCGCGGGCCCGTGAAGCCGGTGCCATCGTCCGCAGCGAACAGCGCCAGGGCAAGGGTAATGTGATGCGCCGGATGTTCGCCGACATCGAGGCCGACATCTATGTCCTGGTGGATGGCGACGATACCTATGACGCGGGCGCCGCGCCCCGCATGGTGGCAAGCCTGACCGCGACTGGCGCCGACATCCTCACCGCCCGGCGCATCCACACCGATGCCGCCGCCTATCGCCCCGGCCATGTGCTGGGCAACCGCCTGCTCACCGGACTGGCCGCGACCCTGTTCGACGTCAAGCTCACCGACATGTTGTCGGGCTATCGCGTGATGTCGCGCCGCTTTGTGAAATCCTTCCCCTTGACCGCGCAAGGTTTCGGCATCGAGACCGAGCTCACCATCCATGCGGTGCGGTTGATGATGCCGATGATGGAAATGGACACGCGCTATAAGGAACGCCCGGTAGGCTCGGTCTCCAAATTGAACACCTGGCGCGATGGCTTCCGCATCCTTTCCACCATCGGCTATCTGGTGCGCGAGGAACGGCCGCTGGTGTTCTTTTCGTTCTTTTTCCTGCTGCTGGCGGCCGTGTCGCTGGTCATCGGCACGCCAGTGGTGACCGAATATCTCCGGACCGGCCAAGTGCCGCGCCTGCCCACCGCCGTGCTGGCCACCAGCCTGATGCTGCTGGGATTTCTTTCGCTCACCTGCGGCCTGATCCTGGACACGGTGACCAGGGGCCGCTGGGAATTGAAGCGCATGGCCTATCTGGCCATTCCCGGACCCCAGGAGCTTGACGCCAATCGCGCCCAGGCGCGGCCGCACGTCAAGTGAGCTTGCTCGCAAAGCTTTCGCGTCTTTCCTTGTTGCGCTTTGCCATGATCGGCGCGCTTGGTTTGCCGGTGGATGCCGGGGTGCTGTGGCTGATGACGCATCGGGCCGGGCTTGATCCTTATTCCGGCCGGGTCATCTCATGGCTCTGCGCCGCCAGCTTCACCTGGGTGGGCAATCGCACTTTCACCTTCCGCGCCGCTCGCGCCCGGGGCCCGGTTGCCATCGCCAAAGAGTGGCTGCGGTTTCTCGCCGCCAATGCCGTGGGCGGCCTGGTCAATGTGGGGCTTTATTCCACCCTGGTGCGGTTCGCGCCGCCGCCGGCCAACAACCTGTATGTGGCGTTGATCCTGGGCGTGCTGGCGGGGTTGGTCTTCAACTTCACCTTGTCCAAGACCCTGGTGTTCAAGGGACCCATTTAGGCGCCTCGACCGTCACCGATTTGATCACGGCGAAGACTTGCATTCCTTTCGCCAGTTCGAGCCGGCGCACCGAAGCTGCGGTCACACGCGCCACCAGCCGCGCGCTGCCGCAGCGCAGGGTGATTTCGGCGCGCGCGCCCTCCAAAGACACATCCTCGATGATCGCAGGAAGAATATTGTTGGCGCTGATGGCGGAGGGCGCTTCGCGGGCAATCAGAATGTCATCGGCGCCGATGCGGACGCGAATTCTTTTTCCTTTCTCGCCCGCCTCCGCCACCAGAAGCCTGCCGCCGTCAAAGATCAGCGCGGTAAGATCGCCGTCCTTCTCGCTCACGGTCGCTTCCAGCACCGCGCCCAGCGGTTTTTCCGCGCCGCGGCCCGCCAAGACCTCGAACACGCTGCCGAAGGCCGCCACTTTGCCCTTGTCCAACAGCACCACCTGGTCAGCCAGCCGCGCCACTTCGTCCAGCGAATGGCTGACATAGAAAATCGGCACGCGCGTGATGTCGCGCAGCCGTTCCAGCCAGGGCAGGATTTCCGCGCGGCGTTCCTGATCTAGGCTGGCCAGCGGCTCGTCAAGCAGCAGGATATCCGGTGTCGCCAGAAGTGCCCGCCCCAAGGCGACGCGGCTTTTCTCGCCGCCTGAGAGATGCTTGGGCGCCCGCTGCAGCAACTTCTCAAGGCCCAGCAGCTCGACGATTCGGGCGATCTCGGCGGCATCGGCGCGCTTTCCCATGCGCCGCCAGCCGAACAGAAGATTGGTTTCCACGCTCATATGGGGGAACAGCCGCGCATCCTGGAACACCAGACCCGCGCGGCGCTTTTCGGGCGGCACGAACAGGCCCTTCTCGGTATCCAGCACGGTGTGACCCTCCAGCACGATCCGCCCGCGATCAGGCCGGATCAGCCCCGCCAGCACATGCACGATGCTGGTCTTGCCCGCGCCTGAAGGCCCGAACAAAGCGGTCACGCCGCTGCCCGCCGTAAATGCCACGTCCAGAAGGAAGGCCCCCTGGCGGTGGCGGATGGCGACCTCGGCGCTCATCCTTCATTCTTCCTGGTGGCACGGCGCATGATGGCCTGGGCAGCCAGCAGGAACAGGAAGGCGATCACGATGGAGAGCGCCGATAGCCGCGCCGCCTCGGCCTCGCCGCCCGGCATCTGCAGCGCCGTATAAATCGCCAACGGCAGGGTTCTGGTCTCGCCCGGGATGTTGGAGACGAAGGTGATGATGGCGCCAAACTCCCCCAACGACGCCGCGAACGCGGTGATCGCGCCCGCCACCAGACCGGGCAGCGCCAGCGGCAAGCTGACATTGATCAGGCGGTCAAGCACGCCCGCGCCCAAGGTCCGCGCCGCTTCGTCCAGCCCTTGATCGCGCGCCTCCAACGCCAGCCTGATGGCCCGCACCTGAAAAGGGAAGGTGAAGATCATGCTGGCCAGCACCGCGCCAGTCCAATGAAACACCAGGACGATACCGAAATGATCCTTGAGGAAGGCACCCACGCCGCCGCGGGTACCGAAAATCATCAGAAGGATGAATCCCATCGCCACCGGCGGCAGCACCAGAGGCAGTTGCACGATGCCGTCCAACAGGGCCTTGCCGCGAAAGCTGCGTGCCAGGATCAAGGCCGTGG
>DATBAP010000066.1:0-1868 GCA_036271455.1 Rhizomicrobium sp.
CTATTCCATCGGCGAGTCGGAGAAGATGACCGGCGTGGCTTTGAAAGAGCTTGGCGTGAAGCGCAGCGATGTGGTGATCGCCACCAAGGTGTTCGGCCGCATGGCGCCGGGTCCCAACGACATGGGCGCGTCGCGCGGCCACATCATGGACAGCATCAGCCAAAGCCTGGAGCGGCTTCAGACCGATCATGTCGATCTGTACCAGATCCACCAGTCCGATAGCGTGACCACGGTCGAGGAAACCATGCGGGCGCTGGACGACTGCGTGCGGCAAGGCATGGTGCGTTACATCGGTGTTTCCAACTGGGAAGCGTGGAAGATCCTCAAGGCCAATGGCGTGGCCGAGATGCGCGGCTGGTCGCGCATCGAGACACACCAGGCTTATTACTCGCTGGCGGGCCGCGACCTGGAAGACGAGTTGGTGGGCGCGATGACCGACCAGAAGATCGGCTGCCTGGTCTGGTCACCGCTGGCCGGTGGCTATCTCGCCGGCAAGTATACCCCGGGCGGCGACACAAATGCCGAGCCCGGCCGCCGCGCCGCTTTCGACTTCCCGCCAATTGACAAGGAAAAGGCCGATGCCATCGTGGGCGCTTTGCGCCCAATCGCCAAGGCGCGCGGTGTCTCGGCGGCGCGGGTGGCGCTGGCCTGGGTGCGGCAAAAGCCATTCGTCACCTCGACCTTGATTGGCGCCAAGACCCTTGAGCAGCTGAACGACAATATCGAGGCGGTGAGCCTGATCCTGACACCGGAAGAAATCGCCACGTTGGATGCGGTGAGTGCCGAACGCCCGCGCTATCCGAGCTGGATGATCAGCCGCAACAATGCCGCGCGCGTGCCCACCAGCGAGCCGGTGACGATGGGACAGATACCGGGGAAGAAGTAATCATGTGGCGCGGGTCGCGCGCGCCATCTGGTCTACATAGAAAAGACCACCATAGATGCGGCCCATATCCGTGACCGTGTTGGCGTCGTATTTCGGCAGGCGCACGGAAACGGATGTGTGGCTGTCCAGGCTGCGCAGATCCACAAAGGCATAGGGATGGCCCATGGCATGCAGCCGCGCTTCCAGGCTGCCGTCCGGCGCGGGCGCCACCGGCGTTGCGGGACCGCCCATGGCGAAGCCGTCCTCGCCCTGAAACGTGGTCATGCCGATGGTAAAGACCTGCTTGCCCAGCCAGTCGGCGATGAAGGTGCCGGTCGGCTTCATGTCGCCGGGCAGCTGTTTCAGATGCACGCCGTGAAAGCTTGAATCGTAATAAGCGTTCATCACATGCACGAATTGGGGGCCGGCCATCCAATTGATTCCTTTAGATTTTTTGCCATCGAAAACGGCTGTGTAACTTCTGTGAAACTTATTTTTGGGTCTCTGCCATCCAGATCATCCCAAGCGGGGCCTTCATACCGCACTGCCCCCGATAATTGAATGACAGGTTCTCACCGAGAAGCCGCTAGTAACCTGCCGTTGACCGAGTTAGCTTCACAATATACATATTAATTGTATATCAATGGAGATTCCGATGCAGGTCCGTAAATGGGGCAACAGTCTCGCCGTCCGCCTGCCCACCGCTGTGGTCGATGCGCTCAAGCTTAAGGATGGCGACGACATCGAAATCCATATCGCTGGCGAGCGCGCCTTCGACATCACGCGCGATAAGGGTAGGGAGCGTGCTTTGGCGCGCATCCGCGCCTTTGGCAAACAGCTCCCCCCAGACTGGAAGTTCGACCGCGACGAAGCCAATGCCCGGTGAGTTTCTGGATAGCAATGTCCTAATCTACGCCTTTACCAACGATCCGCGCGCCGCCAAGGCCCAAACTCTCCTCGCCGCCGACTGCGCAACCAGCGTCAAGGGACTTAACGAGTTCGC
>DATBAP010000067.1:0-10491 GCA_036271455.1 Rhizomicrobium sp.
AGTCGCAAAGCCCGCAGACGAGGCAACCCAATCCCGCGATCGCGAATGAATACACCACACCGGGGCCGGCATAGATGGCGGCCGCTTGTCCGGTGAGAACGAAAATCCCGGCGCCGATGATGCAGCCGATGCCCAGCGCGATCAGGTGAATCGGTCCCAACGATCGCTTGAGACTCGTTTCCGTTTCTTCCTTGAGCGGATTTTCCGAAACGATGTCCACCATAGCGTGTCCCCCTGCCGGCCCCGGCACCATGGCAGAGCGGTCAGGTTCGGTCTAGCCGCCATATCCCCGTCTCGCGGATCTCGCGATCCTCCAGCTCCCGCGTGGTGGGCACGGAGTAAATGGCAAGCCGGATGAGGCCGGTCTTGGGAAAATAAGTGCGGCCAGGATCGCCCAACAAAATGTCAGCTTGCGTTTCTTTCAGCCACGCCATCAGCCGTTCCGCCAGCGGCCGCTCGTAACACATGTCGCCGATCAGGATCAGATCGAACCGCTCGCCGCTGCCGATCATGTCGTTGTCCACAGCTTCGACGGTGAGCGCATTGGCCTTCGCGTTGCGGGAGATCGCCGCCACCGCAAATGGATCGATGTCGGCGGCAATCACATGACGAGCACCAGCCTTCGCCGCCGCCAGCGCCACCAGGCCCGAGCCCGCGCCAAAATCCAACACGCGCCTGCCGGCAACAAGATCCGGATGGTCCAGGATATATCGCGCCAGGGCCTGGCCGCCGGGCCAAGCGAACGCCCAATAGGGCGGCGGCACGCCGATCTGGACAAGTTCTTCTTCTGTCTTGTGCCACAAAGGCAGGACTTCGCTGGCCAGGTGAAGCTTGATTTCCGGCACCAAAGGCGGGGCGATGAGTTCGGTGTTGTCGTGGACGAATTGGTCGCTGTTCATCCGAGCCAGGCGGCAAGAGCAAAACTTGCCGCGAACAGCGCGCCGGTGGTGGCGTTGGCGCGAAACAATTTAAGGCAAAGGCCGGCGTCGTTGATATCGAGCCGTCGCACCTGCCAGAGAAGATGCGCGCCTGCCGCCAGCATCACCAGGGCGAAAGGCCAGCCGGCATGCTCGGCGAAACCTGCCGCCAGCACCAAGGTGAAACACGCCGCGTAGAACCGCAGGATCCATGTTGCGCTTTGATTCATCAAAAGGCGTGCGGTGGATTTGACGCCGATCAGCGCATCATCTTCCTTGTCCTGGTGGGCGTAGATCGTGTCGTAGCCCAGGGTCCAGAAGAACAGCCCGGCATAGAGAAGGATGTCGGGCAGATCGAGGTGTCCGGTTTGCGCGGCGAACCCCATCAGCGCGCCCCAGTTGAAGGTGAGGCCGAGCCAGGCCTGCGGCCACCAGGTGATGCGCTTCATGAAGGGATAGGCCGCCACCAGGATCAACGAAGCGGCGCCTAAGATCACGGTGAAGCGGTTGAACTGGACCAGAATGGCAAGCCCAATCAGGGCCAGGACCGCGGTGAAGAAAGCGGCCGCAAAGACACTGACGCGGCCTGACGGAATCGGCCTGCCTCGGGTGCGCGCCACCTGGGCGTCGATTTTGCGGTCGACGATATCGTTGAAGGCGCAGCCCGCGCCGCGCATCACCACCGTGCCGATGCCGAACAGCGCCACATAATAAAGGTCATGCCAGTCGGCGAAGGCGCGCTCGTCCGCCATCGCACCCAGCACCAGGCCGCAGACACAGGGCCAGAACAGCAGCCAGGAGCCGATCGGCCGGTCCAGCCGCATCAGTTGCAGATAGGGACGCAAAGCGCGGGGGCTGCTTTCGACCCAACTCTGGGCCACGGCATCGGCGGGGGCTTGCGAGGAAAGGCTCATGCGGTTTCAAGTGTGGCATGGCTTCGGATTTGAAAGAAGCGGGCGGGCGCACGCGGCTCTTTGTGGGTGCGTCCCTGGAACCCGGTGGTGCGGTAACCCTGGACGAGGGCCAGAGCCATTATCTGCTTCATGTCTTGCGCGCCAAAGCAGGCGACCGGGTGCTGTTGTTCAATGGCCGCGATGGCGAGTGGCAAGCCGAGATCACCGCGACATTCAAACGCGGTGTGACGGTAGTCCTTCGCGCGCACACAGCGCAGCAAACGGAGGTGCCGGATGTGTGGCTTCTGTTCGCGCCGGTGAAGAAAACGCCATCGGATTATCTCGCGCAAAAAGCGACCGAATTGGGGGCGAGGAAATTGCAGCCGGTTTTCACCCGCCGCACCATCGTCACGCGCATCAATCAAGAGCGGCTCAAGGTCAATGCGGTGGAAGCGGCGGAACAATCGGCGCGGCTGACGGTGCCCGAGATCGGCGAGGCGCTGGCTTTGGGAAAGTTGCTGGATGCCTGGCCACGCGAACGCCGGATCTTCTTCTGCGATGAAGGCGGCGATGCCAAGCCATTGGCACAAGTCGTGCGCGAAGCAGGCGAGGGGCCTTGCGCTATTCTCACCGGGCCGGAAGGCGGGTTCGATCCGGAAGAGCGCGAGAATTTGCGCCGCCACCCTTTCGTGACGCCGGTTACGCTGGGCCCACGCATCCTGCGCGCTGACACCGCTGCCCTGGCGGCGCTGGCGATCTGGCAATCGGCGAAGGGCGATTTTGCTTAGAGCGCTCTCAATTGCCAGCTTACGCCGAACCTGTCGTTTACCCAGCCGAAGCGCTTCGCAAAAGGATATTCATCCAGCCCCATCAGCACCTGGCCGCTTTCCGACAATTTCGCGAATAGCGCATCCACTTCCGCCGCGTCGTCGCAGGTGACGGCGAAGGAAATGGCGGGCGTAAAGGTGAAAGCATGACGCACCGGACTGTCGAAGAATTCCAGCTTCCGGTCCAGCAGAAGCAACGTCGCCTGCTTCACGCTGCCCTCGGCGCCGGGACCCTCGGTGCCGTAACGCACTAGGGATTCGATCCGGGCGCAGGGAAACAGCGACGCATAGAAGCGCATCGCCGTTTCCGCGTCCTTGGCGAACATCAGGAAGGGATTGATCTCCTTCGCCACGCTCAGTCGTAGCGTTGTTCGTAGGTATGTTCAGTTTTGCGCCACACATCCCAGAAGGGCGGGGGCACTTTGCCTTCGACCTTGTCCTGCAGGATGGCGAGATGGCTGTGCCAGCCGCCGGAGATGTTCACTGCATAGGCTCGGTCGGGAATCTTGCGGTGGGTGAGGGTAAGGCGGACCCTGTTGCCTTCCGGGGTGAGCAGAAACTCGACTTCCGAGGCAGGCGGATTCTCTTCGCCGAAGGTATGGACCAGGCGGCGCATTGGCTCCAGCGCCAGCAGCCGTTCCTTGCTGAGGAAGCCCTTCGCATCCATCTCCTTGAAGCGCTCGGGCGGCGGCGCTTTGTCAGGCGAAAGCTCGCTATGCTTGAAGCGCAGCTCGAATTGTTCGCCCACATGGGAGGGAATGGCGCCAGAGGCGAACCATTCGCCGCGTTTGTCGCCGTCGGTGAGATAAGCCCAGATTTTTTCCACCGGTCCGGGCAGAATCCGCTCGAACCGCACGGTGTGGTCGTCAATGCGTTTTCCGAATTGGTCGATTGTCATGGTCTCTCCCCTCGTCATTACCCCTGCAGATTGTTGAGATCGACGCTATAAAGCGCGGCGTTCTTTTGCATATAGTGGTCCCGCGACTGCACCTTTTCGTCACGGGCGCCGGCTTCCAGCATGTCCAGGAATGTGTGCCAGCCCATCATAGTCTGGGGCTGCATCCGCGTGGGAATGGGTCGATGGGTAAGGGTGAGGCGCGTGGTTGTGCCGCGCTCTTCCAGCGCGAACTCCAGATAAGTGACAGGCCACGCAGAAGCCGTTTCTCCCGGCTGGAACACATTCCAGGTGTGGGCCAGGAATTGATGCGGCCGCCAGCCGGTGATCACGCCGCGGATATGACCGCCCATCAGTTCGATCTTGCCGCCTTCGAGAGGCTCGATCGCGGCTTCGCCATACCATCCCGCCAAGCGTGGCGGCTCGGTGAGGAACGCCCATGTCTTTTCCGGTGACGCGGGCAGATCGCGCTCAAACACCACGGCCGCTTCTTCCACCATGCGGCCCTTATTCATGGTGTGTCCTTTCTCAGGGCTTGCTCCAATGCATCCAGCCGGGGATTCCAGAAGGCGCGGATCTTGGCCACCCAGTCGGAGAGGTCCGCCAGGCCCTCCGGATCGAGTTCGTAGATGCGCTTCTGGGCCTCGGCCCGCACCTTCACCAGCTTGGCGGCCTTGAGCGCCTTGAGGTGCTGGGAAATCGCGGGAGGAGAGAGCTCGAACCGTCCCGCGATATCGCCCGCGCACAAGGCGCCCGCCGCCAGCATCTCGACGATGCGTTGACGGGTGGGATCGGCCAAGGCGGCGAAGTGCGTCATGCTTCTTTATTTCATAATATACTTAATTAAGTCAATACAAAAATACTGATCGATCTTGCGCTGACGACTTGTCGTGCCTAACTCTTGAGATAGTTGGGGTGAATTTCCATAATCGCTAAAGGGCCTTAGGCCCGCTCAAGGAAGAGTATGTCCATTCCGCAATCCGCCGGTGGGCCGGTCCAAGGCCGCGACGATCTGGTGCGCCACTTCTCCGTGGGCTCCAAGCCGGCCTCCGCTTGGCGGATCGGGACCGAGCACGAGAAATTCGTCTATTGCCCGCAGACCCTGAAGCCGCTCGCCTATGACGGCGCGCCGGGCATCCGCCAGTTGCTTGAAGGCATGACCCGCTTCGGTTGGAAGCCGGTCAAGGAGGGCGACAACATCATCGGCCATAGCCTGGACGGCGCTTCGCTGTCGCTGGAGCCGGGTGGCCAATTCGAACTTTCCGGCGCGGCGCTCAAGACCGTCCATCAGACCTGCGCCGAAGTGAACACCCATCTCGCGCAGGTCCGCGAAGTGGCGGCCGAGATCGGCGCCGGCATGCTGGGCCTGGGCTTCGCGCCCAGCTGGCGGCTGGACGAAGTGCCGGTGATGCCCAAGGGCCGCTACCAGATCATGCGGCGCTATATGCCCAAGGTGGGCGGCTATGGCCTCGACATGATGTTCCGCACTTGCACCGTGCAGGTGAATCTGGATTTCAGCGACGAAGCCGACATGGTGAAGAAATTCCGCGTCGGCCTGGCGTTGCAGCCCATCTCGACCGCGTTGCTGGCCAATTCACCGTTCCGCGAAGGACGGTCGTCGGGGTTCGTCTCCTATCGCGCCCAGATCTGGACCGACGTGGACAATGCGCGCGCCGGGATGCTGCCCTTCGTGTTCGAGGACGGTATGGGCTTTGAGCGCTATGTCGATTACGCGCTGGATGTGCCGATGTATTTTGTCTATCGCGACGGCCATTATCACGATGTGAGTGGAAAGAGCTTCCGCGATTTCCTCGCCCGCAAGATTCCCGAAGTGGCGCATATCGAACCTTCGATGTCGGATTGGGCCGATCACCTCACCACCATCTTCCCCGAAGTACGGCTCAAGCAATATCTGGAGATGCGCGGCGCCGATGGCGGCCAGTGGCGCCGCATTTGCGGCATGCCTGCTCTGTGGGTGGGACTGCTTTACGACAAGGTGGCGCTGGATGCGGCCTGGGACATGGTCAAGGACTGGAGCGCGGAAGAACGCCAGGCCTTGCGCGACATGGTCCCCAAGCAAGGCTTCCGCGCGCCCTTCCGCAACACCAATGTGCTGGAGTTGGCGCGCCGCATGCTGGAGATTTCCGGCGAAGGCCTGCGCCGCCGCGCCAGCCTGGACGCCGCCGGCATGAGCGAGGACGGCTTCATCAATCCGCTGCGCGAATTGGTGGCGCGGGGACAGACGCGCGCGGAAGAACTGCTCCATTTGTTCCAGAATGAATGGAAAGGCGACATGAGCCGCCTCTTCAGCGAGTATAATTTCCTTTAGGCGCCGAGGCGCTGGGCGCCCTGCCGCTCCAGCATCCAGTGGGGATATTCTGGCGCGAGCGCCGAAAGCTCGTCCAGCTTCGCGATCTCGCCGGCATCCAGCTTCAGCTTGCCCGCCTCCAGATTGTCGTTGAGTTGCGCTTCCGTACGCGCGCCGATGATCACGCTCGAAACCCAGGGCTTGGCCATCACATAAGCCAGCGCCACCCGCGCCACCGAAGTGCCGCGCGCCTTGGCGATCGGCCGCATCGCCGCCACCAGCGCATCAGCTTTGGCCTTGTCGAGCGGCGGGAAATCGAATGTCTTGCGGCGGCCTTCCATCTCGCCTTCGCCGCCGGGCGAATATTTGCCGGAGAGATAGCCACCGGCCAGTGGGCTCCAGACCAGGCAGCCGATGCGTTCCTCCTGCATCAGCGGCACCAGTTCACGCTCCAGATCGCGTCCGGCGACAGAATAATAAGCCTGCAGGCTTTCGATGCGGCCGAAGCCGCGCCGATCGGCAATGCCATTGGCTTTGGCGATGCGCCAGGCCGTCCAGTTGGAGACGCCGATATAACGGATCATGTTCTGGCGCAACAAATCGTTCAGTGCCTCCATGATCTCCTCCACTTGTGTGATCGGATCGGTGCCGTGGATCTGATAAAGATCGATGTGATCGGTCTTCAGCCGCTCCAGGCTGCGCGCCACGCCATCCAGGATATGGCCGCGCGAGGACCACGCATCGTTCGGGCCTTTGCCCATGCGCCCGAACACCTTGGTCGCCAACACCACATCGCTGCGGGCGATGCCAATGTCGCGGATGGCTTGGCCGGTCATGATCTCCGATTGGCCAACGGAATAGACATCCGCCGTGTCGATGAAATTGACCCCGGCCGCCAGGCATTTTTCGATCAGCTTGGTGGCTTCGGTCTGGCTTTGATTTCCTATAACGCCGTTCAACCAGCCTTCGCCAGAAAAGGTCATGGTGCCGAAGCAGATTTCAGAAACGAGCAATCCGGTGCGGCCGAGCTGATTATATTTCATGACAACTCCAATTTTCAGGAACGGCGTGCGCCGGCAATCAGAACGGCGCCCAATGCGGCGATGATCAGGCCGTTGCGGATCCACACACCGCGCCCCAGCATGGTGCTTTCCAGCGGCCAGTGAATGATATTGGCGCCCTGCAGCGCGAAGAATATCCCGAACAGGATCAGGAGCGCGCCCAGAATTGTCAGGATGCGCTTCAGCATCAATTCCTCCCATCCGGCAATGGGATGAACTCCTTGTCGTCGCCGGGAATAGTGCCGAACCGGCCCGTGCGCCAATCAACCTTGGCTTGCTCGATCCGCTCTCGCGACGATGAGACAAAATTCCACCAGATGTGACGTGGACCGTCGAGCGGCGCACCACCGAGCAGCATCACCCGCGCTTCGCTATTGGCGAACAGAGTGACGGTCTCGTCCTTTTCCAGGAATAGCATCGCGCCTTCGCCATGGGTTTCCGGCCCGTGATTGCCGCCGCCGATCTGCAACTCGCCTTCGACGATGAAAATGGCGCGCTCTTCATGATCGGGCGTGACGGTGAAATTGCCGCCCGGCTCGAAACGCGCTTCGGCATAGAAGATGGGCGAAAACACTTGGACCGGCGAGCGCATCCCGAAGGCTTCGCCCGTGATCATGCGCAACCGCACGCCCTTGTCATTTCGCTCGGGCAAGTCGGCGGCGGCGAAATGCTGGAAGGCGGGTTCGGCTTCCTGGTCCTTTTGCGGCAGCCCCACCCAAGTCTGGATGCCGTGAAGGCGATGGCCGAGCGCGCGCAATTCATCGCCGGTGCGCTCGGAATGGGCGATGCCACGGCCGGCCGTCATCCAGTTCACGTCGCCGGGATTGATCTCCTGCACCGAGCCCAGCGTGTCGCGGTGCATCTGTGCGCCCTCGAACAGATAGGTGACGGTGGCGAGCCCGATATGGGGATGCGGGCGCACATCCACGCCCTTGCCGGGTGGAAAATCCACCGGGCCGAAATAATCGAAGAAGACAAAGGGGCCGATGCTCCGGCGCGCCGCCTGGGGCAGGACGCGGGTGACGACGAAACCGTCGCCCAGATCGTGACGCTTGCCGATGATTGGGATCATGGAACCAGCCTAGCCATCATTCCGGGATGATGAAACCGCCTTGCGCATCTTTTGTGATGGTCTTGACCCACAACACCGCACTGGTGAGCAGCACGCCATAAAGATGGGGAAAATCCTCGCCCCGCGATGGTGCATGCTCCCATTTCAACAGCCGCCCCAGACGCGTCGGGTCCGCCGCGACCAGAAGAAGATCGTCCTGGCCCGCATAGTGGCGCCGCAATGTCTCCGCCAGCTGTGAATGGGTGGACAGATGCATGAAGCCGTCGGCGCGGTCATGCGAGGAGCCTTCATAAGCGTCGGTGATCTCGGCCCATTCGGCGCGCGGCACGATCTTGAAGACCAGATCAACCATCCCTTCGGCCCCAGCGCCAATGCCAGCCGCCTTCGGTTTTGATATGTGCGATAAGAACAAATGGCACCAGCACGACGGGCATGCCGATTGCGATCAAGAGCAACCGCTCTCTATCGTCGCGCACGAAATCGGCCCCGAAGGCCAATGCGGCGACGAAAAGAGCGAGGGCAATCGTGAACAGCCAACCCTGCCAAGTGTTGGGCGTGGCGCCGTAGCCAAATTGCTTTTGGCGAAACCAGTAGCGTGGCATCAGGCAGCGGTTCCGCCCACGGTGAGGCCGTCCAATCGCAAACTCGGCTGGCCCACGCCAACCGGCACGCTTTGGCCGTTCTTGCCGCACGTGCCGATGCCGGTATCAAGCTTCATGTCGTTGCCGATCATGCTGACGCGAGTCAGGCATTCCGGGCCAGAGCCGATCAATGTCGCGCCCTTGATCGGCCGACCCAGCTTGCCGTCTTCGATGGCATAGGCTTCGGTGCAGCTGAAGACGAATTTGCCGTTGGTGATGTCCACCTGGCCGCCGCCGAAATTGGTGGCGTAGATGCCGTTCTTCACGCTGGTCAATATCTCACCGGGGTCCTTGTCGCCCGCCAGCATATAGGTGTTGGTCATACGGGGCATCACGCTGGCGGCGAAGCTTTGCCGCCTTCCGTTGCCAGTGGCCTTCATGCCCATCAGCCGCGCGTTCTGCCGATCCTGCATATAGCCTTTGAGGATGCCGTCCTCGATCAGCACCGTGCGCGACGTGGGCGTGCCTTCATCGTCGATGGAAAGCGAACCGCGGCGTCCATCAATCGTGCCGTCATCCACCACCGTGACGCCGGGTGCGGCCACCCGTTCGCCCAGCAGTCCGGCAAAGGCTGACGTCTTCTTGCGATTGAAATCGCCTTCCAGGCCGTGGCCGATCGCTTCATGCAAAAGAATGCCGGGCCAGCCCGGTCCCAGCACCACCGTCATCTCGCCGGCTGGCGCCGGCACCGACTCCAGATTGACCAGCGCCTGTCGCAGCGCTTCGTCCACCGCTTCTTTCCAGTAGGCGATCTGAAGATAGGTCTCATAGCCACCGCGCCCGCCGCCGCCGAAGCTGCCGGATTCCTGGCGCCCATCCTGTTCGACCACCACCGACACGCCCAGCCGCACCAAGGGGCGGATATCGGAATAATGTTCGCCGCCCGCGCGCATGATCTCGATGCGCTGCCATTCGCCCGACAGCGACGCCGAGACCTGGCGCACGCGGCTGTCCTTGCCGCGCGCATATTGGTTCATCTGCTCGAGCAGGCTCACCTTGGCGCCGAACTGGGCGGTCTCAAGGGGATCGAGATCGGTATAGAGCTTGACGTTGCTGCGGGCAGGGGGCGCGGCGACATGACCCGAATGGCCCGCCGCCACCGCTTTGACGGTCTTGGCGGCGCGCGCGATCGCATCTTCGGAAAGCTCGGTGGCGTGCGCATAGCCGGTGGCTTCGCCCGCCACGGCGCGCAGCCCAAAGCCTTGGGACGTGTCGAAACTCGCCGCTTTCAGGCGGTTGTCATCGAACACGAATGATTCCGACTGGCTGTATTCCAGGAAGAGTTCCCCATCGTCGGCGCCCTCGAGTGCGCCATCCACCTGGGCTTGGACGCGGGCGCGGTCCATGCCGGTGCGGGAGAAGAACAGGTCAGTTTCGGCCATGGTGCACTCCAGAAAAGCTGACGGGGCGGGCAAAAGACCAGCACGCGCCACCATTTAGGCCCTCTGATATCGGGGCCACAGAGGGGCCTGGCAAGGCCCTTGGCCTACCCCCTTCGACTCCGGCTCGAGGAAGGGAACCACCGTGCCATAAGGTCGCAATGACTTTAAGGGCTTAACCCCTCTAAATCCCCGCCAAGAATCTAAAAACGCGCGGGGGGTTTTGAACGCCTCCCGGCCGTCATTTTTTGTGAGGTCGCGCCCTATGTCTCTTCCCTTCCGGTCCTGGCGGAAAACCGGCCTCGCCACTGCCGCCGCGTTCCTGGCCTTCAGCACGACCCAGGCCCTGGCCCTGCCGTACAACTATGAGCTGGGTTTCCAGCCGTCCAATTCGACGGTGATGGACCAGATCGAGAACTTCCACGTCGAACTGCTCTACATCATCACCGCGGTCAGCCTCTTCGTCCTGGCGCTGCTGCTTTACATCTCTTTCAAGTT
>DATBAP010000068.1:0-11697 GCA_036271455.1 Rhizomicrobium sp.
CCCATGTCAGCCACAATGTCGCGCGAACCACCAGCAGCCAATTGTTCAAGAAAGTGGCTGGCGGCAAAAGCCGCGCCATCTATCAGGGCAAGGTGACGGTGGCGCAGCATGCCGATGGCTCTGACAGCCACCAGACCGCCAAGGCGCTGTTGCTGAGCCCGCATGCCGAAGCCGATCTCAAGCCGGAACTGGAAATCCTGGCCGACGATGTCAAATGCGCCCATGGCGCGGCGGTGGGCGACCTGGACGCGGATTCGCTGTTTTATCTGCGGGCGCGCGGCCTCCCAGAATCCGAAGCGCGGGCTTTGCTGATCCACGCCTTCCTGGAAGATGCGGTGTCGCAAATTGAAGCCGAGGACGTACGCGCTCAGGTGCGCGCGGCGGTCAATGCGGCGCTGGACGAGGGCGCGTCGCTCACTTTGGTCGAGCGCTGCGATTCGGCGGAGACTCGCAACACCGGCTTCGAGATCGTGCTGGGCCGCAATGCCCGGCTGGATCATGTCCGTATCGCGCCCAATTCTTCCGCCGTCCTGGTGGAGGAAATTTCGATGACCTTGGCCAATGATGCGCAATACCGCGGGCATTTCGCCAATTTCGGCGCCAAACTGTCCCGCCTCGAACTGGCCGTCGCACTGCAAGGTGCGGGCGCTGGTGTCGATCTTTCCGGTGTCAGCGTGCTGTCGGGCTCGGCCCATGCCGATGTCACCACTCATGTTACGCACGCAGTGGGCCAGACCCAGAGCGTTCAATTGTTCAAGAAGGTGGTGGGCGGCGGCGCACAGGCCATCTATCAGGGCAAGGTGACGGTGGCGCCGGATGCCGACGGCTCCGACAGCCGCCAGACCGCCAAGGCTCTGTTGCTGGGCGCGCGCGCGGAGGCCGATCTCAAGCCTGAGCTGGAAATCCTGGCCGATGACGTCAAATGCGCCCATGGCGCGGCGGTTGGCGATCTCGACGCGGATTCTTTATTCTATCTCAAGTCACGCGGCATCCCGGAAAATGACGCGCGGCATCTTCTGCTCCATGCCTTCCTGGAAGATGCCGTCGAAGGCGTCGCCAATACCGATTTGCGCGAGATGGTGCGCGGCGCTGTCGCCAATGCGCTGGAGCAGGTGACGGCATGACCGCGGCCGCCAAAATCATTCCCGCTTTCGATGTTGAAAAGGCCCGCGCCGATTTTCCCATCCTGTCGCGCCAGGTCTATGGCAAGCGGCTGGCTTATCTCGACAGCGGCGCGTCGGCGCAAAAGCCGCGCGTGGTGTTGGAGGCGATGACGCGTTTTGCCCAAAGCGATTACGCCAATGTCCATCGCGGCGTGCATTTCCTGTCCGCCGCCGCCACCGACGCTTATGAAGCGGCCCGCCGCACGGTGCAGAAATTTCTCCACGCCGCGCGCGAAGACGAAATCGTCTTCACCAAGGGCGGGACCGAAGCGATCAATCTCGTGTCTTATTCCTTCCTGGCGCCGCGCATCCAGCCCGGCGACGAGATCGTTCTGTCGGTGATGGAGCATCATTCCAACATTGTGCCGTGGCATTTCCTGCGCGAGCGTCAGGGCGCAGTGCTCAAATGGGTGGATGTGCGCGATGACGGCAGTCTCGATATCGAGGCGCTGGACGCAGCCATCGGCACCAAGACCAAACTTGTCGCCATCACCCATATGTCGAATGTCTTGGGCACCGTCACGCCGCTTCAGCAGATCGTGGCTCGCGCCCATGCCAAGGGCGTGCCCGTGCTGGCCGATGGTTGCCAGAGCGCGGTGCATGAGATCGTCGATGTCCAGGCGCTAGATGTGGATTTTTACGTGTTCACCGGCCACAAGCTCTATGGCCCCACCGGCATTGGTGCGCTCTATGCCAAGAGGGCCCATCTCAAGGCGATGCGGCCCTTCAATGGCGGCGGGGAGATGATCCGCGAAGTGACTCGCGATCTCGTCACCTACGCCGATCCACCCGCGCGCTTTGAGGCGGGCACGCCCGCTATCATCGAGGCGGTGGGTTTGGCGGCAGCGCTGGACTATCTGATGGCATTCGACCGCGCCGCGGTGAAGGCGCATGAACATGATCTTCTCACCTATGCGCGCGAGCGGCTGCGCGATTTCAACTGGCTACGGGTGATCGGCGATGCGCCGGGCAAGGGCGCGATCCTTTCTTTTGAAGCCGAGGGGATGCATGCCCACGATATCGCCACCATATTGGATCGTGAAGGCGTGGCGGTCCGCGCCGGCCATCATTGCGCCCAGGTGCTGATGGAACGGTTCGGCGTCGCCTCGACCAGCCGCGCCAGTTTTGCGTTGTATAACAACCGGGCCGATGTCGATGCGTTGATGGACGCGCTGGCCAAGGCGCGGGAGATTTTGAGTTGATCATGGACCCGTCACTGCGCGAGCTTTACCAGGAAGTCATTCTCGATCATTCGCGCCATCCGCGCCATTTTGGTCCGCTGAATCACGCCACCCACAAGGCTGAAGGCTACAATCCCCTCTGCGGCGACAAGGTCACGGTGATGCTGGCGCTGGACCCAGATGGCCGCGTCGCCGACATCAAATTCGAAGGCAAGGGCTGCGCCATCAGCCAGGCTTCGGCCTCGATGATGACCGAGATGCTGGCCGGGCGCACGCTTCCAGAAGCGCAAAAGCTGATGGACGGATTCCTGCATCTGGTAAAAGGCGAGGATTTCGATCTTGCCGCCGACGACCGCGAACATCTGGACGTGATGGCGGGAATCTCCGAGTTCCCCATGCGGGTGAAATGCGCCACCTTGGCCTGGCATACCTTCAAGAATGCCCTGGATGAGGGCAAAATCGAGAGAGGAGCGGTGGCATGAGCGAAGCCCTCCAATCCGCGCTAAGCCCCCAGGAACTCGACGAATTCACCTCCAAGCTGGTGATCGCGCTCAAGACCGTTTTTGATCCGGAGATCCCGGTTGATATTTATGAACTCGGACTCATCTATAAGGTGGATGTGGCCGACAACAAGGACGTCACCGTGGACATGACGCTGACCGCGCCCAACTGCCCCGTGGCGGGCGAGATGCCGGGCATGGTCAAGGCGGCCTTGGAAAAGGTCGAAGGGATTGGCGAGGTTGCGGTGAACATGACTTTCGATCCGCCCTGGACCCCGGAGCGGATGAGCGAAGAAGCCAAACTCGAACTGAACATGTACTGATGGAACAAAGAACAGCACGAAGAGAACGTCCCAAGCCTGTACGCCTCACCGAGGCGGCGGCGGTGCGGCTGCGCCAGATCATGACTGACGCGGATGGGAAATATCTCGGTGTGCGCGTCGGCGTCACCAATGGTGGCTGCGCCGGCATGAGTTACACCATGAATTATGCCGAGAGCACCAATCCCCTGGATGAAGTGCTCGAAGATCAAGGCATCAAGATTTTCATCGAGCCCAAGGCGATCCTGTTCCTGATCGGCACCGAGATGGATTTCGAGACCACCAAGCTGGGTTCGCGCTTTACCTTTCGCAATCCCAACCAGACGGCTGCCTGTGGCTGCGGCGAGTCGGTCTCCATCACGCCCGCTGACGCCCATTGATGCCGGGCGATGCGGATCGCTTCGACGATCTGTTCGCGCCGTTCGGCAAGGTCAAGTTGCGGCGCATGTTTGGCGCCGAAGGGCTATTCCGCGATGGCCTGATGTTCGGGATCGTCTATCAGGAACGGCTCTATTTCAAAACCGACGAAGACAGCCGCCAGGCATTCATGGCGGAAGGTGCCAGTCCGCTCTATTATAAATTCAAGAACGCCGAAGGCATGCTGACCTCTTATTATGAATTGCCGGACCGGCTTTATGACGATCCGGACGAATTGACGGAGTGGGCGCGTACCGCGTTTGCCGTAGCGCGCAACAAGTCTGCCGCAAAGAAGAAAAATAAAGCGGTGAAATCCAAGGCAACAAAGAAGAAGGGCAAGACAGCGAAAAAGCGCCGCTGATTCACTCGCCCTTGAAATGCGGTTCGCGCTTTTCGAAAAAGGCCTTGAGACCTTCGCGAAAATCTTCTGTGGCGCCGGCCCGGCTTTGCGCCCCCTGTTCCTGCTTCAACTGTTCCTCGAAGCTCAGATGCGTACTTTCCCAGAACAGCTTGCGGGTAAAAGCGATTGCCTTGGGGCCTTCCGCCAGGCGCGTGGCCAGCGCCAATGCCGCATCCAGCACCATTTCATCATCCACCGCTTTGTGGATCAGGCCCCAGGCCTGCGCTTTTTCCATCGGCAGGCGCTCGCCCAAAAGGGCCAATTCGCGCGCCCGTGCCAGGCCCACCAGGCGGGGTAAAAGCCAAGTCGAACCGCCGTCAGGCACCAAGCCAAGCCGCGTGAAGCCCAGTGCCAGGAAGGCCGAGCGGGCTCCGATCACCAGATCGCCCATCAAGGCCAGGCTCACACCCACGCCGGCGGCTGGCCCGTTGAGCGCGGCGACGATGGGAAGATGGGTGTCGCGCAAGCGGCGCAGGAAGGGATGATAGGTTTTTTCCAGCATCTCGCCCGCGTCGGCGCCTTCGGGCGGCGGCTCGGCGAGATTGGCGCCGGAGCAGAAACCGCGCCCTTCGCCGGTGAAGACAATCGCGCGAAATGCGGAATCGGCCTCGATCAAATCCATCGCCTTGAGGCAGCCCCGCATCATCGACAAGGACGCGGCATTGATGGTCTCGGGATGGTTGAGCGTGAGCACTGCCACGCCGCCCCGCGCGGTCACATAGCAACGTTCGAAATCCGTCCGCATCTTTGACCCCGGGAAGCTTGCTACAGCAACTTATCTGTTACCGATGCTGGAGCAAACACCGGTTCAGGCGGCGTTAACAGCTGCTTGGCTCATGCGCGGATCGTTTTCGGCGATCACCAGATTGCGGCCATTATGCTTAGCGCCATAGAGACAGGCATCGGCCCGGCGCACCACCGCTTCGGCCTTCTCATGTGGCCCGAATTGAGCAACGCCGATCGAGATGGTCATGGTGCCCAAGACATCGCCGGTGGATTTCTTCACCAGGCGGTGTCCTTCCACCGATTGGCGGATCTGCTCGGCCACCAGAATGGCGCCTTCCAGGGTGGCGCCGCGCAGCACCAGGCCGAATTCCTCGCCGCCATAACGGGCGGCCATGTCGCGGCCCTTGATGTTCTCCGAGAGGCAGCCCGCCACGACCCTCAACACCTGGTCGCCGGTCTGATGGCCCCAAGTGTCGTTGAATTTCTTGAAATGGTCGATATCGCAGATCAAAAGTGAGATCGGCTCACCGCCTTCCGCCTGCTTTTCCGCCGAAGAGATCGCCGCGTCGAAGGCTTTGCGGTTGCCGATGCGGGTAAGGGGATCGATCAGCGTTTCCTTGCGTACCGTGTCGAGCGTGCTGCGCAACTCATGGACCTGGGTCGATGATTTCTGCAGTTCCTGCTCCAGGCTCTTGGTGCGCTTTTCCATCTGGCGCGTGGCCGCAACCAGTGTGCTCATCAATTTCTGCATGTCGGCGGGCGAGTGATCGCTGCCCAAGGCGCCGGTGGCGGCGGACAGGGCGCTTGAATATTCGCCGGCGTCGCGGCCGGCATCGCTCAAACGGCTGAGCACGCCAGCGATCACCGAATTCATGTTCTCGCCAACTTGTTCCATCGCCGGCGCATCGGAACGGACACGCATCCTGAGTTCCTGAAGCAGCTGAGGCGTGAAGGGGCGTTTCTCGGCGATGATCTTGGCGATGGCCTGGCCGATCGCGGCATTTTCTCCGGAGGCATGAAGATAGAAGAGTTCGAAATTGTCGGGCGAGGGCGCGACGCCGCATTCGCTCATTTGATCGAGCGCAGCTTTGGCAAGCGCCTGCTCACGGTCCGGTTTCTGCACGTCAGCCCCCAACTTCCCGCGTTCTTCACGGGAAGCGCACGTTACCAGTTTAGGTTGGGGTCGGTAAGAAAGCGTTAAATGGCCGGGTTTTGCCCAGCCACCAGAGCGCTTCAGGCCCAAAGGTTAATCCTGGGGTAGGCGTACCTTGCGGAACAGGAAGGCCGGAAGCTGGCTTTTATCCACCGGCTCCTTTTCGGGCGCCCCCTGGTGATGGGGCTTGCCATGGGGCTTTTTTTCCCGATGCGGCCTGGGTTCGTAGGCCTTGGGTTCGTGCACCTTGGCTTCGTGCCGGCGCTCGGGCCGAGACTCAGGTAGGGGGGCGTCCAGGATCGCAGGGTTGGGCGCGCTGGCAGCGACTTGTGCCTCGCGGACCGGATCTGTGCCCGCAACCTGGTCGTGGAATTTCCCGTCCGGCGGCCGGCGGTCGTGACGTTTGCCGCCGCGGTCTCGGTTCCGGTCGCGGCCTTTGTGTTGGTCGCGGCGGGGAGAGTGGTCCTCGCGCACCTCGATGTCGGTCATCGAACGGCGGTTGAGCTTGTTGCCGATGAGCTTCTCGATGAAGTCCACATATTTGACGTCACGGGGCGTGGCCAGCATCAACGCCAAACCGCTGCGGCCCGCGCGGCCAGTCCGGCCGATACGATGGACATAGTCATCGGCATGGATGGGCACGTCGAAATTGAAGATATGGCTGACGGCGGGCACGTCCAGCCCGCGCGCCGCCACGTCGCTGGCGACCAGGATCTTGAGTTCGCCCGCGCGGAATTTGTCCAAGGTCTTGGTCCGCACCGACTGATCGAGATCGCCATGGATGGGCGCGGCGTCGAAGCCATGCTTGGTCAGCGACTTGGCGACCACGTCCACATCGCGCTTGCGGTTGCAGAAGACGATGGCGTTGGTGAGGGTCGCTTCGTTCTCGCGGATCAAGCGGCGCAGCGCTTCGCGCTTGGCCCAGTCATTGGCGGGAATCTCCACCAACTCCTGGGTGATGTTGGCCGCGGTGGTGGCAGGCCGCGACACTTCGATCCGGACGGGGTTGTGCAGGAACTGATCGGTCAGTCGCCTTATCTCGGGCGGCATGGTGGCGGAATAGAACAGGGTCTGGCGGGTGAAGGGCAAAAGCTTGCAAATACGCTCCACATCCGGGATGAAGCCCATGTCCAGCATGCGGTCGGCTTCATCGATCACCAGGATATTGACTTGGGACAGCATCAGCCGCCCCCGCTCGAAATGATCGAGCAGCCGGCCGGGCGTGGCGATCAGCACATCCACGCCGCGATCGAGCTTTTTGGTCTGGTCGTCCATAGAGACGCCGCCGATCAGAAGCGCATGGCTGAGCTTGGAATATTTGCTGTAGCGGTTGAAGCTTTCCGCCACCTGGTCGGCCAACTCGCGGGTCGGCTCCAAGACCAGAGCGCGCGGCATGCGCGCTTTGGCGCGGCCGCGGCTGAGCATCTCGATCATGGGCAGGGTGAAGCTGGCGGTCTTGCCGGTGCCGGTCTGGGCGATGCCGATCAGATCGCGCCGTTCCAGCACCACGGGGATGCCCTGGGCCTGAATCGGGGTGGGTGTGGTGTAGCCGGTGTCGACCACCGCCTTAAGGATTTCGGGAGAAAGGCCCAGGCCGTCGAAACCGCCGGGAGTCGAAGAAGTGGTTGCAACTTCGCTGGTTCCGGCTTCCGCGCCGGAGGTCGTTACTTGGGTCGTAGCACGCTCCTGATAGGGGCGCGTTCACCGCGCCCAAGCCTGGCAGCCCGAATTGGCCACCCGCTCTGATATATTGCAAAATAAGAAGAAACTTCAAAAAGTCAATAAAGCACGCAGGGTTAATTGGGGAAGCAGGCGCCCGGTGGAGGGGACACCGGGCGTCGCCGAAGGTGAAAAACATGATTCGACCCGCTAGATGGGCCTCACCTTCTCAACTGGCGCGAAAATAACGCCAGCCCGTGCCAAGCGTTCCAGTTGCGCAACCGGCCCCTTCCAGCCAGCCTGTGCACGGGGCAGGGCGGTCATTTTCATGCGCAACTGGTTCGTCGGGTTCATCGCGCTGGCGATCTGGCTTTTGTGCTTTTACGGCCAATATCGGCCGGAGGCGCTAAACGCCAACGCCCCGGCGAGGGAGTTTTCCGCAGGCCGGGCGAATGCGGTGCTGGCGCGGCTGCTGGGGCCGGAACGCCCCCATCCCACCGGTTCGCCGGAAGATGCCGCAGTCCATGCCCGAATCCAGGCCGAGTTCGCACGGCTCGGCGTACAGACCGACACGCTTTCCACCATGAGCTGCTATGGCGAGGCGCGCTGGCGCGCCACCACCTGTGCCCAGATAAGCGACATCATCGGCGAGGTGGCGCCGGGCGCCGGTCCCGCCATCGTGCTGATGGCGCATATGGACTCGGTGGCGGCGGGACCGGGCGCGGGCGATGACGAATCCAGTGTCGCGATTATCATGGAAACCATTCGCGCCTGGAAAGCGTGGGGAGTAGCCACGCAACATCCCATCCTGGCGCTGATCACCGACGGCGAAGAGAATGCCATGTTGGGGGCCAACGCGTTCCTCCATGATCCGGCATGGCGGTCCCGCATCGGCGTGGTGATCAATTTGGAAGCTCGCGGCAACCAGGGCCGTAGCTTCCTGTTTCAGACCAGCCCGGGCGACGGCGCGCTGGTCGGTCTCTACGCGCGATCCGTGCCGCATTTGGCGACCAGTTCGCTGTATGCGGAAATCTACAAGCGCCTGCCCAACGACACCGATCTCACCCCGTTCCTCGCTGCCGGATTCACCGGCTACAATTTCTCCTTCATCGGCAACGTGGCGCATTATCACACGCCGCGCGACCGGCGGGAGAATCTCGATCCCAGGGCGTTGCAGCAGCAGGGCGAATCCGCGCTGGGACTGGTGATGTCGCTGGCGGGCACGGACTTCACGTCGCTCAAAAGCGGTGATGCGATCTATTTCGACATCCTGGGCCGGTGGTTACCGCGTTTGCCGAAAGACTGGGCGCTGCCGCTTTCGCTGTTGGCATTCTTGGCAATCGCCATGGCCGAGTGGCGGCGGCGTGCTTCTTGGCGTGCGCCGTCGAAACGACTTCTGGGTTTCCTGATGCCGCCGCTGCTGCTTGTCGGGGCCGTCGCGGCAGGTTTTCTGCTGCACGGGATCGCGGCGTGGATTTCCGGCCATCCCGATCCGTCCTTCGCCTATCCCTGGGCGCTCAGGCTTGCACTGTTCTTCGGCGTCTGGAGCGTGGCGCTGCTGGCGGCCTGGCTCGAGGCGAATGTCGGCGATGCATGGCTGTGGATTTCAGGCTTGGGTGTGGCGGCGGCCGCACTGGTGCCCGGCCTCAGTCCCTATTTCCTGTTTCCGTCATTGATCACGGCTCTGCTGCTGGTGGCGACGGCGCGCATGGGGAACGGCGCGTGGCGTTTCGCGGCCTGGGTAGGCGCGCTGGCCTGCGCGCTCACCTGGCTCGATCTGGCGGCAAGCGGGGAAGCGATCATGGGACTTGTCGCCCATCCGCTTTTCACGGTGAGCGCGGGGTTTGCACTGATCGCGCTCCTGCCGCTGATGAGCAAAAAGGGCGCGGGCTTTTCCATGCTGTTCTCGGTGGGACTGGCGGTTCTTTTTGCGATCATCGCCGGTTTCCTGCCCGCGTTCAGCGCGGCGTCACCGGAGCGGCTCAATCTTCATTATGTGGAACGCGACGGCCGCGCCGATTGGATCGCCGATCCTGTGACAAAACTGCCCGATGCGCTGGTCCGCGCCGGGCATTTCTCCACCATCACGAGGCTTCCTTTGTTCGGGCGCGGCTATCTGGGCGACGCCGGCACAGCGGAGAATGCGGCACCGGACGCCATAGTGAGCGGCAGCGGCGGCCATCTGACCGTCGCGTTGCATGGGTCGTCCCAAGCCGGCGGGATGATGCTGATCTTTCCCACGCCGCTCACATTGGAAAGCGTCAATGACCGGCAATTCGCGGATATGCCGCTCTTGACGCGCATGACGTGCGACACGCCGGACTGCGCCGATGCGACCCTGACATTTGCCGGCAAGCCACCCACGACGTTTGATCTCGTCGAGGTTCGCGGCGGGCTTCCCGCCAAAGGCGGCGCATTGATAGAAGCGCGGCCGGACAATGCCGTACCTTCCGGTTCGGGCGATCAGACCTTCCTGGTCCGCCATATCACCGTGCCGGGAAGCTAGACGTCCACATTGGTGGCGAAGGACGCGTTTTCCTGGATGAACTGGAAGCGCAGCTCCGCTTTTTTGCCCATCAGCCGCTCGACCATGTCTTCGGTTTCCTCGCCGTCCTCGGTCTCGACCTGGATCAAGGTGCGGTGGCCGGGCTTCATGGTGGTGTCGCGCAATTGCTGCGGCATCATTTCGCCCAGACCCTTGAAACGGGAAATCTCCACTTTGGCGTTGGCGCGGAATTCACTTTTGATCAGTCTGTCGCGGTCGGCTTCGTCGCGCGCATAGATGGTCTTGGCGCCCTGGGCCAGACGGTAAAGCGGGGGCATGGCAAGAAAAAGATGGCCGCCTGTGATCAGCTCCGGTATCTCGCGATAGAAGAAGGTGAGCAGCAGCGAAGCGATATGGGCGCCATCGACATCGGCGTCGGTCATCACGATCACGCGCTGATAGCGCAAATCCTGTTCGCGGTATTTGGCGCCGGTGCCGCAGCCCAGTGCCTGGACCAGATCGGACAATTCCTGGTTCTGTTGCAGCTTGCCTTGGCCGGCGCTGGCGACATTGAGAATCTTGCCCCGGAGCGGCAGGATCGCCTGGGTGGCGCGGTCGCGCGCCTGTTTGGCGCTGCCGCCGGCGGAATCGCCTTCCACCAGGAAAATCTCGGTGCCGTCCGCCGCGTCGCGAGTGCAATCGGCCAGCTTACCTGGAAGGCGCAGCTTGCGGGTTGCCGCCTTGCGCGAGACTTCTTTTTCCTGGCGTCTTTTTAAACGGTCTTCGGCCTGGTCGATCACGAAATCAAGAAGCTTGTCGGCCTCGACGGGACTGTCCGCCAGCCAGTGATCGAAATGATCGCGCACCACGCTTTCGACCAGGCGCTGGGCGTCGGGGCTGGAGAGTTTGTCTTTGGTCTGACCCTGGAATTCCGGCTCGCGGATGAAGACCGACAGCACCGCACAGGCGCCCATCATCACATCGTCGGTGGTGATCAGGTTGGTCTTGCGGTTGTTGGCGCGCTCGCCATGGGCGCGGAGCGCCTTGGTGAGCGCATTGCGCAGACCCTGCTCATGCGTGCCGCCCTGGGGCGTGGGAATGGTGTTGCAATAGGAGCGGACGAAGGGGTCGATCGCTGGTGTCCAGGCCACCGCCCATTCCACCGTGCCGCTGCCGTCGCGGTTCTCGGTGCGGTCGGCGAAATCACGATTGTTCACCGTGTTCGACGCGCCGATCTCGCTCTTGAGGAAATCGAGCAGGCCGCCAGGAAATTTCAGAACCTCTTCCTTCGGCGTCTCGTCCTTGATCAGGGCGGGATCGCAGCTCCAGCGTATCTCGACGCCCCGGAACAGATAGGCCTTGGACTTGGCCATGCGATAAAGCAGGGCAGGGGAGAAGCGCGCGTCGCCGAAAATCTTGGGATCGGGCTTGAAGGTGACGATGGTGCCCCGCCGATTGACCGCGCCAAGCTCCTTGAGCTTTCCCTTGGGCTGGCCGCGCTCGAAACGCATCTTCCACGCATGGCGGTCACGCGCCACGTCCACTTCCAGCCACTCCGACAGGGCATTGACCACCGACGAGCCCACGCCATGCAGGCCGCCGGAGGTCTCATAGGCCTTGCCGTCGAATTTTCCGCCGGCATGCAGCGTGGTCATGATGACTTCCAGCGCCGACTTGTTCTTGAACTTGGGAT
>DATBAP010000069.1:0-25316 GCA_036271455.1 Rhizomicrobium sp.
GTCGTTCTGCACGGGGAATGTGAGCTGCGCCTCGAACACCGCGCCGGTGTAATAGTCCAGGCCGCGAATGGTGCTGGTGTCGATCGCCACGCGGTCTTCGCCATAACCGCATTCGGTGAGCAGCGCTTTGATCGCCAGCAAATCCTGCATCGCGGCGCTGTCCTGATAACGCTCGGTCTTGCCCAGCAGCAATTCCATCACCGGATCGGCCTGCCCCGCATCGAGCCCCGCGCCCTTGGTGAAATCGCCGGATTCATCCTTGCGCCCCTCGCCCAGCAGAAGCCGCACGCCTCTCTCGCCCAGCCGGTCGAACTTATCCATCGCCCGCAAGACGGTGCCGCGGCGCGACGGGTCGATCCCGGCATCGTTCATCACCACGTCCAGCAGCTTGCGGCTGTTGAGCTTGACGATGTAGTCGCCGCGCTTCAGGCCCAATGCCTCCAAAGTGTCGGACAGCATCATCAGAAGTTCGGCGTCGGCGGACGGCGAAGCGCTGCCCACCGTGTCGGCATCGAATTGCAGGAATTCGCGGTAGCGTCCCGGCCCCGGCTTTTCATTGCGCCACACCGGCCCCACCTGATAGCGGCGATAAGGCTTGGCGAGGTTCTGGAAATTGGCCGCGACATGGCGGGCGAGCGGCGCGGTCAGGTCATAGCGCAGCGATAGCCATTGCTCGTCATCGTCCTTGAGCGAGAAGACGCCTTCATTGGGCCGGTCGACATCGGGCAGGAATTTGCCCAGCGCGTCGGTATATTCGAAGGCGGGCGTTTCCAGCGGCTGGAAGCCATAGGATTCATAGACGCCCCGGATGGTCTCGATCAGCCGCCGTTCGGCCGCGATCTCGGCCGCCCCACGGTCGCGGAAGCCGCGCGGCAGCCTGGCTTTGGGCTTGGCGGCCTTGGCCTGAAATCCAAGGGGGCGGGAATCGCTCATACTTACTTATGCCTGCAAATCGCGGGCGGGTTCTACTTGGCCCCAGTTCTAGGCGCAACTCATTGGCGCAAACTGGAATTTCGTGAGGCAGCCCGAGGCTTTCTCCCCCTGCGCGGCGAAGCCGCTGGCGGGGGGAGATGTCTCTGAGCGCTTGCGCGAAAGAGACAGAGGGGGCGCTAAACTTTCTCGGCCGGCTTGACGCCTTCGATCACCATGGGCTGTCTGGGCGGTTCCAGGTAGCCCTTGGTGCCGGGGGGATCGTCCGCCCGGCGGCCGGGACCGGCATAGTTGCCGGACTGGCGGCGGCGCCGGTCGGGGCCGGCATAGGTCTCGGTTTTCACGAAGGCGCGGGGCCGTTCCATGATCTCGGTGATGCGGGAAATCAGGCTCTGCGGCGTGACCGGCTTGGCCAGGAATTCATTGACGCCGGCGTCGCGCGCCGCTTCGATTTTGGCGCGCTCGGTATAACCGCTGATCATGATGATGGGGATAGAGGCGGCGCGGGGATTCCCGGCGCCCCTCACCTTGCGGGCGAATTCCAGGCCGTCCATCGGCGCCATCGACAGATCGGACAGGATCAGGTCGCATTCGAGCGTGGGCAGCATCTCGAGCGCGGCGGTGCCGTCGGGCGCCTCATGCGTGATGCGCACGCCGATATGGTTGAGCAGGCGGCGCAGCAGCGCGCGCATATGCTCCTTGTCCTCGATGATGAGGATCTTCAGTCCCTCGAAAATTCTTGAACTCGTCGCCATGCCGTCCGCGTACTAAATTGGATGATGCCCGTAAGGTACGTGAAAGACCGTTAGCGATAAGTTTACGCCTGAGGCACGGCTGCAACGGCGAGGCCGGTTTTTGCAGCCTTTCGCGCATGATCCGTGCGGCAAAATCTCTAAACCCGCGCAGGGAAACGTAGATTATTTGTCGCGCATGCGTGGCGACCCGCGAAAAACCTGGGTGGCGAAGGCTTGGCCGCCCACCATCGCCACGCCGATGCCGGAAGCGTCATAGCGGAGATTGAGGATATTTTCGCGATGCCCCGGGCTTTTCATCCAGCCTTCCACCGCCACGCGGGCGAATTCCTCGGGCCCGAAGGCCCGCGTGAATGTACCGCTCATCTCCATGATGTTTTCGCCCACCGAGCCATAGGGGCCGAAACGCGCGCGCACCATGTCGCCGGCGATGAAATTGCCTTGGGCATCGGTGTGGGAGAAATCGCTTCCGCCGCGCGCCATGTCGCAGGAGCGGCGCTGGGCGATGCGGGTGAGATCGATATCCGGCATCAGCGGCGGCGCGTCCGGAGCGAGTTTTGTACGTTGCGTACTAATTTCTTCGCCAATCAGCGCTTCGGCCTGCTGGGCAAAAACCTCGTTGCCGCAAGGTGCGGGGGCCGTGCTGGGCGGCGGCGTTAAAAGAACCGGCGGACGAATATATGAAGGCATGGCCTGGGCAGCCGGCGCGGACAGCGCCAAGCCCATGACAAGCAAAAGACTTTTGGAAGGCATGGCGCCTAGCATGGCAGGGCCAAGCTGAACCGGAGATGAAATCCCGTCGATTTGGCAGGCCACCGGTCAAATCCACCTCGCGTAATCAACCGATTGATAACGGAACTTTCCCTAAGCTGGGGCCGGACATTTCAAACCCGTGACAGTGCATTGCTGACCGAAGCCGCCAAAAACGCCATCCCCGGAGGCCTGGACCGCATCAAGGTTCTGGTGGTCGAGGACAAGCAGCATATGCGCGCCTTGCTGCGCGCGTTGCTCAATGCGCTGGGCGTGCAAGAGATCTTTGAAGCGGTCCATGGCGCGCAGGCGCTGGATATACTGCGCACCAAGCGCTGCGACCTGATCCTCACGGACATGTCGATGGAGGAGATGGACGGGTTGGAATTCACCCGCCAGGTGCGCGGGCTGGAGCGCAAGCTCAATCCGTCGGTGCCCATCATCATGATCAGCGGCCATACCGAACGCGACCGGGTGGAAGCGGCGCGCGATGCCGGCGTCAGCGAATTCCTGGTTAAGCCCATCACCTTGCAGAATCTCACCGGGCGCATCGCCGAAGCGATGGAACGGCCCCGCCGCTTCGTCCATACCGAGACCTATTCTGGCCCCGACCGCAGGCGCAAATCGCGCGACAATTACAACGGCCCGCGCCGCCGCAAGGAAGATGCCGACGATCTGTCGGTGGAAACGAATTCGGCTTGGAAGCCGAAATATTGATCAGCCATCGCTGTCATGGCCCGCAAATGCGGGTCATCCAGTTTTCGGCGACTCCGAACTAAAAGGTCAGCGCGCATTTCTCTATCAACCGGGCTGCTTCACCTGGATGCCCCACACGGAGTTTACCCTTGGGCCGCGCATCGCGCGGTCCCGGGGAGTGGGCCAGGACACTATCGCGACAACCGGTCGAACGGGACATTGCCGATCGGATAGTCGGCCCAATCCTTGTAGTCGAAGTGCCACCATTCCTCATTGAGAACCTGGAAGCCTTGCGCCTCCATTGCCGCGCGCAACACGCCGCGGTCGTAACGCTGACGCGACGTGCCGCCGATATAATCGGAATAGGAGCGTTTGGACATTTCATCATAGCGGCCGGTCATCGGCACGGGGTTGCCGCTCTTGAGATCATACAGCGTGAGATCGATCGCTTCACCGCGATTGTGGCGCGACCCGTGGGCGGGATCGCCCACGAACATGTGATCGGGCACCGGCGTCGCGTCCCAGAACATCTTGGTGACGAACCAGGGCCGGTAGCCGTCATGGATCAATAATCCATAGCCTTGCGCCTTGAGCGTCTTGGCGGCGCGGCCCAAAGCTTCCGCCGCCGGGCGTTGCAGATAGGCGCCCGGCCGTTCGTAAAGCGCAAAGCCCATGAAATTGTTGGCTGTGGCGTAGCGGATATCCAGCTTTATGGTGGGATCGATGCTGGCAAGCGGCACCAGATCCATTTGGCGTTTCGGTGGCGGCTGGGCGGGCGGCGTGGCTTTCAACGCCTCGGCCCGTAACGTAGCGGGATCGCCATGCTCACCCGCGCGGATTTGCTTGATCACTTCGGCGCCGATGTCACGGCGGGGAAGCGCCGCGCCGTCCAGCGAGACCGACGACGCCTCAGCGCCGTCCTTGGCAAAAATAAGCGTCTTGTCCTGAGCTTTGAACACACCGGGAGTTGCGGGGACCAGCTCAGCCTGATGGAAACCGTCGCCATCGGCATAAAGATGGCCGCCGGATTCATAGATCTCCAACAGATCGGAGCCCGGGCCATATTGCCCGATCAGGCGCATCATCGCGGGCGCAGGGTTGGGCGGCGGCGCCTGGTCTGCCGCCCATGCGGTGCAGCAGGCGAGACATGCACCGATCAAGGCGGACGGAAGCGCGATCATTTTCAAAGGCATGACTCCCTATTCCGGTGACTTTACCTGTCATGGCTGGGGAATCCAGTCATGGCTTCGAGCAGACGCGCGCGCGAAGCTCTGGTATAAATCTGGGATCAATCGGGGGGCGTGAGATGCGCAATTTCATCATTGCCGGCCTTATCATGGTGACGCTGACAAGCACGGCGGTGCTGGCGCAGGCGCCCGCCCGCGCGCCATCCAGCGCCGAGCGCGTGGAATTCGAGTTGATGACGTGGCCGGAAGTGAAGGCGGCTCTTGCTGCCGGCAAGACCACGGCTCTTATTTATACCGGCGGCACCGAACAGCGCGGCCCCCAGGACGTCAATGGCGGTCACACTTTGATGGGACAGGCCACCGTCAAGGCCATCGCATTGAAGCTTGGCAATGCCATCGCCATGCCGGTGCTTCCCTACACGCCGAACAATGCCGACGCGGTTTTGCCCGGCACGATCGGAATCACCAACGACCTTTTGGCCGCGATTCTGGAACGGCTCAGCGAACAGGCGATCGCCACCGGCTTCAAGAACGTGGTCTTGATGGGCGACCATGGCGACGGCCAGGAAATCGGCCCGGCCAATGTCTATCAGGGCGTGGCCAGGAAACTTGACGCCAAATACGCGGCAAGAGGCATTCACGTCTATTACTGCGACCGCGTCTACACGCCCGCCAAAGACGATTTCGACAAATACCTTGCCGCCCACGGCTATCCCGCCAGCGATCATGGCGGCATTCCCGACACGTCGGAGATGCTCTATCTGGCCGATGGCGCATGGGTGCGCAAAAACCTGATCGCGAGTTCGGTGGGCGATCCGGTGCTGCCGCCGGGCCAGAAGCCCGATCCCAAAGTGCGGCTCATCAATAACGGCATCACCGGCGATGGGCGGCGTTCGAGCGCGGCGCTGGGCAAGATATATTTCGACATGAAAGTCGATTACGCGGTGACGCAGATCAGGGGCTTTCTCGCCTCTCAGCGGAAAGCTGCGCATTAGCGGCAGCGATTAACCCGACGCCCGGCAAGGGGCCGAGCAATCAACTGAACAGGCGTTCAAGGTTGTGGTGCTCAATTTCCCCATGATGCCGCCAAACCGCCATGATTTCCGCGGCATTCGATCATATTCCATGCGTTCTCCAAGGATAGGAACTTGGGGAGGCTCCCATGCGGTATTACCGGGTTCACGTGCTCGACGATTCGTCCCGCATCACGGCGGGATTTGATCTTCATTGCGAGGACAACCACGCCGCCTGTAGGGAAGCTTCCCGTTTATGCCTGGGCCGGCAGTGGGAATTGTGGAGCGGTGCGGAGCGTATCCTTTGCAAAGCGAATGAGACCCAGACCGTCCTACCACCGGAAAGCTTATCAGCCGGAAGCCCTGCCCCAGAAGGATGAAATCACCACGCCCGCGACGGCGACCAGGCCGCCCAGGATGGTGAGTGTGGGCGGCAACTCGCCCAGCCAGACAAAGGCAATGGCGATGGCGATGGGCGGTTCGAGATAAAGCGAAGTACCCAGCAGCGATGCCGGCACGCGGCTGAGTGCATAGGCCCAGGTGACATAGGCCAGCGCGCCCGGCAGCACGCCCAGATAGATGATCGACATGGTCGCGGCGGGCGGCGCGTGCCGGATAGCCGGAACAAGACCCGGCAGCCACAGCGCCGCCATCAATGCCGTGCCCGCCCAGATGCCGATCGCCGTCATCTGGAATGGCGAATAATGTTTGAGGTAAGGCCGCTGCAGCACGAAGAACAGGCTGGTGGCAAGCGTCGCCAGCAGCACCAGGGCGACGCCGGGGCTCCACTTGACGCCGCCGCTTTCGCCGAACGAGACGATAGCGATGCCGGCGAAAGAAATCAGTGTGCCCAGCCAGCCCAACAGCGTGAGCCGCTCGCCCAGCAGCACCGTGCCGAACAGCGCCATGCACACGGGCGTAAGGGTGATGATCAACACCGCCGCGCCCGCGGTGATGGTCTGCTGCCCGAAGGTGAATGCGATCTGGTAACAGCCAATGCCGATGAGCCCCAACGCCGCCATGCCGGGAAGGTCGCGAAGACGCGGCATGGGCATTTTCGAGACCAGCGCCCAAGCCGCCAAACATGCCGAAGCGATCAGGAAACGCAGCAGCACCAACTCGCCGGGCGGATAACCGGTCAGCGCGGCACGGACGCCGGCGAAGGCCGAGCCCCACAACACCAGGCTGACGGCAATCGCGGCTATCGCTTTGCCGTCATAAACCCGCGCCTTGGGAAGTACTGGCGCCGGAAAATCAATTTCTTGCGCCATTATGACGATTCCTCATGGCTCCCTACCAATCCTAGCCTCTAACGGAAAGCGCCGCTTCCCCTTAGATTGCTACCGATACGGGCCATCGCGGAAAGAGGAACGACATGCAGAATATCAAGGACAAGGTCGTGGTCATTACCGGCGCGTCCAGCGGGCTGGGCGAAGCCACCGCGCGGGCGCTGGCTAACGAAGGCGCCAAGCTGGTGTTGGGCGCGCGGCGCATGGACCGGCTGAAAGCGCTGGCAAGTGAGCTTTCGCTGGGCGACAAGGCCGCGGTCCAGACCGACGTCTCCGACTATGCCCAGGTCAAGCATCTGGTGGATCACGCGGTGAAGACCCATGGCCACATTGATGTGATTCTCAACAATGCCGGCCTGATGCCGCTGTCGCCGCTGGACCGTCTCAAGATCGAAGACTGGGACCGCATGATCGACGTGAACATCAAGGGGGTGCTCTATGGCATCGCCGCCGTGCTGCCGCACATGAAGGCGCAGAAGAGCGGCCATATCATCAATGTCTCGTCGGTGGCGGGCCATCGCGTGCGCCCAACCAGCACGGTTTATTCCGCGACGAAAACCGCCGTCAGGGTGATCAGCGAAGGGCTGCGCCAGGAAGTGACGCCCTATAACATCCGCACCACCATCATCTCGCCCGGCGCGGTCTCCAGCGAACTCCTGGAAAGCATCACCGAAAAGGACATCGTGCAGAATCTGTCCGGCGTCCGCGACATGGCGATCCCGGCCGACAGTTTCGCCAGCATGGTGCTGTTCGCCATGAGCCAGCCCGACAATGTGGACGTGAACGAGATTCTGTTCCGTCCCACGGTTCAAGAATATTGATTGGCAGGAATATTGACATGCAAAAACGCAAATTGGGAAAAAACGGGCCGGAAGTTTCGGCCATGGGCCTGGGCTGCATGGGGATGAGCTTCTCGCTGGGGCCGCCGCCGCCACGCGAGGACATGGTCAAGCTGCTGCGCCAGGCGGTGGAACGCGGCGTCACTTTCTTCGACACCGCCGAAGTCTATGGGCCGTTTGTCAATGAGGAATTGCTGGGCGAAGCATTGTCGCCCTTGCGCGACCAGGTGGTGATCGCCACCAAATTCGGCTTCGACATCAAACCTGGCTTCGATGTGAAGGGCCAGCCGGGTCTGAACAGCAAGCCCGCGCATATCCGCGAAGCGGTCGAAGGCTCGCTGAAGCGGCTGAAGATCGACACTATCGATCTGATCTATCAGCACCGGGTCGATCCCAATGTGCCGATCGAGGACGTGGCGGGCACGGTCAAAGACCTGATCCGCGAAGGCAAGGCGAAATATTTCGGCCTGTCGGAAGCGGGCGTGGCGACCATCCGCCGGGCGCATGCGGTGCAGCCGGTCACCGCGCTGCAAAGCGAATATTCGCTGTGGTGGCGGCGCGTCGAGGACGAGGAATTGCCGGTGCTGGAAGAGTTGGGCATCGCGCTGGTGCCGTTCAGTCCCTTGGGCCGGGGCTTTCTCACCGGCAAGATCGATGCGAGCACCCAGTTCGACAAAGGCGATTTCCGCTCCGCCCTGCCCCGCTTTACGCCGGAAGCGCGCCAAGCCAACCAGGGCATGGTCGATCTGCTGGCCGGCATCGGCGCAAAGAAAAATGCCACGCCGGGACAGATCGCGCTGGCGTGGCTGTTGGCGCAAAAGCCCTGGATCGTGCCCATTCCCGGCACCACCAAGCTGGGCCGGCTGGAAGAGAATATCGGCGCGGCGAACGTCCAACTCACGGCTGCCGATCTCAAAGAGATCGACGACGCCGCCGCCAAGATCACGGTCGAGGGCGGCCGTTATCCCGAGCGATTGGAGCAGATGACCCGGCTTTGACCCGCGCCAATTGGACCTAGGGCCAATGGCTGGACGGCTTCTGCGATGATTGGATTTCTTCATCCCGAGAGCATTTCCCCCTCCGGGACGTGGAGCGGACAAAGGCGGCGCAGCAGCGCTGCCTTTGTTTTATCCAGGCCCGGCAGCGCCCGGGATGGATGGCCGCACCGAGGCGACAATTCCCTTCGGATGCGATAAGTATCGCGCGACTTGAGGAAACCATGCGCGCCGGCATTCTCGAGCATTTTCCGTGACGGGCGGGCATCAGGCTGCGCCGCGTTTGTACTGGGTGCTGGCGGCTACCATCCTCGCCTCCAGCCTGGCTTTCATTGATGGGTCGGTGGTGAATGTCGGCCTGTCGGCGATCGGCCGCGATTTCCATTCCAGCACCGGCGGCCTGCAATGGGTGGTGAACGCCTATCTGTTGCCGTTGGGGGCGTTGCTGCTGCTGGGTGGCGGGGCTGGCGACCGCTTCGGTCGTAGGAATCTTCTGATCGCCGGCACTGCCTTGTTCGCGGTCGCCTCGGTGATCTGCGCGGCTGCGCCCAGCATGGCCTGGGTGTTGGCCGGGCGCGGGCTGCAAGGCATCGGCTCGGCGCTCTTGATGCCCAACAGCCTCGCCATTCTGGGCAGCAGCTTCAGCGGCGAAGCCAAGGGGCGCGCGGTGGGCATCTGGGCCGCGGTGAGCGCGGGGATGGCGGCAATCGGGCCGGTGCTGGGCGGCTGGCTGATCGACACGGTGGGATGGCGCGCTATCTTCCTGATCAATCTGCCGCCGGCGCTGGCGGCGATCGCATTGGCGTTGCGGTTCGTGCGCGATGAGCCCAGTGATCAGGATGGCGTACCGCTCGATCTTCTGGGCGGCGCGCTTGCAACATTGGGTCTAGGGTCCCTCACCTGGGGATTGACCATCGGCTCGGGCGCGGGCGGCTGGTCGCCGATAGCGCTTTTGCTTCTGGCGGGAGGCATCGTGCTGCTTGCGTCATTCGTGTGGATCGAGAAACGCCGGGGCGAGCGCGCGATGATGCCGCTTGCGCTGTTCGGCTCGAAACTCTTTGTCGGCCTCACTCTGCTGACTTTGCTGCTTTATGGCGCGCTGGGCGCGCTGTTGGTGCTGGTGCCCTATGTGCTGATCCGCGCCTTCGGCTTTACCGGGACCGAGGCCGGATTGTCGCTGTTGCCGTTCGCGGTGGTGGTGGCGCTGGCCTCGCCCATGATGGGGGCGCTGGCTGGACGGATCGGCTCCCGCCTGCCCTTGTCGCTGGGCCCCCTGGTGGTGGCGGCCGGTTTTCTGCTGATGCTGCGCATGACGCCTGAGGCCGGCTATTGGTCGGGCGTCTTTCCCGCTATCCTGCTGCTGGCCATCGGCATGGCCGGCGCGGTCGCGCCCCTGACCACGGCAGTGCTGTCGTCGGTGGACCGCGGCCATACCGGCTCCGCCTCGGGCTTCAACAGCGCCGCTGCGCGCGTCGCGGGGATGGTGGCGACGGCGCTTCTGGGCGGCGTTTTGGCGGCCAGCGGGCCGGCGCTGATCGCGGGTTTTCACGTCACCGCGCTGGTGTGCGCTGCGGCATGCGTGGCCGCGTCCGCCAGCATGTTCTTCCTGGGCAAGGTTTCGCGGCGATAGGCGGCAAATATCCATTGGACCTAGGGCCAATGGCTGGCCGGCGTCCAGCATGATGGGATTTGCGGGCCCGGCCCTTTTGACCCCGAGAAAGCCCGGGCGCCCTGGAGCTTTTCCCCCTCCCGGGACGTGGAGCGGGCAAAGGCGGCGGACTGGCGCTGCCTTTGTTGCTCCCGCGCTTTGAGAGGAGCGGTCATGAACAGGCTCGTTCCGGCGATCACGATCGTGCTTGTCCTAGGCGCCACAGCACGGGCGGCCATGTTCACCCCGGCCCGCCCCGGCCAGAAGCTTTCGGAAAACGACACCCATCTGCTGCAAGGCGCGGTGGTCGAAGCGCTGACGCAATCAAAAGCGGGCGCGACCGCGTCCTGGTCCGATGACGCGAGCGGCCGCGCCGGACAAGTGACGGTACTGAAACTCTATGCTCGCGACACCGCGCCCTGCGCCACGGTCCAGCACGTCTTCACCAAAGGCGGAGGCGAAACTTACGTTCTGCCTTTCTGCCGCCAGGCGGACGGAAGCTGGAAGATCCAGTACTGAGCACCGCCTTATTGGGCCTTTGTCCAATACCGGCGCGGCTCGGTTCGGACGTTATTGTCCGACATGCAGCTTCCCTCCTGGATAAAGCGTGCAATTGTCGTGGCGGCCGTTCTTGCGGCGGCCAGCTCGGCCGGTCTCGCACAACAACCGGCGAATGAGCCCAGCCTTTCGCTCGACCCGGCCGCGGTCGAAAAGCCCTGGACCGGCGATCTCGACGGCATGCTTCAGCGCCGCACCATCCGGGTCCTCACCGTCTACAGCAAGACCTTCTATTTCGTGGACAAGGCCGTTCTGCGCGGCACCGTAGTCGATTTCACCTATCTGTTCCGGGATCAGCTCAACAAGAAGCTCGCCGCCGACAAGAAACGCGCCAACAAGAATCTGAAAGTGCGCATCGTGTTCATTCCGGTCAGCCGCGACCAACTCTTCCCAGCACTGGCGGCGGGCCGTGGGGACATCGCCGCCGCCAATCTCACCATCACGCCGGACCGGCTCAAACTGGTCGATTTCACCAAGGCCGGCTTGACCGATGTCAGCGAGGTCGCCGTCACCGGGCCGTCGTCGCCCAAGATCGCGAGCGTTGACGATCTGTCCGGCAAGCAGATCTTTGTGCGCAAATCGTCGAGCTATTATGAAAGCCTGATCACGCTGAACAAGAAATTCGCGGCCGAGCACAAGCCGCCCGCGATCCTCAAACTCGCGCCCGAGACCCTGGAGGACGAAGACCTTCTGGAGATGACGAATGCGGGGCTGGCGCCTGTCGTCATCGTCGACCGGCACGTCGCCGATTTCTGGAAAAGCGTGTTTCCCGCCATCACCGTGCATGACGACGTGGCCATTCGCACCGGCGACGAGATCGCGTGGGCGATCCGCAAGAACAGCCCCCTGCTCAAGGCGGCGCTGGACGATTTCGTGACCCGCAACAAAATCGGCACATCGAACGGCAACACCATCCTGCAGCGTTATCTCAAGAACCAGAAATATGTGAAGAACGCGGGCTCGGACAGCGAGCGGAAGAAATTCCAGGCGCTGGTGCAAATCTTCCAGAAATATGGCGCGAAATATGATGTGGACTGGGTGCTCATGGGCGCGCAGGGCTATCAGGAGTCTCAGCTCAACCAGAATGTGAAAAGCCGCGTCGGCGCGATCGGCGTCATGCAGCTGATGCCAGCGACGGGGAAACAGATGAATGTCGGCGACATCCACCAGGCCGAGGCCAATATAGACGCCGGCACGAAATACATGCGCTTCATGATGGACCGCTATTATGCGCACGAGAAAATGACGACCCTGGACAAGGCGCTTTTCACCTTTGCGTCCTATAATGCGGGTGCGGGGCGGATCGACCAGCTGCGCAAGGAAGCCGCCCGTCGCGGCCTCGATCCCAATGTTTGGTTCGGCAATGTGGAATATGTCGCCGCCGAGAAGATCGGCCAGGAAACCGTCACTTATGTCTCGAACATCTATAAATACTACATTGCCTATAAACTGGTCATTGAAAGCCAGGCGGCGACGCGTGACGCGATCAAGAAGATGAAAGCGGGCACCAACTAGCCCCGCCCGGCCGCTGCAGTGCGGAATCCTGGCCTGGACGGCCTGACAAATCCTTCTTCGACAGGAGGTTACCCCCCTCCCGCTGCGGCGAGGCCGGTGTTACGCTTGCTCAACCACACACTGGAGGGGACCTCATGAAGAACATCGCATTGAAGACTTTGCTGGTTGCGTCCGTTTTCATTCCGGTGGCCGCGCTTGCTCAGGGAAGCAGCCTGAAGAGCACGATCATCACCAAGGAAGACATCAACAAGATCAACCAGAGCGAACAGTCACTGCGCACCAAGGACGAGAACGCCATGGTGGTGGATATCGGCGGCGAGAATTTCTCGCTGGGCATCATCCATCGCGGCTCGACGCACACGCCGGCGCCGCCGCGTCCGGCAGGCGCCGCCAACGCTGCCGCGCCCGAGCCCTGCGGAACGCAGATGGCGAACGTTCCGGCGGGCGCAATACCGGGCGGCCTCACCCACGACCATCAGACCGAGGGCTATTACATCATCTCGGGCGGCGGAACGATGATGCTGGACGGCTATATCGTCAATGGACGCCATAGCATGATGCCCGATCCGGGCGGTCCCAATGGCCCGTCCTGCGGTGGCATGGCGGTCGGCGCCAGGAAAGTGGACGTAAAGGTGGGCGATGTGATCATCGTTCCGGCCGGCGTGGTCCATGGCTGGGCCGACATTCCCGATCATGCGGATTATCTCAGCTTCCGCCCGTCACAGCATGTGATGCAGGCCGGCTGGGTGAACCCGACCATCGCCAAAAAGTAGAGAATAAAGCCCCCTCCTCCTCAAAAGGAGGGGGCTGTCTTCTCGATCAATGATGCGCCGGGGCCGTGGCGTTGCCCGTGCTTGGAGACGAAGCGCTTGCGGGCGCAGCGCTTGTTGGTGAAGTGCTGGCGGCAGAGCCCGCCGGCTTATGGGCCGGCTTTCCGTCGCCCTTGCCCAATTCGGGTTTCAAAGTGCCGCTGATATAGGCGCCGGATTCGATCTTGATCTCCTGATGCCAGATATCGCCGGTCATGCGCGCGGTGCCGGCGAGAATGACCTTCTTGGATTCGATCCGGCCTTCGATGGTGCCGGCCAGTTCGACCTCGTCGCCATAGACCGTGCCCTTCACCTTGGCGTTCTGGCCGATCTTCACGCCTACGCCGCGCACATCGCCTTCGATCTGGCCGTCGATCTGGATGTCCTCGGTGCTCTCAAGCTCGCCTGTGATCTTGAGGGCCTTGCTGATGACCGATGCCATGGGTGCTCCTGCTTTGGTGGATGTTGAGGTTGAGATCGAGGATGGTCTGGCGATGGCCACCGCCAAAACCGGCTCGGCGGGTTTTGGCGCAGCGCTTTCCGTTTTTGGCGGCGCCGCCTGTGGCTGCGGTGTTGAAGCTTGCGGGCGCGCGTTGGCGTCACCCGACTTGTCGTTGCGGTTGAATAAAGTCATGCACGCACCTCCGGAAGTTCGTCGAGTGTTTCGAAATAGCTGAGCGGCCGCCATGGCATGCGGCCGATGACGTGCGCGCCGCGCGCGACCGTGACATTGGTGTGAAAGATGCGGCCTTCAATCTCGGCGCCGTCTTCGATCGCCACAGTGGGGGCGAAGACGCGGCCGTTCAAGCGTCCGGCGATGACGACTTCGCCGGCGATGACGTCCCCTTCGACAGTGCCATCGGCGGCAATCACCAGGCGGCGCGCGGTGATGCGGCCCATGATCAGGCCGGACACCACAAGCTCGCCATCGATCTCGAGCACGCCGCGGATCGCAACACCATGACCCAGGAACGTGGGAGGTTCCTTAGCTTCGACTTGCACAATATTGTGTCCCGGGCGCGGGGCCTGGGTTCGACGGGCCATTGTAAGCATCAACATCCCTGCTCACGTCACGGCTCCCCAGCCGCCCGCATCATGTGCCAGAAAGAGAAGGCAGGGCAAGCATTTAATCCGCACACGATTATTTCAGGCGAAGCGCGGCGTATAATGCGCGGATATGGAGTCCACGCGATGACCAAGCAGTTCAAGATCGGCGATCATGTGCGATGGAACTCCGAGGCCGGTCATGTCTCGGGGACGATCATTGCCGTCCATGCCAGCGACTTCGACTATAAGGGCTATGTGCATCACGCCTCGCCGGACGATCCGCAATATGAAATCAAAAGCGACAAGAGCGATCATATCGCCGCCCATAAGGGCGGCGCACTGAAACACGCATAGGTCTGTGATGATCGAAAGCGCTCCCAGCAACGATTGCGGCAATTGCACCGTTTGTTGCATGGCGCTGCGCGTGATCGACCTGGACAAAGAGGCGGGGCGTTATTGCAAGCACTGTCTTCCCGGCAAAGGATGCGGCATCTATGAGACGCGGTTCGAGGTCTGCCGTGGCTTTCTCTGTGGCTGGCGGCTGGTGCCGCAACTGGGCGAGGAATGGCGGCCGGACAGAAGCGGCATTCTGATGCTGACCCAGGCGGTGGATCAGCTGCCGCAAGAATATCGCGCCGCGGGGCCGGGCGTGAATTTTATGATCCTGGGGGGAGAGAAAGCGATCCTGAAATCCGGCTTCGCCGAATACGTCACCACTCTGGTCGCGCGCGATGTCGCGGTGTACCTGTCTGCGGACACGCCCAAGAGCTTGATCAATCCCTATCTGGTGAAGCAGGCCGCAGCCGGGAATATCCCGGCGGTGACCGAGATGCTGCTGCACATCTATCGGCAGCATGTGAAATTGCGCGCGCTCAACAATCTATCGCCGATGCCCTGGATCGAGACCGCCTGACGCGGGCGGCGGCTCAATGGGCGCTGCATCCGTGAGATAGAGTTTCTGCTGGCGATAAGCGATGTAAAGGTGGAAGCGGCTGAGCACGTCATTGCCCAGCACCAGGGTGGCGAAATCATGTCCCAGAAAATTGCGCCCCTCGACCAATTCCATCCGAGGATCCGGGATCGTCACGCCGCCGATCGTGAGCGCCTTGAATGTGGTGGCATACGCCTTGATTGGTATGCCTTTGCCCCAAGCGGGGCCTGACACTGGATTTGCCGCTTCAACGTCAGCGCTGTTCATGTTCAGGCGGAACATGCTGTTCGCATCTTGCGTGCTGAGTACCGAGATGGGGGCTCCGGTATCAAGAATGGCATCGGCATTCTGGCCATCGAGCATCACGCGCACCCGCACATGACCGCTTTCGGTGAGGGTGAAAGGAAGAACGGTATAAGAGCTGGCCCAGGCTACCGCGCGGTCGGCGCAGGGATGCGGCTTGAACAGGCGGAACGTCTTGCCGGCGAAATCGAACTCGGCGTCGTATTTGGCCAGGATGTCCGGGCCGATCATGCCGTCAACGCCGGGAAGCGCGTCCATCTCCGGGATGTACATCCTGTCCAACTCAAGATCGCCGATGCGCAGACTGTCGAGATGAACATCTCCCTCACTGACCCACGCTCCGCCCCCAGCAGGAATAATGGCGCCCAGCCTCGCGGCGTAAGGCAGCTTCAGCCGGGCGATGCCTGCCTTGCTGAGGCTGGAGCCATACCCGCCGGTGTCGATACCCAGCATTAAATCCGTGCCGTTTGCCGAAGCCGGTATCACGACATGACCGGATTGAAGCGACATGGGCAGTTCGGCCATTCGCGTGAGTTTGCAGTCTTCGGGCCAGCTTTCCTGCGCACCGGCGGGTCCGGCAAAGACCGGCACAGCCAGAATCAGCGCGGCGATGAGGGCGCGGAGCGTCATACCGCTACAATAAACCAAACACGCGCCTTCGCACTCTAATGCGGGCGATGGATGGGATCCCACACATTTGCATAGTCCTGCGCATTCTGAGGCCAGGCGTGACCGCCCGCTGATGGCGCAACGGTTTTGGGCAATGGGGAATCACCCGGCGCGGCGGGCGTGATGTAGAATGTCCGTTCGCTGGCCGCGTAATAGAGATGAAGGTGCCGCAGCACCTCCATCCCGATAATGAGATCGGGCGCGCGGCGGTTGGTTGTGCTGGAGTCATCTCCATCGCCAAACTGGACCGGCCGCACGATCACCAGAGGTTTTGTGATAGTGAT
This sequence comes from Rhizomicrobium sp., assembly GCA_036271455.1. GTDB lineage: Bacteria > Pseudomonadota > Alphaproteobacteria > Micropepsales > Micropepsaceae > Rhizomicrobium. Next base: position 16,216 of record DATBAP010000069.1, read on the forward strand.
GCCCGGGAAGGAAAGCGCGGAATATTTGCGGAAATAAATCTGCTTGTCCGGCTCATCCTTGGGCACGCCCGGCGTTTGCGGCGCTGAGTCTTCCGGCGAAAAGCCAAGATTTTTCTCCGCCCATTCGCTGCTCAGGATCGTCCAGGGCGAGCCGGTATCGATCACGGCGGTGAGCGGATGACCGTCGAGCGTGGTGGCAAGCTCGAAATGGCCCTGCGCCAGCGTGGCCGGCACCACCGCCAGCGCTTGATGCGGCCAATAGACCACGTCACCCGGGCAATGATCGGCGGAAAAGAAATTCAGCCGCATGGCCCCGAAATCCATGTCGAGATCGTCACCGGTCATCGTTCCGGCCGACAGGATGCCGTCAAAGGCCAGATCCGGCACTTCCTGGAAGACCGTGACGTCCTGGGTTGAGATCGCGCCGAACTTCAAATGCCGCGCGCCGCCGACGCGATAAGATTTATTTCCCGCCAGGTCCAACGCGACAAAATTATCGGTCCTGAACATGCCCAGCTTCAGGGCGACGCCGCTCTGGATGTAATTCATCGAGCCGCCGCCGGTGTCGAACAGGAATTTCTTTTCCACCCCGTTCAGGGTGATGGGCACGGCCACTTTGCCCTGGTCGCCGATGGGCTCCATTTGCACCGTGTTTTCCAGCCTCGGGGCCGCGCATTCCTCCGCAGCCTTCGCTGGGACCGCGACGGAAATTGCGAACGCCAAACCGCAACAGGCAAAACCCAAAGCGCGACGCGGCACGGACCGTATCCTCCCGCAAGCCCCGGAAAGCTTACATCCGCGCCGTATGAAGCTCCATGGCGGACAAGGCCTTCCTGCGGACCGCGAACCACCAGACACCGCAGGCAATCGCGAGATTCAGGGCGGCGCGGGCCAAGCTTTCCGTGAAGTGCGAGAAGGGTGGGATAAGGCTCGACTCGACCAACAAACGTCCGCAGCCCCGGCAACCTGTGTCGTAGAAGATCAGGTTCTGGAAGCCACCCAGCACGCAGACGAGCACGACGCCTGTGACGATCCAGGCCGGGCGCATCCGTTGCTGGGAACCGACCCGATAAAACAGCCAGGCGAAGAGAAGCGGCGCGCCATAGACAGCCAGCGTGTTGTAAACCGTGAAAATCTGCGTTGCTATTTTGGCGTTGGCGATCTTGGCAGCTTCGGTCGCCGGCGCATAACCGATCACGCCATGGAGCAGATAGTCGAGAAGCATAATAATCCCGGCCTCGAGAAAAAGCGCTGCCACAACGCTCAGTGCGATCATTGCGACCGGACCCAGGCCGAACACCGCCCAGGGATAGCGCGCGGTGAGCGAGCGCAGTTCAGGCCGCGACAGCATGGCGTTGGCCAAATCGTCATCGTTGCCCAGCCGCGACAGCGCCTTCGTCTCGGCCAATTCGCGAGTTGTGCCAGCGGCGTTTTCCTCGCGCACCAGATCGTCAAAATGATCGCCAAGTTCGCGCACATAGCGGCGGACATGGCGCGGCGCGATGCCCGCATGCAGCAGGCGTTCGGACAAACGATTAAAGCGTGACTGCAGCATGGGCGGTTCCTCCTATGGCAAGACCTATGGCGTCGGTGATGTGCTGCCAGTGCCGGACCAGTCCGGCCAGATGCTTTTCGCCCTTGCGCGTCACGGAATAATAGACGCGCGTGCGTCCGTTCACGAGCTTGCGGCGGGATTTCAGCATGCCTTCGCGTTCCAGCGCATGCAGCGCGGGATAGACCACGCCCTCACCCAGGCTGATGGCCTGATTGGTTTTGGCGCGGATGGTCTGGACCAGCTCATAGCCATACATCTCGCTCGCTTCGAGCGTGCGCAGGATCAGAAGCTCGGGCACGCCGTTCATGAAGCTGGGATTGGTGGCCATCGGTTTCGCATGCATCCAGGTTCGAGGCATTGATACATTGAACCTAGAGGTATGTGATGTCAAGCGTCTGGCTTTTCCTTATGAGCGAAGCGAATTAGAAAAGCCTGCGTTCCTACGAAAGCAGCAACCCAGGCCAGACGCACTGTTTCCCTGGATGGGGGGGCAAGCCCACCCATGGTGGAATTGATGACGCCGCATGGCGCACCCGCGCCTTGCGTGTAAAATGAGCAGTCTTTTGGGGGTGCACATGCCGGATCTGGCGCAGTGGGACAGTTTCTATGTGATCGTCGGTTCGGCGGCGGGCGCGCTGATCGGCCTGCAATTCGTGGTGATGACCTTGCTGGCTGATAGCCCTTCCCTGCCCAATCCCGTGGCCGGCGCGGCGTTCGGCTCGCCCACCATCGTGCATTTCAGCGTGGCGCTGCTGTTGTCGGCTGTCGTGCGCGTGCCCTGGCCCGGAATGACGGTGTTTGCGTGGGTGCTGGGAACGATGGGGCTGTTGGGCGTGATCTATATCGTGATCGTGGCGCGGCGCATGACATCGCAGAACGCCTATCGCCCCGATCTGGAAGACTGGACATTCCACGCGCTGATCCCCGGCCTGGCCTATGCGCTGCTGCTGACGGCGGGATTGGCGGAGCCGTCCCATGCGCATGGGGCGATGTTCGGCGTGGGCGCGGCGGCGCTGCTCTTGCTGTTCGACGGCATCCACAATTCCTGGGACAGCGTCGCCTATCATGTCTATGTGATCGGGCGGAACCGACAGAAGCCGCCGGAGTAGAATTTCAGGCCCGAGCATCGGCCAGAATATACCCGCTGCCCCTTTCTGCGATCATGATGGTGGGCGTGTTGGTGTTGCCCGAGACGATGTTGGGCATCACCGAAGCGTCCACCACGCGCAAACCCTTCAAGCCCATCACCCGCAGCCGCTCATCCACCACCGCGCTCGCGTCGGAGGGCAAGCCCATCTTCGCCGTCCCCACCGGATGGAAGATGGTGGTGCCGATCTCGCCCACCGCCTTGAGCAGATCTTCGGTGTCGTCCGAGATCGGGCCGCGCGGCTGATATTCCTGAGGACTGTATTTCCTCAGCGCCTGTTGCCCCACCAGGCGGCGAGTGACGCGGATGGCGTCGGCGGCGACCTGGCGATCCTCGGCCGTGGACAGATAATTGGGCTGGATCACGGGCGTGTCGCGAAAATCGGCCGAGCGGATGCGCACATGCCCGCGTGAGGTGGGGTGCAGATTGCAGGCGCTTACCGTGATGGCGGGAAAGCGGTGCAGCGGATCGCCGAACTTGTCCAGCGACAGCGGCTGGACATGGAACTGAATATTGGCGCGGTCGCGCGTGGGATCGGAGCGGGTGAAGATGCCCAACTGCGACGGCGCCATGCTGAGTGGCCCGCTGCGGAACAGTGCATATTCCGCGCCCATCATCGCCTTGCCGAAGGGCGAATAATAGACCTGGTTCAAGGTCTTCACGCCCGAGACCTTATAGATCATGCGCTGTTGCAGATGATCCTGAAGATTGGCGCCCACACCATCACGCGCCGCCACCACGGGAATGCCCAGCTCTTGCAGCAGCGCGCCCGGGCCGACGCCCGAACGCTGCATGATCTCCACCGAACCGATGGCGCCGGAACTCAGGATCACTTCGCCCTTGGCGCGGGCTTCGTAAGTCTGGCCGTTTTGCGTAAAGCGGATGCCCACGGCGCGGCGGCCTTCGAACAGCACGCGGTCGATGGCGGCATGCATCTCCAGCCTGAGATTGGGGCGGTTCAGCACGGGCTTCAAGAATGCGCGCGCCGCCGACCAGCGCCTGCCCTTTTTCTGGTTGACCTGGAAATAACTCACGCCTTCATTGTCGCCCCGGTTGAAATCGGGGATGCCGGGTATGCCCATCTGCACTGCCGCTTCTTTCACCGTCTCCAGCACGTCCCAGCGCAGGCGTTGCTGTTCCACCCGCCATTCGCCATGTGCGCCGTGATGCTCGCTCTCGCCCAGGAAGTGGTTGTCGAGCCGCTTGAAGGTGGCGAAGACTTCGTCACCGCTCCAGCCGGTCAGGCCCAGCTGCCGCCAATCGTCATAATCGCGACGCTGCCCGCGCATCGAGATCATGGCGTTGATGGACGATGAGCCGCCGATCACCTTGCCGCGCGGATAGTTGATCCGCCGCCCGTTCAATCCCGGCTCGGGCTCGGTCTGGAAGCGCCAATCGCTACGCGGATTGCCGATGGCGAAGAGATAGCCCACCGGAATGTGCAGCCAGATCCAATTGTCCTTGCCACCCGCTTCCAGCAGCAGCACGCGCTTGGTGGGATCGGCGGACAAGCGATTGGCCAGCACGCAACCGGCAGAGCCCGCCCCGGCGACGATGTAATCATATTCGCCGTCAAGGGTGTGAACCTGGCCCAAAACGCGCCTCGGAATCAGCGCGCCGTCGGCATGGCGAATTCGGGGCCCTTGTCGATGCTGTCGGGCCAGCGTTGCATGATGGATTTCTGCCGGGTGTAGAAACGCACGCCTTCCTCGCCATAGACATGCATGTCGCCGAACATGCTTTTCTTCCAGCCGCCGAAACCATGCCACGCCATCGGCACCGGGATCGGCACATTGATGCCCACCATGCCGACTTGCACGCGGCGGCCGAATTCGCGGGCGGTGTGGCCGTCTTCAGTGAAGCAACTTACGCCATTGGCGAAGTCGTGGCCGTTGGTGATGGCCAGCGCCTCTTCCAGATTGGCGGCGCGCACCATCACCAGCACGGGGCCGAAGATTTCTTCCTTGTAGATCGTCATATTGGGCGTCACCTGATCGAACAGGGTCGCGCCCATGAAGAAGCCGCCCTCGCGGCCTTCAACAGTGTGCTTGCGCCCATCAAGCAGCAGCTTGGCCCCTTCGGCCACGCCTTTTTCGATGTAACCGGTGATGCGCTTTCTCGCCGTGTCGGTGACGACGGGTCCCATCTCGATATCGCTGCCCATGCCGTCACCGATCTTGAGAATCTTGGCGCGCGCGAGCAGGCGCGGGATCACTTGGTCGGCCGCCTTCCCCACCAGCACCGCGACCGAAATCGCCATGCAACGTTCACCCGCCGAGCCATAGGCCGAGCCGATCAACGCATCCACCACCTTGTCGGGATCGGCGTCGGGCATCGCCACCAGATGATTTTTCGCGCCGCCTAATGCCTGCACCCGCTTTCCCACCCGCGCGCCGGTCTCATAGATATAATTGGCGATGGGGGTCGAGCCCACGAACGACACCGCGGCGATGCCGGGATGGGCCAGGATCGCGTCCACCGCTTCCTTGTCGCCTTGCACCACATTGAACACGCCTTTGGGGAAGCCCGCTTCGCGCATCAACTCCGCCGCCATCAGCGAAGGCGAAGGATCGATCGGGCTGGGCTTCAGGATGAAACAATTCCCCGCAGCGATGGCGATGGGGTACATCCAGGCGGGCACCATCACGGGAAAATTGAACGGCGTGATGCCGGCGACCACGCCCAAAGGCTGACGCATCGTCCAGTTATCAATATTCGTCGAAACCTGGTCGGTGAAATCGCCTTTGAGCAATTGCGGAATGCCGCAGGCGAATTCGACCACATCGATGGCGCGTTCGACCTCACCCTTGGCGTCGGAAAAGACCTTGCCATGTTCGGACGTGATGGCGCGGGCCAGCTCATCCTTGTGATCATTCAACAGGCCCAGATATTTGTTCATCGCCCGGGCGCGGCGGATGGGCGGGGTGTCGGCCCAGGCGGGGAACGCCGCGCTGGCCGCCTTCACCGCCGCGTCCACCTCGGCGGCGGACGATAGTGTGACGCTGCCCGATGTCTTGCCGGTGGCGGGATTGAAGATGTCCTGCGCCCGCCCACTGGCCGGGGCCGTCATCTGGCCGTCAATGTGATTGCCCACCAGGGCGTTGCCGTTGCCGGTTTCGAGCTTGTTCATGGCGTCTTCTTCGCTGGCGTTGGGATTCCAGCCTAGCACGCCCGCCTTGGGCCGGGCGCGGCCCTCCGGCGTCGCAGTGGAGCCGGATTCCCCAGGATTTCCGCCCCAGGAGTGCCACCGGGACTGATCGCTTGACTTGTCTAGAATTATTCTAATAATAACTCTCAGTATAACCCAAAGGACCCCCGAAATGCTCACTGTTGGCGACAAATTCCCCGATTTCTCCGTGAAAGGCGTGGTCTCGACCGATCCCCGCACCGCCTTCCGCGACTTCGACCAGACTTCCGACCAGGGCAAGTGGAAGATCGTCTTCTTCTGGCCCAAGGATTTTACCTTCGTCTGCCCCACCGAGATCGCCGGCTTCGGCAAGCTCAATGGCGATTTCGCCGACCGCGACACGGTGGTCTATGGCGTCTCGACCGACAGCGAGTTCGTGCATTTGGCCTGGCGGCAGAACCATGCCGATTTGAAAGACCTTCCCTTTGCCATGCTGTCCGACATCCGCCGCGATCTTTCGACCGCGCTGGGCGTGCTGGACAAAAACGAAGGCGTCGCCAAGCGCGCCACCTTTGTGGTCGATCCCGACGGCATCATCCGCTTCGCCTATGTCACCGACATGAGCGTGGGCCGCAATCCGCAGGAAGTGTTGCGCGTGCTGGATGCGCTGCAGACCGACGAACTCTGCCCCTGCAACTGGCAGAAGGGCGAAGAAGTTTTGAAGGCAGCCTAAGCGCTGCCTCTCCCCGGTCCCGGGCGCGCTCCCCCCTCGCGCTCGGGACCATCCTTTTCAGAAAGAAGACCTATGACTCTCGAAGCCCTCAAGACCCGCCTGCCCGACTATGCCAAGGATCTGAAGCTCAACCTCTCGTCGCTGGCGATGGAGAGCGTGCTGTCCGACCAGCAGCGCGCCGGCACGTTCATTGCCTGCGCGTTGGCCTCGCGCAATGCCGAGACCACCCAAGCGATCATGGGCGAGTTTGCGCCCAAGCTTTCACCCGAGGCGCTGGATGCGGCCCGCGCCGCCGCCGGCATCATGGCGATGAACAATATCTATTACCGCTTTACGCACTTGGCCTCGTCGCCGGACTATCGCACCATGCCCGCCAAGCTGCGCATGAATGTGATCGGCAAGCCGGGCGTGGAAAAAGCCGATTTCGAGCTTTGGTCGCTGGCGGTCTCGGCCATCAATGGCTGCGGCATGTGCATTGACGCACACGACAAGATTTTGCGCGAAGCGGGCATCACCGCCGAACAGATCCAGGCGGCGGTGCGTATCGCGGCCGTGGTGCATGGGGTGGCCGCGACCCTGGATGGCGTGACCGCAACCGAGACGGCGCAACAGCGCGCCGCCTGAACAAGAGGCGAATTGATCGCGACGGCCCCTTGTGCATAGCTCCACGCGATGGGGCCGCCGAAGCAATATTGGAAACGCTATATTTTTGGTGCGGCGATAGTGATCGCGCTCGCCGCGGGCGCGATTCATAACGAACTGCTGGGCCCCGTGATCCATGCCGACCCGATCCGTGCGGACGATCCCCTCACCATCCGCTTTGTCCTCTTCAATCCCGCTTTCACTGTGACGTTGCGGAATGTGGACATGAATTGCGTGCCGCTCAGCCTCAATGGTCGCGGCAAGGACGGCCGCGCATGGACGGCGCATGGCCAGCCCTTTCCCCTGAATGTCGATATCGACATCGGCCCGCGCGCGGCGTTCGAATATACCTGTCCGATCCAGGACAGCGGCTTTCCTGGCGCGGTGACCACCGTGATGGCGCAAATCGCCATCCGCTACACCCGCTTCGGCCGGCGCGATCAGGCTACCTCCGGCACCTTGGCCTGGGACTCCGCCAGCCGGGTCTGGACGGTAGCGGGACGCTGATTATTTCGGAAAATTCGCGCCCAGCTTGCCCTGGACGCATGCATTATAACTGTTCTTGTACACCACATCCTGCATCACGGCGTCGTAGCGGTCGGCGGCGGCATCTTTCACCGCGGCGGTGGCGATTTCAGCGCAATCCGCTTGCGCCATGGGCGATGGCTGAATCGGAACCGCATCGAGCGGTGCGCAACTCGCCATCATGACCAACGCAACACAGAGCAAAAATGCTCTCATGGCCCCCGCCTCGGCTAAAACGCGTGATGATCGCACCCCGGGCCCGTGCATGAAATGGGGGCGGGAGCGGAATCCGGCGACAAGGTTAAGGCCGCAGGCACCATGCGCGCGTTGCGAATCCAGGACCATAGATGGTTGCGCGGGCTTAAGAGCCTGTGGAGCATTGGAGTCAGAAGCTGTTCAGGTCCTCCGGTGCATAATCACACCATAATGGCTGGGGGGCCATCATGACATTCATCGACTATCCGAGAGACGCTTATCTCAAGATTTGGGGCGGGTCTTTGCCCTGGTTTGTGTTCTTGATGATGATTTGCACCTTGATCGGATTCGCCTGCATGACCTTGCTGGGCCTGCTTTGAGCGGCAGCGGTCAGCCGGCCTGGCGCGCGGTCCGGTCCAGCATGTGCAGCTTGGGCAATTTCTCCAGCCGCTTGCGCCGCACGCGCTCAAGGACTGTGTCTTTGGTGAAGCATTGGTCGACGAATTCCGCGTAATGACCGGACAACGCCAAGGCCTCGCTGATCTGGGACGCGGCCGCCACCGTGACACCCGAAGCGATCATCGTGCGCGGACCGTCGGCGGTCTGGATGCGCATGAACAGGCTCATGGGCGCGTCGGGAACGGTGCTCCGTTCCAGCTGCGCAAGCTCCACTTCAGGCTCCGGCTTCTTCAGCCAATCGAGCAGAGAAGCAAGGGGGCTTTGATCCATCGCGGTACACCTTCGGGCGGTTACTAACCCTCTCCCGCACAAGCCGTACCAGCGGGAAAAGCCCATCAAACCAGCACAATCCGGGGTGGTGACGGCGTGCGTTGTCCCAAGCCTGGAAAGGCGTGCCAAAGTGGCTAGGGATTCGGCGCGAGCGGCCGATAAGTTCCATCCTGCCAATCATAGGCCAGGACCGCCCGTGGAACCGGCGCGGCAAAGCGAATCCGCAATTCTCTTCCGAAATCGATATTGCCATCCTTCAGAAAACGGCCCAGGCCAGAGCCTGGGCCGTGCTTGCCTTGCCGTCCGGGGAGACGTTGAAACGCAAGGAGGCGCAGTCAGAAGTTGAAGTTGACGCGGGCATAGTAATAGCCGCCATTGGGATCGAACGCAGTGCCCAACGGGGTTTGATACACACTGCCATTGCCGCCGGCCAGAACCTGGCCACTGG
>DATBAP010000070.1:0-12386 GCA_036271455.1 Rhizomicrobium sp.
CGTCGCGGTGTGGGGAATTTCCTCCACCACCACCGTCGCGTCGGGCAGCCACCATTTGGCGATCTTGCCGCTCAGATGCGCGATCAGGGTTTCATGGCTGGGTGAAGCGCCCTTCCTGGCCACCACAATCAGAAGCGGGCGCTCGTTCCATTTGGGATGCGGCACGCCGATCACGGCGGCTTCGGCCACGTCGGGATGGCCCACCGCCAGATTCTCGATCTCGATGGAGGATATCCATTCCCCACCGGATTTGATCACATCCTTGGAACGGTCCGTGATGTTCATAAAACCATGAGAGTCGATGCTGACCACGTCGCCGGTATCGAACCAGCCCTCGCGGTCGAACGCCTCCTTGCCGGTGCCCTTGTAATAGCCGCGCGCGATTGCTGGGCCTTTCACCTTGAGGCGGCCCACGCTCTTGCCGTCGCGGGGACGCTCCTTGCCCTTGTCGTCGGTGATCTTCATCTCGACGCCGAACAGGGGATAGCCCTGCTTGCATTGATATTGAAGCTGCTGTTCGCGCGGCAGTTCTTCCAGCGGCGGCTTGATCGTGGCCATGGTGCCCAGCGGGCTGGTCTCGGTCATGCCCCAGGCATGGGTGACGGCGATGCCGCGATCCTCGAACGCCTGGATCATGGCGGGTGGCGCTGCCGCGCCACCGATGATCACACGCTTGAGATGGGTGAGGTTGAGGCGGTTGGCTTGCAGATATTGTAGCAGCAGCAGCCAGACCGTGGGGACACCGGCCGTTACCGTCACACGCTCGCTCTCCATTTGTTCGTAAAGCGATGCGCCATCCAGCCGCGGCCCCGGCATCACCAGGCTCGCGCCGGTCATGGGCGCGAGAAAGGGAATACCCCAGCCATTGGCGTGGAACATGGGCACCACTGGCAGCATCACATCGTTCGCGCTCGATCCCAGGCCGGGGCTTTGGCCCGCCATGAAGGTGAGCAGCACATTCGAGCGATGGGAATAAAGCACACCCTTGGGTTCGCCCGTGGTGCCCGAGGTGTAGCAAAGCCCGCAGGCATCATTCTCATCCACGTCGGCCCAGCGCCCGTCTTTGCCTTTGATCATGTCTTCATAGGCGACGAGTTTTCCAGGCAGCTTGAGTTTTGGCGGGATGTCACCCAGCGCCACATAGGTCTCAACATGCTTCAGCTGGGACGCGATCTGCTCCACCAAAGGCGCGAAGCAGACATCGAACATCAGCATCCGCGCCCTGCCATGATTGGTGATCCAGGCGATCTGAGCGGGAAAAAGCCGGGGATTTAGGGTGTGATAGACCGCGCCCGCGCCGGCGATGCCGAACCAGGCTTCGACATGGCGATGGGTATTCCAGGCCAAGGTCGCCACCCGGTCGCCGCGCTTGATGCCGCGGCGGGTGAGTGCCCCGGCCAGCTTCAAGGCGCGGCTATGGATCTCAGGGTATGAGGTGCGATGGATGCCGCCTTCGACGGTGCGTCCCACCACGCGCGCGCCCTGGTGATACAGCGCGGCATGGTCGAGAAAGCGATGCACCCGCATCGGCCAGTCCTGCATCAATCCGCGCATGGCTCCTCATCATTTTTTAGGGTCGCACGGCCGGACGGAAAACCGCTATGCACTTTTCCTGGCCGGTGCTCCGTGACTTTCACTATCATATGAATGTGGAACCCGGCGCGCAAAAGGCTAAAGTCGCGCGAATTCCGGAAGGTCCGCCATGCCGTATACCAACGCTCAAGCCCGCGATCTCAACAATCTTTTCCACCCCTACACCAACCTGAAATTGCTGGAAGAGACTGGCCCCCTGATCATCGAGCGGGGCCAGGGCGTGCGCGTCTATGACACCGCCGGCAAGGATTATATCGAGGCCATGTCGGGGCTGTGGTGCACCGCACTGGGCTGGGGCGACAATGAACTGGCCGAGACCGCGGCTGAGCAGATGCGCAAGCTCTCCTACGGCCATGTCTGCGCCGGGAAGAGCCTTGAACCGGCAGCGGCGCTGGCGGAGAAGCTGAAAGAGATCGCACCTTTTCCGGTGGGTAAGGTGCTTTACGGCTGCTCCGGTTCGGAAGCCAACGACACCCAGATCAAATTCGCCTGGTATGCGTCCAATGCCGCCGGCCAGCCCAAAAAGAAGAAGATCATCTCACGCAAGCTGGCTTATCACGGCATCACGTTAGCGGCAGCCAGCCTCACCGGGATTCCCACCAATCATATCAGCTTCGATGAGCCGCTGGGCTTCGCGCTCCATACCGACACGCCGCATTATTATCGCGGCGCCGAGCCGGGCGAGAGCGAGAAGGATTTCTCCGCCCGCCTCGCCGCCAATCTCAATGCTCTGATCGAGAAGGAGGGCCCCGACACCATCGCCGCCATGATCGTGGAGCCGGTAATGGGTGCGGGCGGCGCTATCGTCCCACCCGAAGGCTATTTCGACGCCATCACCCAAGTGCTCACCCGTCACGATATCCGCCTGATCAGCGACGAAGTGATCACCGGCTTCGGCCGCACCGGCGAATGGTTCGGCGCGGCGAAATATGGTTTCGAGCCTGACAGCATGTCGCTGGCCAAAGCGCTTTCCAGTGCTTACCTGCCGATCTCGGCGGTGCTGTTATCGCCGGAATGGACCGAGTTGATAGACCGGGAATCCCGGCGCATCGGTGTGTTGGGCCATGGTTACACTTATGGCGGCCATCCCGTCACATCCGCGGTCGCGCTCAAGACCATCGAGATTTATGAACGCCGCGACATTATGGGCCATGTGCGCCATGTCTCGCAGCTGTTCTTGAAGCGCATCGCAGCGCTGGAGGACCATCCCCTGGTGGGCGAGGCCAAGGGCGTTGGCTTGATCGCCGGTATCGAATTGGTCGCGGACAAGAAGACCAAGACGCGCTTTCCCGCCGACCGCATGGTGGCGACGATGGTGATGCGCGTGGCCGAACGGGAAGGCCTGATCATCCGGGCCGTGCCTACCGATCGGATCGCGCTATGTCCGCCGCTGATCATCAGCGAGGACGAGATCAATGATCTGTTCGACCGCCTGACGCGAGCACTTGACGCCACGGCGGATTGGGCGAAGCGCGAAAAGCTGTTCTGAGCGACGCGGGTCTTTTGCTTCCTGGCGTCCGTACGCTGCCGCTACGGACCGCTCGTCGCTCATGGACGTCTTGCCCACATCGCTCCTCGCTCCTGGCCAGGGACCAAAATCCCCAGCGTCGCGGTCGCGCGATAACCGGATTTAGACGCTAGGCCGTGCGCAGCATCGCCTCGTGCGCGATCTCCCGCGCCAGCGACGAAGGCCGGGCATAGATCAATTCTTCGCCGCTCCACACTTCCAGGCGCTTGCAGCTGGGAAGCTTCATAGCATGCGCCAGGACCTTGGCGCGGCCGTCACTCTCGCAATTGGCGAGAAATTTGTAAGTCAGGATGCCGTCGCCGTCCAAATAGCAGATTTCATATGCAGGCATAGTCGCCTCCGGAACTGATATCGTCGTACCCCGCATGTGTCTTGTTTGCGCGACGGGCTTACGAAAGTCGAGTGACAATGGCATTCATGAAGATCACGAATTTTCTCAATTGTTGCTTCGCGCGCGCAGCAAAACACCGAAACCATCGTGGGCTTTAGCGCCGGATCATTCGCGCCATTCGCGCGTTGACGGGAAAGCCGCTGGCTTTTATCCCGCAGACTTTTCCACCATGGAGGTTCCAATGACAGGTCCATTCAAACTCGCAGCATTGCCTTGGGAGGAAGCGGCGTTGGAACCCGTGATCTCGTCGCGCACGATCTCGTTTCATTACCACAAGCATCACCAGACCTATGTCGACACGTTGAACAAGCTGGTGGAGAAAACCAAATTCGCCGACATGAAACTCGAAAAGATCGTCCAGGCCACCGCTGGCTCGGACGACGAAAAAGAAAAGAAGCTCTTCAACAACGCGGCGCAGGTGTGGAATCACGATTTCTATTGGCGCAGCCTTTCGCCCGCCAAGACCGAGCCTTCGGCCAAGCTGGCCAGCGCCATTTCCCGTGATTTCGGCTCGACCTCCGAGCTGATCGCCAAGCTGGCGGAGGCCGGCACGGGCCAGTTCGGCTCCGGCTGGGCCTGGCTGATCTCCAAGGACGGCAAATTGTCCATCACCAAGACCGGCAACGCCATGACCCCGATGGCCAAGGGCGTGAACTGCCTTCTCACGGTCGATGTGTGGGAACACGCCTATTATCTGGATTACCAGAACGCCCGGCCCAAATATCTGGAAACGGTGCTGGGCAAGCTGCTCAACTGGGATTATGCGGCGGAAAACCTGGCTCGCGAGGACCATGCGGTGCGCGCTGCGGCCGAATAATGCCGAAAATACAGGCGCCGGCGGAAGCCTTCCGCCGGTGTTTTAATACCAAAAAAGGCTTGACGTTTACGTAACGGAATTGAGATCGTTATACGTCATAAAGCGTCGCGTGAAATCATGAGCCATATCTTCACGATCCGCCAGCTCACCAAGGAATTCTCCGTCACCGCGCGCACCCTGCGCTTCTACGAAGACGAGAGCTTGATCGCGCCTAGCCGCCGCGGTCAAACCCGGCTTTATAGCGGACGCGACCGGGCGCGGATCATTCTCATCCTGCGCGGACGCCGCCTGGGCTTCAGCCTCAAGGACATCCGCGAAGTGCTGGACATGTACGACAGCAAGGATGGCGAGCATGCCCAGATGGTGCATACCCGCCGGAAATTCGAAGAGCGTATCCATGTGCTGGAGCGCCAGAAGGTGGACATCGACCAGGCGTTGAGGCAATTGCGCGACGGCGTCCGCGATATCGATTCCGCCCTGGACGGAAATCCGCCCACGCCTTGGACGCAATTCTTCGACCGCGAGCCGTCGACCGCCCTGACGCAAGCCAAAGGCTGATCTTCAGATTTTGAGGAAGGCGAGCAGGCGGCGAAGCCAAGCCGGCAAGCTCCAGGGCTGGCGGCTTATGCCGTCATGCAGGACATTGGAAACCAGGTGACCCAACATCGGGCGGCACTCCTGCCAAAGACCGTACACGGATTGTCAGGATACACCCTATGCCCAAATGGTTAATAGCGAATTAAGCCTCGGTGAAGCTTTCAAGAAGTCTTTCAGGTCTTCGTGAACCCCTCCGGCCTTCGCATTGCAAGCGCTGCTACGGCCACCTCCCCTTCCAGGCGCTTCGCGCCGAAGGGGAGGATGGTCACGACCAAGCTTCGACAGATTTAAAATGGATGCGGGTTTGGATCGGGGATGGGTCCCTGGCCGGGCAGCGGCGGCCCGCCCGCGGGTGATTGATAGCCCCGGCACGTATTGAAGCCGGTGTCCCAGCCTGCGCTGTAGACCCGGTTTGTCTGATAAGCCTGCTCGTCCCGTATGCGGCCGCTGTCGCGCATATTGGCGCCTCGCGATCCGGCGCTGGCGCAACCGTCGGAATAGCCCGACTTGTAATCGGGCGCATTCCTCATCGCGCGGTCCGAGGCGCTTTCGCAGCCCGAGAGCGCAAGACCGACCAGAAGAAGCACGGCAAGGCGCGAACCGAAGCTCATGGCTGATTCTAATCCTTTACCGGACCTTAAGGCGAGGTGGCGAGAATGGCGCCTCGTTAAGGGGGTTTCATGCGGAAGCCGGACTTCGCCACCCTGCGCGTGCAGATTGTGGGCACGAAGGGCCATGCCGGAGCGATGCTGCGCGTCGTGCTCGCCGCGGCAGGCGTAGGCTATGTCGTGCAGATCGAGGATTCGCGCAAAGCCTTGTCGCTTCTCTCGTCCGAGCATTTCGATGCCGTGTTCGTGGAGGAAAGCCATCTCGACGGCCTGAATTTCGCCCGTTCGGCGCGCAAGAGAGCGGCGCTGCGCAATCCCCTGATCCCGATTTTCGCGGTCTATAGCGGCCCGCGCCGGCGCGATGTGGAAAAAGCCCGCGATCTGGGCGTCACCAGTGTGATCTGCCGGCCGGTGAGTCCCAAGACGGTGTCCGACAAGCTTCTCGCAGCCCTGATCAAGCCCAGGCCGTTCATCGCCGCGCCGGATTTTTTCGGGCCCGACCGCCGCGCCCGGACGCGGACATGGCGTGGAAGTGACCGCCGCAAGCACACACCGCGGAAATCCAAGATCTTGGTGGATGTCTGACCGCGCAGTTCCACGAGTTCCGTGGATAAGTTTGCACTTTGTCAAGGAAGATTAGCGGTCTTCAAGATTCATTAAGTTTGGCGACCGACACTCACTTGCGAACAAGGTGAATGGAAGCCGAACGACGTGACCCGTCCGCGTGAAACAGACCATGCTCCCCGCCGGCTATTTGCCAATGTGCAGGCCGGCAAAGGTCTTGTGGGCCTGCTTTTGGGCGCGGGCTTTGTCGTCCTGATCGGACGTCCCGATATTTTCGAGCTGACGGCGATGGCGGGGCTGGTGATGCCGCTCTTTCTCGCGCTGGCGTCCTTCACATCCTTGCGCCTCACCATGCTGGAGCAGGCAGGGTTGGCGCTCTCCGCCATGCTGATCGGCTATCTCTGTTATCTCACCGGCGGGCTGGGCTCTCCCTTGATGGTGTGGCTGGTGCTGGTGCCGGCGGAAGCGGCGCTGGCCGGCGGCCGCCAGGCCGTGGCGCGCGCGGGCTTTGCCGCGGCCTTGGTGCTGGTCGCCTTGGCGATGGTGCAGATGATGGATTTCCTGCCCGCCTCGCGGCTGCCGGTGCCGGCGGCTGCCGCCACCGCTGCCGCGATCCTGGCCGCGCTGGTGCAGGCGGGATTGATCGCGACCGCAGCCCAGGACCGCCAGCGCGCCGCCGACCGCGCCGCCGAGCATGGCACGGCCATGTATCAGCTTCTGGCCGACAATGCGGTGGACATGATCACCCGCCACGCGCCGGACGGACGCATTCTTTTCGCCAGTCCCGCTTCGATCCCGCTCTTGCGCCAGACGCCGGCGCGGCTGGAAGGGGCGATGCCTGCCGAGCTGGCGCATCCCGACGATCTGGCCGCGATCGAGATGGCGTTCCGGGAATCGGCCTATTTCGGGCGCGAAAGCGCGGCCGAGGCGCGGCTCACCCATGGCGAGAAGGAATATGTCTGGACCGAGATACGCTGCCGCCCCACCGCCTCGGTGAAAGGCGCACCGGCTGAAATCGTGGCGGTGACGCGCGACATTTCCGAACGCAAGGCGCAGGAACAGGCACTGATCGAGGCCCGCGACCAGGCGATGAGCGCGTCCCGCGCCAAATCCGCCTTCCTCGCCAATATGAGCCATGAATTGCGCACCCCGCTCAACGCCATCATCGGCTTCTCGGAATTGATGACGCGAGAGATTTTCGGCGGCCTGGGCGATGCGCGCTACCAGGAATATTCCCAGCTGATCCATGATTCCGGCGGCCATCTGCTGGAACTGATCAATGGCGTCCTGGACATGTCCAAGATCGAGGCCGGCAAATTCGAACTCTATCAGGAGATATTCAATCTCGAGGATGTGAGCTTGTCCTCACTGCATTTCGTCAAGCTGATGGCGGAACGGGGCGGCGTCAGCCTCACCCACAGCATCGCGCCCGAAGCATCCCACATTTTCGCCGACAGGCGCGCGATCAAACAGATTCTGGTCAATCTCCTCAGCAATGGCATCAAGTTCACGCCGCGCGGCGGCCAGGTGGCGCTGGAAGCGCGGGTGGATGATGAGGGCGTGGAGATCATCGTGCGCGACAGCGGCATCGGCATCGCCCGGTCCGATCTCGAGAAACTGGGCAAGCCATTCGCGCAGGCCGAGCATGCCGTCATGCGTGCCAAGGAAGGCACCGGCCTGGGCCTGGCTCTGGTCAAGTCACTCGCCATCATGCATGGCGGCCAGATGATCCTGGAATCGGCGCTGGGGATCGGCACCAGCGTGACGGTCCAGCTTCCCTTTGCTGTCTCTAACACAAAGGGCGAACTGCCCGCCAAGAGCCAAACGTTGCGCGGCGCGGCCTGAGCTTGCGCGTCTGCGGGGCGCGGATTAAGCCAGCATCATGTCTTTCACGCCTCGATTGAAGGCCGGAATTTTCGTGCGCGCTACGATCCGGCGCGCCCAGGTCGCGGGCGCATCCGCCTTTGTGGTGCGCAAGGGGGCGGAAGAGGCAGGCGCGGTGATCCTCACTTTGTCGCGGCTGGACGGCACCTGTCTGCTGCTCAATCAGGCGCGCAACGGCAAGGGCGAGCTGGTCTGGGCCCGGCCACTGGGCGACTGGGGCGAGGAAGCCAAGGCGCGCAGCTGGCTGGACAAGCAGATCCGTTTCGATCCCGATCTCTGGATCGTGGAGATCGAGGATCGCCAAGGCCGCGCTTTCGTGGATGAGCCGATCGTGTAAAATGAGGGCATGATGTTCCCGGTTGGAATCGCATGACCCACGCTCAGCCCAATCTCCTGACCTATGTCATCCCTATTTTGGTGATCCTGCCGATTCTGTATTTCCGGCTGCGCCGTCTGATGAAACCCATGCCCTTGAAGCTGAACCGGATGTGGATCCGCCCCGCGATCATTCTGTGCGTGGGCATCGCGGTCCTGGCCGCCGCGCCGCCGCCGGCGCGCGATTGGTTCTGGTTCGCTTTGGCAGCTTTGTTGGGCGCGGTCCTGGGTTGGCAATGGGGCAAGCAGATGGCGATCCATGTCGATCCCGAGAATGGCACATTGATGACGCGCGGTTCCCAGGCCGCGCTGATCATGATGGGGCTTCTGATCGTGGTGCGGGTGGGCTTGCGCGCCGGGGTGAGGATGGAAAGCGCGGCGCTGCATCTGGACGCGACCATGATCACCGACCTGTCCATCGTCTTTGCCGCCACCTTGTTCGGGCTGAGGGGGCTGGAAATGTTCCTGCGGGCGCGTCAGGTGCTGGCGCAGACACCGCAAAGCCGGTCACTTCCCAAGGCCTAACTTGCCGGGACGGCGCGGGGCTGATAACGCCTGCCGCCATGAGCTCCACCCCAGCCAGCGAAGCGGCCCGTCGCAGGACCTTCGCCATCATCTCCCATCCCGACGCCGGCAAGACCACGCTGACGGAGCATCTTCTGCTGCTGGGCGGCGCGATCCATGCCGCCGGACGGGTGAAAGCGCGTGGCGAGGCGCGGCGCGCCAAGTCCGACTGGATGAAGATCGAGCAGGAACGCGGCATCTCGGTGACCAGCGCGGTGATGACGTTCGAATATCAGAACGCCGTGTTCAATCTGCTGGACACGCCGGGCCATGAGGATTTCTCGGAAGACACCTATCGCACGCTGACCGCCGCCGACAGTGCGGTGATGGTGATCGACGCCGCCAAGGGCATCGAGGCGCAAACCCGAAAATTGTTCGAAGTCTGCCGGTTGCGCGACATTCCTATCATCACCTTCATCAACAAGATGGACCGCGAAGCGCGCGATCCTTTTTCGTTGCTCGATGAAATCTCCGATCAATTGCAGCTCGAGACCGCACCCATGGTCTGGCCTGCGGGCATGGGCCTGAACTTCAAAGGCGTCTACGATCTCGGGAGCGACGAATTCGTGCCGTTCCAGGATGATGGCCGCGCCAGCCACAATGCCATCGCCTCAATCCTCGATTCCGAATTGAGAGCCAGGCTGGACGAGGAAGTGAGCCTGGTGCGAGAGGGCCTGCCCTGCTTCGATCTCCCGCTCTATCGCGAGGGCCATCTCTCGCCGGTCTATTTCGGCTCGGCGCTGAAGAATTTCGGCGTTTCGGAATTGCTGGACGCGCTGGCAGCTTTTGCGCCGCCGCCCCGCGACCAGGCCGCGATCGGCCGCGCCGTCCATCCCGCCGATGAGGAGGTGAGCGGTTTCGTCTTCAAGGTCCAGGCCAACATGGATCCCAATCATCGCGACCGGGTGGCGTTTCTCCGGCTGGCGTCCGGGCGCTTCCGCCGCGGCATGAAATTGAAGCAATCGGGCAGCGGCAAGACCATCGGCGTCCACAATCCGATCCTCTTCTTCGCCTCCGAACGCGAAACGGTGGACGAAGCCTGGCCGGGCGACATTATCGGGATTCCCAATCACGGCGTGCTGCGGGTGGGCGATACGCTGTCGGAATCCGGCGATGTGATCTTCACCGGCATTCCCAATTTCGCGCCGGAAATCCTGCGCCGGGTGCGCCTGGCCGATCCCATGAAGCAGAAACATCTGGCGCGCGCTTTGGAAAGCCTGGCCGAGGAAGGCGTGACGCAATTGTTCAAGCCCCAGATTGGCTCGCAATGGATCGTGGGTGTGGTGGGTGCGCTGCAACTCGACGTGCTGAAGTCGCGGCTGGTGGCGGAATATGGCCTGGAAGCCGATCTCGAAGCCGCGCCCTTCGAAGGCGCGCGCTGGCTGTCAGGCGGCGAAGCGGAGATTGAGAAATTCGCCGCCGCCCATCGCGGCGGCATGGCGGCGGACCGCGATGGCGCCCCGGTTTTCCTGGCCAAGAATTCCTGGGAGCTGGGTTACGTGGCTGAGAAATTTCCCAATTTGAAATTTCTCAAGACGCGCGAGCGTCACGAAGTTCACGCCGAAAGCTGATGACTCTGCCGTTATTCTTGGCGCGCAGATTTTCCACCGCTTGGGATGTCACCGCCTCATAGCGGTCGAGCGCGGCATAGCATTGCGCGGCGTCGGTTTTGCGGTCCGTCAACATCGCCAGAGTGGAAAATACTGTGCGTGACAGGCCAGCCCTCTTGCAGACCAAGGCCAGGCCATGATCGGTGGCGAGGATTTCCTCCAGCCGGGACCGCGAAAGTTTGAGCGCTTCAGCCATCCGCGCGTGGACATCCAATCCGGCGCGCGCCATTTCGATCATGGTGCGGCCCAGATTGTCGTTGAGTGGCACCACACTGTCCTCGGCCGGCACCCGCGCCGCCAGCGCGGGATCGGCGCGCACCGAATCGTCCATGTCCTGCACGGTGCGCGCGAGCAAAGCCTCGCACGGTGCGCGCATATCCTGCGAGCAATCGCTGGGCCAAAAAGCGAGAAGCTCGGTCAATTCCTCGACCAGCGCGCTGCGCAAAGCCGGGCCTTTGTTGGCCAGGTCCAGAAGGTGGGTGAGACGGGGATTGCCGTGCATGGCGCCATGCTCCTCCCAGGTTCTTAAAGATTGGTTGGGATGCGCTGCCTCTTTCTAACCCATTGATAAGTAACAATTTGTGTTAGCTCCACTACTACCTTGCGCTGCATGGTATTATGCGTTATAAGGGTCTTCATGTCAGAGTCACTGCAAGTTCAGCTGAAAAAGGGGGTGTTGGAGATGTGCGTGTTGGCGCTGCTCTCCAAAGGCGACAATTATGCCTATGACATCGCCGCCCGGATGGCCGAGGCCGTGGGCATGGGCGAGGGCACCATCTACCCGTTGATGCGGCGGATGCAGAATGAAGATCTGGTCAGCACCTATCTGCAGGAATCCGCCAGCGGTCCACCGCGCAAATATTACAAACTCACCAAGGCGGGCGCCACGGCGCTCAAATCGCAGCGAGCCGAATGGGACGCATTCGAAATAGCGGTGGCGAAAATCATGGGAGACGCGTCATGAACCGCGCGAGTTTTCTTGCCGAATTGCGCATGGGCTTGTCGGGCCTGCCGGCGGAGGAGAAAGAAGAGACGATCGCCGATTACGACGCGCATTTCAGCGAAGGCATGGCTGCGGGGCGTAGCGAGGCGGCCATCGCCGCGGCGCTGGGCGATCCCGCGCGGCTGGCGAAGGAAATACGTGCCGAAGCCGGCTTCCGCCGCTGGGAAAGCGAGCGTAGCGCCGGAAGCATCGTCGGCGCCGTGATCGCGCTTCTGGGTTTGGCCACGCTGGATCTGATTTTCCTGGTGCCGTTCGTCTGCGTGGCGGCGGCAATCCTGATCGCCATGTTCGTTACCGCCGTGGCGCTGGCCTTCGCCGGTGGCGCGGTTTGTCTGGCGGCGATATTCCCCGGCGTGGTCATCGGCGGCGCTACCGGTATGCTGGGTAGCGCCGGCGCCCTGTGGCTGGCGGGTCTGGGCCTGATCGCCGCCGCCATCGGATTGGGCGCGCTAACCTGGCTTCTGATGGATGTCGTGGTCCGCGGCCTGGTCAATTATGCGCGGCTGCATTTCCGCCTGCTCGATTCCGCTCAACATAACCAAGACAAGGAGTGAAAGATGCACACCAAACTCGGCATGATCGCTCTATCCAGCTTCGCCATCGCCGCGGCCTGCCTGGGAGGCGCCTTCGCGCTGGGCGCGGACAAATTCAAAGACTCCATCAGCTTCGGTGACTTCGATTCGCCGCGCTGCGATCTTTCGCTGACCGGCCAGCAGGCAACCCGCAGTCTGGCCTGGGACAATAGCGATACCGCCGGCGTCGCCGTGCCCGCCAATATTCATTATCGCCGTGGTCAGGGCAGCCAAGTGGTGGTCACCGGCGACAGCGCGCTGGTGCCGCATGTCGAAGTGG
>DATBAP010000071.1:0-5901 GCA_036271455.1 Rhizomicrobium sp.
TCAGCGTGATGCCTTCGCGCAAAAGCCGGCGCAGCATCTGGGTCAACTCGCT
Organism: Rhizomicrobium sp.; assembly: GCA_036271455.1. Classification (GTDB taxonomy): domain Bacteria; phylum Pseudomonadota; class Alphaproteobacteria; order Micropepsales; family Micropepsaceae; genus Rhizomicrobium. Next base: position 53 of record DATBAP010000071.1, read on the forward strand.
GAGCATGTCGCCCAAGGCCAGCACTTTGGGCTGCATGGTCTGTTTGCGGCTGAAGGCAAGAAGCTGGCCCACCAGAGTGGCGGCGCGCAGCGCATTCTGATGAACCTCGTTGATTTCCTTGAACGAGGGATCGCCAGCGGGATGGCGCATCAAAAGGAATTCGCAATTGCCGATGATCACGGTCAAAAGATTGTTGAAGTCGTGCGCCACGCCGCCCGCGAGCTGGCCCACCGCCTGCATCTTTTGCGACTGGGCGAATTTGAGTTCCAGCTGTTTCTGCTCGGAGACATCCATCAGATAGAGCAGCGCGCCTTCGGCCATCGGACTGGCGAACATTTCCGCCATGCGGTGCTCGCCAAAGCGCAAATCCAGCGGGTGGCCTGTGCTTTCGCCTCTGGCCGAGCGGGCGATGAGATCCTGGACCTGGTTGCGATCACCCGCCTCGACCAATTGCGTCACATTCTGGCCAGTGAGCGCGCCGGAAAGACCGAAGAATCTGGCGAAGGCGGCATTGGCTTCGCGGATCACGCCATTTGCGTCAACGAAGGCCACGCCGATCGGCGCGTCCTGAAACAGCGTGCCCGCCGCCTGATGGACGCGCGCTTCGGGCACGACCATCGCCGCGGCAATCGGCTGGGGTGCAACTGGCGCCACCGGCGCGGGCTGGGCAACATGAATGGGCGAAACGCTGGCCGAGAGGCGCGGCGTGAACCACCACACGGTCTGCTGGTCTTTCAGGGGACGCACCGCCGCCACCAATTCCAGGCCCGGCATCACCTGGAAGCTTTCCTCGCGGGCTTTGCTTTCGGCGGCGTCGCGCGCCAGGCGATAGAGCACGGCGCTGGACGGTTCGCCCGCCAGCGCCAATTCGGGCGGGGTGGGGCTTTCGCCTTCGCGCGTTCCCGCCATCAGCCGATAGACCGGATTGCAATCCACCACCGCGCCATCGGTACCGGTGATCGCCCAGGCGACGTTGGCGCGGGCCGCGGCTTCCGCCACGCGCTTGGCTTCCAGGATGCGGAACCCATCGCGCGGCCAGACCGCATAAAGCAGAAGGGCAGCGACGGCACCGATGCCGCCCAAAAGCGCATAGCCGGCAAAACCCGCCTTGTCCGGATAGATCAGCGCCACCGTCGCGGTGGCCAGCGCCAACAGGCCGAAGCCCAGGGCCGCCCAGCGCCACGCGCCGGTAGATACGCCCAACGTCGAACTGGAAAGAGTCCGGGGATCCTGCATCACTTTCACATTACAGGATTCGGTTAACGAATGGTTTCCGGGCCGCCCAGGCTGGTAAAGAAGGTCCGGTTTTCCCGGCCTTTATCAACAACAAGGTATGAAGAAATATTACCGGCGCACCCTTACCACCGGCGGGCGCGGCTCAGCGAACCGTTCAGCCGCATCACATAGCCGATCACCTGCGCCACCGCCTTGTAGTGCTCCGCCGGGATGGCTTCGTCCAGCTCGACGGTGGCATAGAGCGCGCGGGCCAGAGGCGGATTCTCGATCACGGGAACTTCGTTCTCTTCGGCGACAGCACGAATGCGCAAGGCCAGCGCGTCCACGCCCTTGGCCACGCAGACCGGCGCCGCGGTCTTGCCGGATTCATATTTGAGCGCCACCGCGAAATGGGTTGGGTTGGTGATCACCACGGTGGCCTCGGGCACCGCCGCCATCATGCGCTTCCTGGCGCGTTCCTGGCGGATCTGGCGTACCTTGGCCTTGATGATGGGATCGCCTTCATTCTGGCGGAATTCTTCCTTGATCTCATGCCGCGACATCATGTTGCGCTTCATGAAGCGCGTATATTGGATGAAATAGTCCAGCGCCGCGATCACCAGCAGCGCCGACAGCGCCGCGATTAGAACCTTGAACAGAAGATGGGTCATGTCGGCCATCACCGCCTGCGGCGACTGGGTGAGGATGCCTTCCAGTATGCCGCGCTCGGGCCACAATTGGGTCCAGATCGCCATGCCGACGATGGCAAGCTTGATCAGGCCCTTGACCAGAGTGATCCAGCCTTCCAGCCCGAACAGACGGGAGAACCCTGACAGAAACGACAATTTGGAAAAATTGGGCAGGAGCTTTTCGAGGTTGAAGGTGGGCTTGCTCTGCAGCACGTGACCAGCCACCGCTGCGGTCAACATCACGCCCATGAACGGCGCCAGCGTGATCGCCAGATGCAGAAGAACCCCGCGCATCAGCGACGTCAGGCCCGCGCCATCCACCGCAATCTGTTCCGGCGCCTGGATGAATTGCGTCAAGATCCCGGCGATCCCCACGGCCAGGGAACGGCCGAACATGGCGATTGCCAAGGTGGCACCCGCCAACACCACAAAGGCCGACACTTCGGAGGATTTGACGACGTCGCCGGCTTCGCGCGCCTGTTCCAGGCGCTTCTGTGTCGGCTGTTCGGTCTGTTGGGAGTCGTCGTTGTCCTCAGCCATGGGTTACAGAAACGCCCCCATAGAGATGGTGTAGTAATTGAGGAACAGAGTGATCATCGCGCCAAGCATCGCGAACATGATCACAAAGCCGGCCATGATGTTGATGGGCATGGCGAGAAAGAAGATCTGAAGCTGCGGCATTAGCTTCGCCAGAAGACCAAGCCCCGCATATATTGCGAAGCCGAACACCACAAATGGCGCGGCCAGCTGAAAGCCCAGCGCAAACGACGATGAAACAAGCTGGATCACCAGCTGCGCCATGTCGGAAGTGGGAAGATGCCCGCCCGGCGGCAGCAGGCGGTAACTGCCCACGATCGCGCCGATGGCAAGATGATGCAGATTGGTGGCGAAAATCAGGACCGTGCCCAGAAGGGAAAGGAAGGTGCTCACCGAGGCGCCTTGCGTGTTCTGGCTGGGATCGAAGCTTTGCGAATAGGCCAGGCCGATCTGCGAAGCGATGAGAAAGCCGCCCACCTGCAAGCTGCTCATGATGATGGCGGCCATCGCCCCCACCAGCACGCCGGCGGTGACCTCCTGCAGGATCAGGACGCCCAGTCCGATCAGGCTTTGCGGCGCCACCGCGGGATAGTGAGTCTGGACGACGGGGGTGAGCGCATACGCCACCGCCAGCGCCAGGACCAAGCGGATGCGCGGGGGCACGCCCATGGTGCCCAGCCCCGGGAGCAGCATGATCATCGCGCCGACGCGCGCAAATACCAGAAGATAGGTAAGGAGCAGACCCGAAAGCGCGGGAAGATGGACGTGCATAAGGCCTCAAGTAGCGAAGCGGTAGGCCATCAAAAACTAGTACGCGGCGATGCGGGCGGCGATATCGGTCATCAATCCGCTTAAGGCGGCGCCCGCGGACGGCAAGGCGATCAGAAGCACGATAAAGACGGCCACGATTTTGGGCACGAACACCAAAGTCTGTTCCTGAATCTGGGTCAGCGCCTGGAGCAGGCCGATCACCAGGCCCACCACCAGCGCCGTGATCATGGCGGGGGCGATGATTTCCAGAAGCACCATGATCGAAGACCTGGCGAAATCCATGATGTTGGAGGCGTCCATGCTATGTCCTTCAAAAATTCTTTGGTGATGGTGCTCAGATCGGCATGGTCATGATGGATTGATAGGCGGCGACCACCTTGTCGCGCACCGCCACCACCGTATCCAAAGTGAGTTCGGCGGCGTTCATGGAGTGGACCACGTCCACCACATTGCTCTTGTTCATCGCCTGGGCCGTGGTGGCCTGCTCGCCTTGCTTGATCGAGTTGATAGAATCCTTGATCGCCCCGGAGAGGAAGTCCGAGAAATTGCCATCAGAAAGACCCGCCGGCGCGACGTCGGGCACAGACGGCGGCTGCCCGATGCGGGCGGCATTCTGGTAGGCGGCGGCAGCGGCAGCAGGAAGTGCCATCTCGGTCTCCTTTCAATTCAGTCCAGGGATCACTTATTCAACAGGCTTACCGCCTGCGACATCATCTGTTTGGTGGACGTCATGACAGTGAGGTCCGCCTCGTAGGAGCGTTGGGCCTCTTTCATGTCCATGATTTCGATCAGGGGATCGACATTGGGCAGCTTCACATAGCCCTTGGCGTCGGCAGTGGGATTGCCGGGGTCGTATTGGCTGCGGAAGTCGCTCTTGTCTGCCATGGTCTTGCCGCTCTCAACCAGATTGACGCCCAACTCACGGTCGAAGCCCTGGGTCACGGTCGGCACCTTGCGCCTGTAGGGATCGCCGCCCGGCGTGGGCGAGGTGGAATCGGCGTTGGCGATATTCTCGGCGATCACTTTCATGCGGTCGGACTGAACGCGCATGCCGGCGGCCGCGATGGCCATTGAATTGGAAAATTCCATTGTCCTTCTCCTCTAATCTCAGGGTTGACCGATGGCGGTCTTCATCAGGCTCATCGCCTTGCCATACAGATTGGCGGCGGCCTGAAATTGCATCTGGGTGTCGGAGACCTTGATCATCTCCTGCTCCAGCGACACGGCGTTGCCGTTGGGATTGGCTTCCACGTCCGGCGTGTCGGTGACGTCGAAATCGCTGTTGGCGCTGGTCTGGGCCGCGATGTGCCGCGGATTGGTGACGGTGAGGCCGGCGATTCTGCTCTGGCCCGCCGACTGCATCTCCTGCTGGAAATCCAGCGGCTTCAGGTCGCGCGCGACAAAGCCCGGCGTATCGGCGTTTGCGACATTCTCGGACAGCACGGACTGACGCTGGTTGAGCCACGCCATACGCTCGCGCAAGATCGAGAAGATCGGGATATCGGGCAGATTCATCGCCATAAACTTTCCCTTCACCTTCGAAAGCGACCCATGGTGCGCGCGACATGCTTAAGCGTGGCTTAACGGCGGCGATTTTTGCCGGGCAGTTCTTGCCCCCGCTTAACCCACGATTAAGGTTGACGGTTGTTTAATCCCGTCATGACTTTCGAGATCATCCGTTATGTGGGCGCGCTGCTTCTGGTGTTGGCCCTGATCGGCGCAGCAGGCGTTGCCGCCCGCAAATGGGGCGTGCCCGGCGTCACCCGCTCGGTCGAGCAGAAACGCCTGGCGGTGATCGAGACCTTGCTGATGGGGCCGCGCCAGCGCCTGTTCATCGTCCGCCGCGACAATGTCGAACATCTGATTTTCGCCGGACCCGAAGGCGCCTGCCTGATCGAGAATATTCCCGCCTCCGGCCTTCGCATCGCGGCAGCGCAAGGATCCATCCAATGAATCGCCTGAAATCCTTGGCCCCGCTGCTGGTTCTGGCAGTGGCTTTGCTGGCGCCCAGCTTTGCCTTCGCGGCAACGCCCGCGGCCGCGACCGCTGCCGTCAATGGCGGCTTATCCATCGACCTCAATGGCAGCGGCCTTTTCACCGACCGCATGGTGCAGATCATCGCCTTGATCACGGTGCTGTCGATCGCGCCGTCGATCCTGATCATGATGACCAGTTTTGTGCGCATGGTGGTGGTGCTGTCGCTGCTGCGCACGGCGCTGGGCCTGCAGCAGAGCCCGCCTAACAGCGTCTTGGTGTCGCTGGCGATGTTCCTCACTTTGTTCGTGATGACGCCCACGCTTACCGATGCTTATCACCAGGGCATCGAGCCGATGATGAACAATCAGGTCACCACAGAGCAGGGCTTCACCGCCGCCATGGTGCCGATGAAGAAATTCATGCTCAACCATGTGCGCCAGGCCGACCTCAAACTGTTCATGGACATGACGCATGTGAAGCCCACCGGGAAGGCGGAAGATACCGCGCTCACCACCTTGGCGCCCGCCTTCATGCTGTCGGAGCTGAAGCGCGCCTTCGAGATCGGCTTTTTGATCTTCGTGCCGTTCCTGATCATCGACATGGCCGTGGCCTCGATCCTGATGAGCATGGGCATGATGATGTTGCCGCCCGTGATCATTT